>DMXO01000001.1 GCA_003482855.1 Candidatus Magasanikiibacteriota bacterium
ATAATAGCAACAACGACCGGCAGAGGCTATGGCGGGGAAAGTAAAAAAAATCAAGCTAACAAAACAAAAAAATAATGTGTAAAAAACTAGATCAAATTTTTTATGAAAAATAAGATGCATAGTCAACTACATAGTCTGCTGCACGCGTGCAGCAGTATTAATAATAATTGCTCGATCACGTTCCAATGGTTCTATTTCACCATACGGCTTTAATAAATCTGAAACCATTCCCTTAAATGCGCTACTTGCAATGTCCACATCATTGCCTCTATACCAATTTTGTGCAAACAACGCCTGCGTAGCAAATGGCTCCATATTTTCATCTTGTTGTTGCTCCGCGATCTGGCTGCGAAAAGGACTCGGTCTAAATGTCGCCGTTGTATATTCCTTCACTTTCTCTTGACTTGCGATATACCGCACAAAATCCCATGCCTCATTGGGGTTGCGAGATTTCTTTACCACTGATTGCACCCAATAATTTGCTACATTACTTGGGCTGTCTGGATTGAGTTGGAACATGGGGATAGTCTCTATATTCATTTGTGGAGCGCGTGCTTTTATAGTCGGATAATTGTATGCATATCCAAAATAAAATGCGACCTTGCCACGAACAAATTCATCAAGCGCGTTCCCCTTCTGTTCATTCCAACTATAAACTTCTTTCACTGGACGCGCAAAATCAGTATAGAAATCAAGCGCCTTGAATGTGGGATGACTACGATCTGATTCCTGTAGCCCATCAGCAAAATGCACGACACCACCAGACGACATATTGGTTCCACTCTGCATCATAAAAAGTGAGATGAGATCAAATGATGCGTCTATATTGTATGCAGTGCCAAGTGATACTCCGGACTGAACAATATCACCACTTGCGTTGAATTTGGTTGTCTTTTGTACTGCATCCACAAATACTTCCCATGATGTAGGTGCTTCTGGTACACCAGCTCGATCAAGTATATCTCTATTGTAAAATATACCCAGTGCATCCACTGATAGAGGCAGACCATAGATTTGATTGTCTACGACAACATCTTCATATATCGTATTTACATAGTTTGACTTGATATCTCTCACCGTAGGCAGTGGGATAGTATCTATCAATACTTCGCGCTCATCAGTCCATTGATTTTTCTGAAAAATTCGTGCCATCTTTACTGCGGGCGGGGCAGGGAGCAACCGATTGATATTTTTGCGAAGCCAATGTACATGCATAGACACGATATCAGGCTGTACTTCATCAGCCAAAGCATTGGTAAATAATCGATCAAACTCATCATAACGAATCTGACGTATGTTCACGGTTACATACGGACGCATAGCCTTGTATTCAGTGGCAAATTTTTGAAGTTGATCTACATCATCATATACTGTCCAAAATTCAAGCGTAACCGGACGAATAGCTGCCTGCTGTTCTTGGGTCAGTCCTTTGCAACCAAAACCCATCGTCGCCAATAAGACAAAAATTATACATAATACTGAGAGACGTTTCATAATAAAACTCTAAATTCTAATATCTAAACTCAAAATAAATTCAAATATATAATTTTAATACCAAAACTTATTTTGACTTTTCTATTATTGCACCAAATATTTTTGTTAGTTCAAGAGATTCCTGAGAAAGGGATTCTTGTTCTTTTCTAAAATCATTATTTTCATTTACTACTATAAGTCGTATCCAAAGCCGACTTTCTTTTGCTTCTTTTCTGCAAATCTTTATCCGATGCCAAAAATCTTTTTTACTTATTGCTTCATTTGCTTCAATATAATTTGCTGCGGTTGATCCAGATGACCTAACAAGCTGTTTTCCGTATTCAACATTTGAAATTGTCCTTGATATCTTTTTTACAAAATCTCTACATCTTTTTGCAAACTCATAAGTTCTTTCTTCTAAATCATACCGTCTTTTGTCTTGGATTTCGTACATTTAATTTATTTAGGATTTAGAGTTTAGAGTTTATCTTACCTGAACGCCTCGATCACCAAATCAACAATTGCATAACTTGCGAATATAATGACAATCCCAAGTCCTGCCCAGGTCACTGCCTGCATACCTTTTTTTTGTTGTTCAGCATTCCCTGCTGCGGTCATCCACAATACTCCGCCATATACTATAATAGCCAAAGCAATAGACCCAAGTACTCCCATGCCACCTTTGATAAGATTGCCAAAAAATACACTCACATCTGTGGTGCCAAGTTTATTGAGCCCACCGATCTTCCCTCGTAATGATGCTACAGGATCTGCTGCTTCTGTTGCATTGCCTGATGCGGGTATAATACCTTTTTCTGCCGACCCCGAAGAAACAGTAACATCACACTTTTGTCCTGTGGTCATTTCTGTCAAATCAGCAGGGCTCGTCTCCTTGGTATAACCCTTTATACCTCCACACTTGGTAGTGCCTGTATTGAGCGAGGTACATTTCTCTATATATTTCTCTTGGAATTCATTTTCACTCTGAGAAGACGCATCAAAATCAAGTTGGGCATCCTCATAATGACAATCTTGTGCTCCGGCCGTTCCTGTCTCATTCCAACACAAACACTTCACCATATGCA
>DMXO01000005.1:0-225 GCA_003482855.1 Candidatus Magasanikiibacteriota bacterium
CGACCCTCTGAGAGCCACAGCAAACGCGTTAAGAGAAGCGCCTGGGTAGTAAGGCGGCAAGGCTATAACGCAAAGGAATAGACGGGGACTTGCCCAAGCGGAGGATCATGTGGTTTAATTCGATGGTACGCGGCGAACCTCACCAAGGCTTGACATGTAGCTGCACGCTCCTGGAAACAGGAGCTTCCTTCGAGGGTGCTACACAGGTGCTGCATGGTTGCCGTC
>DMXO01000005.1:323-96850 GCA_003482855.1 Candidatus Magasanikiibacteriota bacterium
TCGTGCCGTGAGGTGTACCCTTAAGTGGGGTAACGAGCGCAACCCTCGTGTTGTGTTACATTGTACACAACAGACTGCTCGCGCAAGTGAGAGGAAGGCGGGGACGACGTCAAATCAGCATGGCTCTTACGCCTTGGGCTACACACATGATACAATGGCCAGTACAAAGGGTTGCTAAACCGCGAGGTGGAGCTAATCCCAAAAAACTGGTCTCAGTTCAGATTGCAGGCTGCAATTCGTCTGCATGAAGTTGGATTCGCTAGTAAACGTGCATCAGAACGGCACGTTGAATACGTTCTCGGGTCTTGTACTCACCGCCCGTCACACCACGAAAGTTGGCAACGCCCGAAGGCTCCCAGTAGGGGGACGAAGGCAGGGTCAATGATCAGGGTGAAGTCGTAACAAGGCATCCGTAGCGGAAGCTGTGGATGGATCACCTCCTTTCTGGAGATATTCTGTCGAAAGGCAGAAATCTAAGTCGAGATCATACTCGCATACCGCCTATGGCGGAATAAGAGTATATCTTCGCTCTAGAATAGGCTCGATTTTTGTCACATTTATATCGTGAATCATCAAAAACCCGTCAGTTATAACTGACGGGTTTTGTTTGTTTTTTATTTACTGAGTTCCTATTTTATGATTTCCGGCGCGAGTATAGACGTGTCATTCCAATACATATTTTGTGGTGGATTTACTTTGCACACATGATATCCAATGTGGGTAAACCCAGCCTCTTTTAATTTTTCCATATGTTCTTTTGAGTAACCTTTTTTTTCATCAGAGTAGTAAGTGAGTACACCACCCTTTTTCAAGAGTCGGTATGCATCTTTGAAAAACCAATAATGGTTTTTGTGTATTTGTTCTTCGGTGAGTGGATACGTATCAAATAAAATACCATCATATGACTCATTGGGCAGTTTATATATTATATCTTCCCAAAAATTTTCGCACAGTATAATACTACCTTCGCTTATCTCATGTGTATATTTTTTTCTGCATTCTTGTGCTACTTCAGGGTGACATTCGATGATCGTATGTGTAATAATCTTTTTATTTTTTTGGATAAAGTCTGATGATATACCCATTCCATATCCTAATTCCAAAATATGCCCTCCATTTTGGCATACAATGTGTGCAAGTCGACACATATAGTCAGTTTCCCAACGCCCCATGACATGGTGCCCAGCAATGTATAGAGAATCATCTGTATAGTGGGCAGTGTTAGATTTCCACTCTTCTTTGTTTGGAAATCCTATTTTTTTTCTGCTTGATGTAGTGTCATCCATACGATGGATTAAGTTATATTATGTTGTTTATATACCCATTCCTACTGTTTGTCAATAGACCACACCGTATCTAAGTGCTCTATCAATTGGCAATGTGATACACTGCAATCTGCTTATATATCCCTGATGTCTACGTTATTTGACTTTAGCGTGCAAACTGGCTAAAATATATTCACTTATCTACTAATTATATATCCTATGTTATCTCGCATAGAACGCCTCATACGTTTATCACAAAGAACAGGGGATACCTTGATTGTCCACAATGAGCAGGGAAGAGACATGGTTATTTTGGACATTAATCAATATGAAATGTTATCTGATTGTGGCATGTATGACGAATGCAATTATGGTATACATGATTTATCAGAGCGAGAACTCATAGACAAGATAAATAGAGATATTGCTATATGGCGCACCAATCAAGAGAAGTATGAACAAAAGGAGCATACAGATTTACTCCAGGATCAATTGGAAAAAGATCCTCCTTTTGATCCTTTTGAAGAAGATTATGCGCATGCTACTGATTGGCATAGAGCAGGAGATATTTTGGATTCAAAAAAGTTGTCTGATCGTTATCGAGGTTATTTTGAAGAAGATTATGAGGCATTTGATTCCAAACGTGATAATAGGAATGAAACATATAATAAACCTAATGCTATTGAACATGATGATTCTTTTAGTCTAGATGATACTGATGATGAATTGTTGTACGACACTCTTGGTCAAGATGAAATTTTTTCAGAAAAAGCAACAAAAATAAATGAGGATAGGCATCATATTCCGTACATGGGTCATGGTCAAGAGGAACTCAAAGAAACTCCTCTGGGTGATGATGAGCCTGTATTTTTTGAAGAACCAGTTTAGCTTATTTTGAGTTGATAAAAATTGGCTCTATTTAGCCAATTTTTTGTTCCACAATCCATCCCCATCATATCCCCTTGACGAGATTTGTATTTTCATTTATAATCACACCGCGTATTTTTTACGTATTTTTGCTCTGTTGAGCAGATTATTTATTAAGATAAATTTAGGGCCGCTGGATGACAAATCTATCCTGACCATTCAGGGTAGTGCGGCGAAACTACCATAGTAATATGGCAGATTTTCAACGAACCAAGCCCCACGTAAATGTGGGTACTATTGGTCACGTAGATCACGGCAAGACTACACTTACTGCTGCAATTTTGAAAGTTGCAAATGCACACGGTCTTACCGCACAAGACAAAGGTGTCGACGCTATCGATGCCGCACCTGAAGAGCGCGAACGTGGTATTACCATCGCGACCGCACACGTAGAGTACGAGACAGAAGCTCGTCACTACGCACATGTAGACTGTCCAGGACATGCTGATTATGTCAAAAACATGATCACTGGTGCTGCACAGATGGATGGTGCTGTTCTTGTTGTGTCAGCTGCTGATGGCCCAATGCCTCAGACACGCGAACACATTTTGCTTGCTCGCCAAGTAGGTGTTCCAAAGATTGTTGTATTTTTAAACAAAGTTGATCAAGTTTCTGATCCAGAACTTATTGACCTTGTTGAAGAAGAAGTTCGTGATCTTCTAAAAAAGTATGAATTCCCAGGAGATGAAACTCCTATCATTCGCGGTTCAGCTCTCAAGGCTCTTGAAGACCCGAATGGAGAACCTTCAAAGGCTGTCATGGATTTGCTTGCTGCTCTCGATTCATATATTCCAGAGCCAGTACGTGAATTAGACAAAGCTTTCCTCATGCCAATTGAAGACGTTTTCTCTATTGAAGGTCGTGGAACTGTTGTAACTGGCCGTATTGAACGTGGTGTTGTCAAAGTCGGTGAAGAAGTGGCCATTGTTGGTATGTCTCCTGATACTGCAAAGACTACCGTGACTGGTGTAGAAATGTTTAACAAAACATTACAACAAGGTCAGGCAGGAGATAATGCAGGTGTTTTGCTTCGTGGTACCAAAAAAGATGAAGTACAACGTGGACAAGTTTTGGCAAAGCCAGGTTCTATTACTCCACACACTGAGTTTGAAGCAGAAGTACTTGCACTTACCAAAGAGGAAGGTGGACGTCACAAACCATTCTTCAATGGATATAAACCTCAATTTTATATCCGTACTACTGATGTGACTGGTGATGTAAAATTGCCAGCTGGCACTGAAATGGTAATGCCTGGTGATACAGTAAATCTTACTATCACGCTTATCGTACCAGTTGCTTTGGAAGAAAAAATGCGTTTTGCTATCCGTGAGGGTGGCCGCACCGTAGGCGCTGGTGTCGTAACCAAAATTCTCAAATAACAAACTATTCACTCAAGCCCGCCATATGGCGGGCTTGAGTGTTTATCTTAATTAACTTTTGTTCATTTATGTCAGATCAATCAACCCAAACTAACGAAAATGGAGGACCAAAATTACGTATCAAAATAAAGGCATACGATCATAAGATTATTGATATTGCTACCAAAACTATTATTGATACTGCTGAACGAAATAGTGCAAAAGTAGTTGGTCCAGTACCATTGCCTACTGCAAAGAATAAATATAGTGTGAATCGTGCTACCTTTGTACACAAGACTGCCCAAGAACAATATGAAATGCGTACCCATAAGCGTCTTGTTGATATTATAAATCCAAGTCCAAAAGCCATTGATGCTTTTATGAATTTGAACTTGCCAAGTGGGGTTGATGTAGAAATCAAAATGCTCTAGATTTCTGTGGATAGTTAGCCATGTTATGTACTTGACAATACATAGCATATGCGTTACAATAGGCGCGCATTTAATTATTGCCTAGCACAACCCTCATAAACAGATAAGATCCTTGTTGGAAAACATCTGTTAACGAGTTTATATGGTTGTGGTGGAGGTGTGTCTTCATTACATATTTATCTCACAAGCCTTAGGACACCAGAGGTGTTTTGTATGAGAGGCTAGAAGCAAGTAATATAAACTTTGTTTGTATAGTTGCTTCTAGTTTTTTGTTACTTTATGAAATTCATTATTGGCAAAAAATTGAACATGACCCAGGTATTCCGCGAAGACGGTACTGTTGTGCCTGTTACCCGAGTTCAAGCAGGGCCTTGTGTAATTACGCAAGTGAAAACACAAGAGAAAGAAGGTACCGCCGCTGTGCAGGTTGGTTTTGGTACTCAAAAGACATTTCGTTTGACCAAACCACTCCAAGGCCATTTGAAAGGTATTACAAAAGATGAAAATGCTCAATTGACAGTACAGTATTTACATGATTTCAAAAATGATAATGATTTGAAACGAGGCGATGTCTTTACCGTGGATACTTTTTCAGTTGGTGACAAAGTTCAGGTCACTGGTGTATCAAAAGGTAAAGGATTCCAAGGTGTAGTGAAGCGTCATGGATTTCATGGTGGTCCTGCAAGTCATGGTCACAAAGATAATTTGCGTATGCCAGGATCTATTGGTGCCGGTGGCGTGCAACGTGTATTCAAAAATATGCGTATGGCAGGACATATGGGTAGTGAACAGATCACCGTAAAAAATCTTGAAATTGTGGAAGTGCATGAGTCAGAGAACGAGATTCTTATCAAAGGAGCTCTTCCTGGATCTCGTAATAGTCTGGTATATATATTTAGCCCAGAAGGAAATATTGCAGTGAACGTGGAGAAACCTATCGTTGAATCAGTGGATGAATCATTCGCTCAAGTAGAACAGGTTGAAATTGCAAAAGATGATACACATGAAAAAAAGACAGAAGTTGATGTAGCATCAACGCAAGAGTCAGAAATAAAAGATGAAAGTATCAAATAATTTATTGTTTTTTCGTTAATATACTATGGCACAGGTCGCAGTCTACAATTTGAAAGGCGAAAAAGTGAAAGATCTTGGGCTTAACGATATTATTTTTGGTGTAGCGCCAAAAAAAGATATTGTTCACCAAGTTTTTGTTGCACTTGCTGCAAATGCACGACAGCCATGGGCTGATACAAAAGATAGAGGTGAAGTATCAGGTGGTGGCCGTAAACCATGGAAGCAAAAAGGTACTGGTCGCGCACGTCATGGTTCTATTCGTTCACCTATCTGGACAGGTGGTGGTGTGACATTTGGTCCATTGAGTACAAGAAATTACAAACAAAAAATTAATAAGAAGATGAATAAACTGGCGACCACCATGTGTTTGTCAGACAAAGTAAGTGAAGAAAAAATGATTGTCCTTGAAAGTTTTGATTTCGGTGGTAAGTCAAAAAAAGTTGCAGATCTCCGTGCGCAGTTGCCATGTGGCACGAGAAGTACATTGCTGGTAACACATGATTCATCAGATGTATTCATGCGCGCTGTACGCAATGTACCACGACTCGACGTAGTTCGTGCACAAGATGTGAACGTCACTGATTTGCTTAATCATCAATACATGATTACGACAGAAGAATCTGTACATATATTAGAAAAACGTTTAGCAAAATAATATGGGTTTACTTGGTAAATGGACAAAAAAGAAAGAACAGGAACAGCTTGAAGCGGTTGGACAAAATACTACCTCTGTTGAGCGTACCCAAAAAGATACAAAAGAACGTGTTAAGAAGACAGAGAAGCAGGCTAGTTCTACTACCAAGAAAGTGGCACAAAAGACAGGTAAGTCTTATCGTGTATTATTGCATCCAATAGTGAGTGAGAAAGTAGCTCTTATGGAGATGAGAGGGGTATATGCATTTGCTGTTGCGCTTGAAGCTACAAAAGAGGATATCAAACATGCAGTATTCCAAACATATGGTGTGAAACCAACACAAGTTCGTACTTCACATGTAGAAGGAAAACGTGTACGATTTGGTTATGCAAAAGGTAAACGTCGCGATTGGAAAAAAGCTATGGTATATTTACCAAAGGGTATGACGATTCATGTCCACGAAGGAGTCTAAATTGAGTATTTTATTTAATGTATGCCAGTAAGAAAGTATAAACCAACAAGTCCAGGCAGACGCAACTCAAGCGTACAGGATTTTTCTTTGGTTACCAAAACAACTCCAGAAAAATCTCTTATTGAACCTTTGAAAAGCAGAGCAGGTAGAAATAATACTGGTAAGATTACGGTGCGTCATCGTGGCGGTGGTGTAAAGCGTATGTACCGTAAAGTTGATTTTAAAAGAAATAGATTTGATATTCCAGCTCATGTCATTGCGATTGAATATGATCCAAACAGAGGACCACATATCGCACTTATTGAATATGAAGATGGACAAAAAAGTTATATACTGGCAGCTAGCGGTATGCGTGTTGGAGATGTCGTTATCTCCTCACAAGGCAAGATAGAAGCAAAGCATGGCAATCGTATGCCACTTGAACATATTCCAGCTGGCATGTTTGTCTATAATGTTGAATTAGAGCCAAACAAAGGTGGCCAAATTGTACGCGGAGCAGGCAATGGTGCACAGCTTATGGTAATAGAAGGAAAATATGCTCAATTGAAGCTCCCTTCTTCAGAAGTGAGATTGGTCAAAAAAGAATGCATGGCTACGGTAGGTCAAGTTGGTAATGCCGATTACAAGTTGATTCGTTGGGGTAAGGCAGGACGTATGCGTTATAGAGGTATCAAACCAACTGTGCTCGGTAAAAATATGAACCCTATCGATCACCCTCATGGTGGTGGTGAAGGACACAGTCCTATCGGTCTCAAAAAAGGACCTCGCACCAAATGGGGTAAACCAGCACGTGGTGTGAAAACACGAAAACAAAAGGCAAGTGATAAATTTATCGTAAGTCGTAGAAAGAGTAAGAAGAAAACATAGAATATAGTAACGAATTCTAGTATAATCAGATATAAATAAACAAAATCAATGCTATTATGTCACGAAGTTTGAAAAAAGGACCTTATGTTGACCCAAATGTCACCAAGAAGGTACAAAAAGCAAAAGCATCTGGTGATAAGAAACCAATAAAGACATGGTCACGTGCGAGTACTATTACTCCAGAAATGGTTGGTCTTACGTTTGCAGTACACAATGGCAAAGATTTTATTGATGTATTTGTAGAAGAAAATATGGTTGGTCATAAACTTGGTGAATTTTCTCCAACACGTAAATTTAAAGGTCATGGTGGAAAGATGGCCAAAGAACAGTCAAAAGCAACACCATCAAAATAATGTTATATGAAAGTTCAGGCAAAAGCACAACTTAATCATTTACGCATGAGTCCTCAAAAAGTGAGGTTGGTAGCTGGTCTTATTCGTGGTCTCAAAGTTGATGAGGCACGAGCACAGTTGATGTTTAATCACAAACGAGCAGCACAGCCTATTTTGAAATTGCTTGATTCAGCAATTGCGAATGCTGAACATAATCATGATATTGATACCAAGACGCTCGTTATCGAAACTATTTATGTTAATGAAGGTCCTGTATTGCGTCGTTGGATGCCACGCGCTATGGGTCGTGCGACACCTATGCGCAAACGAAGTTCACATACGACACTGGTATTGAGTGGCGAACTAGACGAAAAAAAAGCGAAGAAAGTGAAACAAGAGACTGAAAAAACACAGAAACAAGAAACAAAAGATGAAAGTGTAGCAGTTGAATCAAAAAGTAAAACCAAAAAAGTAAGTACAAAAAAGACTAAGTAAAGATTTATCATTATTCATTCGAAATTGAAATTCGGAATTAAAAAATATGGGTCATAAGGTACATCCACAAATTCACAGAACAGGAGTATTATTTCCTTGGAGTTCACGTTGGGTAAGTAAACAACGTTATTCAGAGTACCTGGAACAAGATATCAAAATCAGAGAGTATCTTTTTATCAAACTGAAAGAAGCTCACATAGATTCTATATTTATTGAACGTGGTCCTAAAAATGTATCTATTACCATATTTGCTGCCAAGCCAGGTATTATTATTGGTCGTGGCGGTCAAGGACTTGATGATTTGAGAAAAGATCTTGAACGTAAATTTCTCAAGATGTCATCGAAAGTAAAATTGCACATACAAGAGATAACCAATCCTTCTTTATCATCTGAAGTAGTTGCACAGACAATTATAAAAGATATTGAAGGCCGTATTCCTTTTAGACGTATTATGAAGCAGACGATTGAGCGCGTGATGAAAGCAGGAGCTAAAGGTATAAAAATTACTTTGGCCGGCCGTCTCAATGGTGTAGAGATCGCTCGCAGAGAGACTTTGGCCAAAGGTAAAATTCCTTTGATTACATTGCGTAGTAATGTAGATTATACACAACGTATTGCACAGACTATTTATGGTGTGATTGGTGTCAAAGTCTGGATTTACAAAGGTGAATCATTTGAACGTATTGATAAACTTGCTGAAAAAAGTGAACAAATTAAAAGAAAACCACAGAATCAGAACTAAATATGCTTATTCCAAAGAAAGTACAACATAGAAAGTGGCATAAGCCACGACGTAGAAACAAGGGAGTCGCAACTAGGACAAATGCTGTTTCTTTTGGTAGCTTTGGACTCAAAGTGATGACACATGGTTGGATTTCCTCACGTCAAATTGAATCAGCTCGTCGTGTGTTGACTCGCTATGTACGTCGTGGTGGTAAGATTTGGATTCGTGTTTTTCCTGATAGACCTGTTACCAAAAAAGGCAATGAAGTTCCTATGGGCGGAGGCAAAGGTTCTCCTGATCATTATGTAGCAACAGTTAAACCTGGTTTAGTTATTTTTGAGATGGATGGTATTACTGAAGAACAAGCTCGCGAGGCACTTGAGAGTGCTCGTCATAAATTGCCCGTAAAAGCAGTATTTGTGAAAAAACAATAATTATATGGAGTATAAAGAATTGAAAAATAAAGGTAAAAAAGAATTGCATGAGCTTTTGGCAGAGAAACGAGATGAATTGAGAGAACTTAGGTTCAAAGCACATGAAAAGCAACTCAAAAATGTTCGTAGTATTAGAGTTGTAAAGAAAGATATTGCATATATATTGACTGCAATTAATGCACAACATGTATCTGTGGCACAAGAGAATGCCAAAGACTCATCAGTATAATAATTATCGTATGACAGAAGAAAAAAAATCTCAACACAGACGATTTGAAGGTGAAGTGACAAGCACGAAAGAAAACAAGACTATACATGTATTGGTTAGAACACGTAAAATGCACCCTATCTACAAAAAGCAATATTGGATGAGTAAGAAATACGCAATTCATGATGAGAAAGGGCGAGCACATGTTGGGGACGTAGTACTTTTTGAAGAATGTCGTCCTATAAGTAAGACCAAGTCTTGGACACTTATTGAGGTGACCAAAAAAGCAGTTTAGTTATTTAGTTATAATCTCTGGTAAACGATATTGTATGATCCAGCATAGAAGCATGCTACAAGTAGCAGATAATAGCGGAGCAAAAAAGCTCATGTGTATTAGAGTACTTGGCGGATACAAAAAAAGATATGCGCGTATAGGTGATATAATTACCTGTAGTGTCAAAGTCGCTATGCCTCGTACACAAGTAAAGAAAGGTGAAGTGGTACATGCAGTCATTGTGCGCCAGCGTAAAGAGCATCGCCGAAAGGATGGCACTTATATTCGTTTTGATGAAAATGCAGCAGTTATTATTGATATGAAATCAAAAGAGCCAAAAGGTACGCGTATTTTTGGGCCAGTTGCACGTGAACTTCGTGTAAAAGGCTACCAAAAGATTATTTCACTTGCACCTGAGGTATTATAAACCATTATATGAAGATTAAAGCAGGAGACAAAGTAAAAGTACTCACCGGGAAAGACCGTAATAAGACAGGCAAAGTTATTCAAGTACTTACCAATAAAAGCACAGGTCAAAAGTATGCTGTTGTTGAGGGTGTCAATGTACTCAAGAAACATTTACGTTCTGGCAAAAAAAGTGAAAAAGGGCAAATTATTGAGCTTTCTGCTCCTGTCCACATAAGTAATGTGATGGTCATTGATAGTAAGTCAAGTAAGCCAACACGTGTTGGATATAAAAAAGAAGGAAGCGATAAAAAACGTGTTGCCAAAGTGAGTGGTGAATTCATTGATTAATATATAAAGGAAATTAGAGACTATGAAATCTCAGTTGTATACAATATATAAACAAACCGTAGTTCCTGCGCTCAAACAAGAACGTGGCTATAAAAATGTAATGCAAGTACCAAAAATTGATAAAGTGGTACTCAATGTTGGATATGGCCGTCAGAGCAAGGACAAAAATTATATTGATCGCGTTGACCATACACTGAATTTGATTACTGGTCAGAGACCTATCCGTAACAAAGCAAAGAAATCCATTTCCAACTTCAAAATTAGAGAAGGTATGGAAATTGGTTCTTCTGTCACATTGAGAGGTCCACAAATGTATAATTTTCTATATAAATTAATCAATTTAACTTTTCCTCGCGTTCGTGACTTTCGAGGTATCAGTCCAAAAAGTTTCGATGGGCAAGGTAATTATTCGATAGGATTCAAAGAACAGCTTGCATTTCCTGAAATTGGTGGCGAAGCAGCAGATATTATTCATGGATTGCAGATCGTGGTATCAACTACTGCACGGACAAACGAAGAAGGTCGTGCATTACTTGAAAAAATGGGTTTTCCATTTAACAAGAAATAATTGACAGGCAGAATATATATGGCTACACAAGCACAAAAGGCAAAGACATTTAAACATAAACCAAAGTATAGTACTCGTATAGTACTTCGTTGTTGGAAGTGCGGGCGAAAACATGGGTATATGAGAAAATTTGGTTTATGTCGTATATGTTTTAGAGAGTTGGCAAGTAAAGGTCTTATACCTGGTGTTAAAAAATCAAGTTGGTAATTATTTTATATTATATATTTAGTACATAATAATCATTATGATGACTGATCCTATTGCAGACATGCTTACACGAATTAGAAACGCTCAGAGGGCACAGAAGCGATTTGTTGAGATTCCTTTTTCAAAGGTGAAATTTGCGATAGCAAAAATTTTGTCTGAGCAAGAATATCTTGGCTCAGTAGAGAAGTCTGAAGGTATGCCTGCGTTGATAAAAGCTGAATTACGATATAATGGAAAAACTCCGGTCATATCAACTTTGAATCGTGAAAGTACGCCAGGTCACAGAAAATATCGTAAAACTCAAGAATTACCCCAAGTGCTCAATGGGTACGGTATTGCTATTGTTTCCACTTCCCAAGGTATTATGACTGCTTTGGAAGCAAAACAAAAAGGAATTGGTGGAGAGTTGTTGTGTACTGTTTATTAATATTTAGAAATCTTTTAGCTTAGACTTATGTCACGTATAGGAAAAAAGACAATTGAGATACCACAAGGTGTGACTGCTGAAATAAAAGACAGCGTGTTGACTGTAAAAGGACCAAAAGGAACACTTACACGTGTTATACATCCACATGTTACTATGCAGATTGTTGATAATGCAATTACGACTGATGTTGGTGACAAAGAAGAGAAAAAAGAACGTGCATTGTGGGGTACATTTGCTGCTCACGCAAGAAACATGGTAATAGGAGTTACACAAGGTTACAAAAAACAGCTTGAAATCAATGGTGTTGGTTACAAAGTGGCTATGCAGGGTAAGGATCTCAAATTTGAAGTTGGTTTTTCACATCCTGTTATTTTCAAAGTTCCTGCAGAAGTCGTAGCATCAGTAGACAAAAATGTTATTACTCTTGAAAGTTTTGATAAAGAATTTCTTGGCAGTACTGCTGCAGAGATTCGCTCTATAAAGAAACCAGAACCATACAAAGGTAAGGGTATCAAATATATTGAAGAAGTGTTGAGACACAAGGCTGGTAAGACTGCTACAAAGGGTGCATAATTTTAATGTTGAAAGATTTTTATTATGAAAATAACTACTAAACAACAACAGAGATACCGTAGACATATACGTTTTCGTTCTCGTGTACAAGGTACGTCCGAACGCCCTCGCATGAGTGTGTATCGCAGTTTGACTGGTATGTATGTACAATTGGTAGATGACACCAATAGCAAGACATTGGCAAGTATCCATAGCAAAACAATAAAAACAAATGTTGATGCAGGTGAGCGAAAGGGGAAAACGGCTGTTTCTTATATATTAGGTAAACAAATTGGTGAAAAAGCAAAAGAACTTGGTATTATATCTATCGTGTTTGATAGAGGTGGATTTACGTATCAAGGTCGTGTACAGGCGCTTGCAGAAGGCGCACGTGATGCTGGACTCAAATTTTAATATTATATATTTACGTTTCCATAAAAAGGTATATGGCTAAACCACAACGAAATAGAAAAGATAGAGGACCAAAAGAAAGACCTGAATTTGACCAGGCTATTCTTGATCTCGCACGTGTGACTCGTGTTACCAAAGGTGGAAAACATCTTAGTTTTCGTGCTCTCGTGCTCATTGGAGATAGAAAAGGCCGTGTAGGTTATGGAGTTGAAAAGGGCGCTGATGTACAGATTGCCGTAGACAAGGCAGTCAACCAAGCAAAAAAGAATATTATTGTTGTTCCATTTGATAAAAATACTATACCTCATCGTGTTGAGGCAAAGTATAAATCTGGCAAAGTCATGGTAAAGCCAGCCCCAAAAGGTTCTGGTATCATTGCTGGTAGTGCTATCCGCTCAGTACTTGAACTTGCTGGTGTGCCAAATGCGAGCGCAAAAATGTTGGGTAAAACAAATAATAAAATTATAAATGTAAAGACAACATTCAAGGCGCTTGAATCTTTTAAGCCAAAAGCTGTTGAGGATGCAAAGAGACGTAGAGATGCAGTGAAGCAAAATGTTTCAAAGAAAATAGAAACAGTTGAGGTTGCCCCAGAAAAAAAGGCAGACGATACGGTGAAAAAAACTAAAAAATCTGCTCCTAAAAAAGTAGAGCAAAAAGAACAAAAGAACTAATCAAAGAATTTACTTGTATGGCTTTATCTCCATCTACAATTTCATCTCGACGGATCAAAAAGAATACCAAACGCGTAGGCCGTGGCAATGGAAGTGGCAAAGGTACATATTCTGCTCGTGGTCTCAAGGGGCAACGCGCTCGATCTGGTGGTAAACGTGGCTTGCTCAAGCGTGCGTTCAAAGCACAACTTCAAAAAGTACCAAAATCCCGTGGATTTCGTAGTATAGCTATCCGGCCAGAGACTATTACACTTGCAGTTCTTGAAAGAAAGGCTGAACAGGGAATCGAAATCACACCATTTTATCTGAAACAGATAGGTCTCATAAAAAAAGCACAAAATGGTGTAAAAATAGTTGCAAGCGGTGAACTCAAGAAAAAACTCAATTTCAAAGGATGTCTTGCAACCAAAAAAGCCCTTGAAATAATTGAGAAAGCAGGTGGAAAGCTGGTATACTAAGTACCAGTTTTTGTCCTTATTATAACAGTAACAATGTATGTGGGAAAAAATTCAGCGAACGTGGAAAATCAAAGATTTACGTAATAGAATTTTATTTGTTCTTGCGATGCTTGTTATTTTTCGTCTTGTTGCTCATATACCAGTGCCAGGTGTTGACACTGAAAATTTGAAACGATTCCTCGAGGGTAATCAGGTGCTGGGTCTTCTCAATATTTTTTCTGGTGGCACCATGGAAAATTTTTCTCTTATCATGCTTGGTGTTGCACCATATATTACCGCATCTATCATATTTCAGTTGTTGGCTATGATTGTTCCTAGCCTTGAAGAGCTCACCAAAGAGGGAGAGAGCGGACAGCAAAAGATCAACATGTATACTCGTCTTGCCACAGTGCCACTCGCATTACTTCAGGCATTTGGTATGATCAAACTTCTCGGACAATCACAATTCAGTATTGTAGGTGATCTCACCACCTATACGTATGTGTCTATTATGATTACCATTACTGCAGGTACCGTGTTTCTCATGTGGATTGGTGAGCTTGTTTCAGAAAAGAATATTGGTAATGGTATATCTCTTTTGATTTTTGCAGGTATTGTTTCTTCATTACCAACCGTAGTACAAAACGCAATTGTCAACTATAACCCATCACAGGCATATCTATATCTTATGTTTGTCGGACTTGCGATTGTTACTATCGTTGGCGTAGTCATCATTAATGAAGGACAACGAAATATTCCTGTAAGTTATGCAAAACAAGTAAGAGGCAATCGTACATTTGGGGGGAATAGTAGTCATTTGCCGTTACGTGTGAATATGGCTGGTGTTATCCCTATCATTTTTGCAATTTCTGTTGTATTATTTCCTTCGATGATTGCCCAGTTTTTTGTGAATGGCACTGGTTTTATGGCAAGCGCGAGCCGTCATGTCGTGGCATTATTTAATAACCAATTATTTTACGGTATATTGTATTTCTTGCTTGTATTTGGTTTTACGTATTTTTACACCGCAGTTATTTTCCATCCGCAAAAAATGGCAGAGAACTTACAGCGTCAGGGTGCTTTTATCCCCGGTATTCGTCCAGGCAAAGAAACTGAAAAATATTTGCAAAGTACTATGAGTAGATTGTTGTTTTCAGGGGCTCTATTTCTCGGATTGATTGCCATCTTACCTCTTATAGTACGTGCATTTACTGGTTCTCAGTCTCTTGTGATTGGTGGCACGAGTTTGCTTATCGTCGTGAGTGTGGCAATTGAAATGGCCAAACAGATTGAAAGCCAAATCAAGATGCATGAGTACGACCGAGTTTAGGTTTTAGGTAATTAGGGGAAAATAGGAAATTTTACGAGACCTGCTTTACGAGCGGGTTTTTTATTGAGGTTAGAATTTTTATCACCTAACACCTATAACCTAAATACCTAAGGTAGGATGGTTGTCAAGAGACAACTCGTATGTTATATTATCTGTGCTTAAATAAGCTTATAATATATGGCCACAGGATTTTTTAGCTATTTGTTTGGCTTTGGGACAGGGAGTACATCTCTTTCTTCCAACGAACACGCAGTTTCAAGAGAAGATATTGAGAGGCTTGTTTCCACGTCTCGGATTGGAAGTTTGGACAATGTACACCAGGCAGAAGTCATTCGCGAAGCAATCATACAGCGAAGAGGGGGGGGTGGTAAGATTTCTATAAAACAAATAGATGAAATATTGCGAAAGTTAGAAAATAGCAAAGAAAGTCATGCAAGGATTAGTGAATTTGATAGAAAAGGAGTGCTTAAGCAGTTTGAAGAGTTTTTTGCAAAATACAACTAAATAATTTCGAAATTACATTTAATGTATGAAGAAAATTATAATCCTCATGGGTGTTCCTGGTAGTGGAAAAGGAACTCAAGCTCGAAAATTAGCCACACGTTATGGTTATGCGCATATATCTACTGGAGATTTATTGCGTGCTTTGGACGCAGATCCACATGCAGACCCAGCTGATAAACAAATGCTTGCTGATACGATGAAGACAGGTAAACTTGTGCCCAATGAATTGACCTACAAATTGGCTTTTAAAGAAATAGAAAAAAATTTACAGGCAGGCAAAGGCGTTATTTTGGATGGCGCTATTCGCAGTGTAGAACAGGCTCAAGAATATCAGAAATTTTTTGAAAAAAATAATGTTTTGGGTGAAGTTCTCGTAGTTGAAATAAAATTGTCTGATGAGACCAGCTGGAACCGATTAACCAAAAGAAAAGTGTGTCCTTCATGTGGATTTATTTTGCCTTTTTCACCAGAAAATGAATTGAAAAAACAATGCCCTGAGTGTAATGGAGAATTAATCGTACGCAAAGATGATAACCCAGACACTATTAAGCAGCGTATTGCTGATCAAGGAAATATTGCTATTGGCTCTATTTTGGATTACTACAGGGACAGGGATGTGTTGTTTTCAGTCGATGGTGAACGCAGTATTGATGAAGTGGATGAACACATGTCGAAATTACTAGAGGAATAATATTCCTCTTTTTCTTTTCGTATAGTATACTTATTCAATTGATGTATACATGTTATGAAACAAGCCCTTAAACATTTTTTCATACCTCACGAAGGGAATAATTATCATCCGCATATTTTGCATACCAAGCGGGCAATTATGTATAGTGGTATTTTTTTGGCTACCAAATTTATTGTTATTAGTTTTGCTGTTTTGTTGCCATTGCAAGTATTTGTTATGCCAGACGTCTTGCAGGTACAGCAAGAACAAATTATTGCTCTGACCAATGATATGCGTGCACGCAAAGGATTGCCTCTGCTTCATGATCAGACAAAATTATATGTATCGTCTCAGATGAAAGCAGATGATATGGCAGCAAAGCAATATTTTGAACACGTGGGTCCTGATGGGAAAGGACTCAAGGATTATATGTATGCAGCTCAGTACGATTATCGTTACGCAGGAGAGAATCTTGCAATGGGATTTAGCAACGCACAGGAGCTCGTGTATGCGTGGGCCAATAGCCCTACTCACTATGCCAATCTTATAGATACTGATTATAATGAGTTCGGTGTAGGGCTTGAGGTGGGTGAATACAATGGTGTACCGACGATATATGTGGCCCAGCATTTTGGCTCTCCTAGCATCACTACAAGCACACAAGAGGCAAATGAAAGCCCAGTGACTTCTACCTTCGTAGGTGAAGTAGCATCTAGCAAATTAGATACATCAGAAATTTATGTCGAGGCATCTGACGTTATCCACGAAAAAAATATTGCTCAATCCAATATACATGTAAATTCACCATCCATTGTATATAATAAAGATGTTTCTCGTGTATTTTGGCGTGAAGAAGACGGAAGGACAGTGCTTACTGCCAAAGCATATATCGTGGGGGATGTAGTATCTGCTATAGTTCGTGTGAATCAATATAGCATTGAGTTATTTCCCTCAGAGCAGCCGTTTGTATATCACGGAGAAATCACAGTATTTGATTCGAGCGATAATTTGTTCAAGGTGATAACAACGCCTACTATCGCTATCAATGGTGTGAAGGACGTTTTTACGCAAGATACAATTTTGTGGAATACTGTCAAAGTCGTAGCACCCACACCTATGGAAAAATACACCCAGGCAAAAACATTGCTTGGTGGATTTACTCGTATCTTTGATATATCAAGGGGAATTTATCTGGGTTTTATCATCTTTTTTAGCATCGCCCTTGCTTTAAAAATTTTTATCGAATTTAGGAAACAACACCCTCATGTCATATTGCAGACCATACTACTTATTGGACTTCTTGTTATATTATTTGAAGTATAGCTTCTATAAAAACAAAACCCAGCTTACCTGTGAGACGTCCTAGAATGTCTCACGATAAGCCGGGCTTTGAAATTACCCTGCGTTTGTAAAGAACAGCAGAGTGAAAGGACAAATACCAATTCTCGAGAAATGAACGTGCCAACTACCCATAGTGGCTCGTTCTTTTTTGGTAGGCAAGTAGTATAGCAGATCGTGTATAGTTTGTGGAGGGTAGTACAATGTTGATAACTTGCCTTTTTAGTGTCTTATTGATAAGATATTTCTATATGTCATATATAAAAACATCCGAAGAAATAAAACTTCTTATAGAAGGAGGCAAAATTCTGGGTGAGATTTTGGAAGAAATTTCACACATGGCAGTGCCCGGAGCTACTGCTTTTGATATTGATGCGCGCGCTGAAAAGCTTATCAAAAAAGCAGGTGGGAGGCCTGCATTCAAAGGTTATCGCGGACGTAAATATGATCCACCATTTCCTTCTACTATCTGTGCGTCGCTCAATGAGGAACTTGTACATGGCATTGCAACCAAAGAAAAGATTTTGAAAGACGGAGATATTTTTAGTATTGATATCGGGATGGAATATCCCGTTAGAAGTTCCAAGATACAAGAAACAATTTCCAAAAAAATTTCAAATTACAAATCTTCACGAGGGTATTTTACGGACACGGCTATTACCGTGATTGTTGGTGAAGTTCCAGAGAAAACAAAACAACTGTTGAATGTGACTAAAAAAGCATTGGAAATCGGAATTAAACAATGCACGGTCGGGAATACAGTTGCAGATATTGGCCGTGCAATCCAAGATTATGTAGAGCCACAAGGCTATGGTATTGTGCGTGATTTGGTAGGGCATGGAGTTGGTCATGCAGTGCACGAGGATCCACGCGTCCCCAATTTTTATGAAAAAGATGGTGAACAGTGGGAATTACGTCCTGGTGTAGTGATTGCTATAGAACCTATGATATCAATAGGAGATTATATGGTCGAGACAGCTGATGATGGATGGAGTATATCTATGAAAGACAAAAGTTTGTGCGCTCATTTTGAACACACTATTGTTATTACCGAAGATGGACCGTTGGTAATTACAAGGAGACCATGTGAAATTTTTTAATAACCAAAATATAAATAAAATCCTAAACTCGAAATCCTAAACAAACTCAAATTACGTAATCTCAAATGTTTAAAACATTATTAATTTGAATATTTGAATTTGTTTAGAGTTTAGAATTTAGTACTTAAATTTTTTATGAATGTTCTTGCCATAGATTATGGTAGAAAGAAGATTGGTCTTGCTTGGCTCCAAGAAGGTCTTGATGTTGTTTTACCTTTTGGTCAGATTCAAACCAAGCGATTCAAATATGAGCTTGCTAAAATTATTCAAGAAGAGAACATAGGTAAGGCAGTAGTGGGGCTTCCCCTCGGCATTAATGGGGAAGAAAATGAAAATACACAGCGTGTGCACGATTTCGTAGAAGTATTGAAGCAAAAAATAAATATACCCATTGAATTTATGGATGAACGTTTCACAACAGCTCAGGCAAAGCGTATGGATGGGGGAGTTAGTCTTGATGAGAAGGCAGCTATGCTTATTTTACAAGCGTATTTGGATAAAAGTAAACAATAAAATAGTAAATAGAATCTGTTTGCTATCTATTGTTTATTAAATTATGCAGGCAATTATCCTTTCCCGTCGAGATTTCCGCGAGTATGATCAGATAATATCAGTGTATACGAAGGAACAGGGTAAACTCGAACTTCTCGCGCGTGGTATAAAAAAAATTACTAGCAAAAATTCGGCTCATATTGAGCCGTTTTCTGTCGTGGATATTGATATAGCAGAGGGGCATGAGATAAACCATCTTACCAAAGTACAACCAGTTGAATATTTTAAAAACATTAGACAAGATTTGCAAAAAAGTTTAGCAGCACAATATGTCGTCTCCATCACTGATAAATTCGTGCAAGTGGGGGAGCGGGATGAACGGATTTTTGAGGGGCTCAAGACATGGCTTGAATTTTTAAATATCCCAATATCCCAATATCCCAATATCTTAATAATTGATTGTTATATTGTTGAATTGTTATATTGTCTGGGCTTTGCCATGAGTGAGGATCCAAAAATGAAGCGATGGAAGCAGAAGCTTGAGATTATGGAACGTGGGGATTGGCAAGTCGTTGCCCAACTTGAATATGATGAACAGTTACACAAAAAAATATATGAGTTTTTGTTATATCATACAGAACGAAAAGTGCCAGATTGGGCCAAAACTTGCATGATTGAGCCAAATTTGGTAGTATCAATGAACGATAAGTAATAATTTAGTGTATGCTCTCTCTTTGGTTTTATAGTTTATTTTTTCGTGAAATCACAATTGGTACATGGCAGAAAATGCCAGAAAATTTAGCTAATTTGAGCGAAAAAATAATAAAAAATGAATCGGTTCAAGGTAAAGTTTTTCGTCCTACTCCGCAAAAGAGTTGGTTTATAACTATCCTAACTACTGTAATTTTTGTTGGGTTTTTTGTCTGGCTATTTGTGCTAGGTGGTGGAATTGGTTTTTTTTATTATATTTGGTCAAAAATGCAATGGTTCTTGGTATTAATATTATTTTTTGCAATTTATTTTTTTTATTACTCTTTACTTAGTAATTGGTTTTTCCCTAGTTGGTTGAAGAAGAAACATAATCATTATTTTATATATATCGGTCCAGAGGGAATTTTGAGAAAAGATTATTTTCGTGCTTGTTTTATACCATGGTCAATAGTCAGTGGAGCTACGGTGAGACATGGTTATTGGGGAGAGGATGGTTCTAGCCTGTCACTAGACTTATTTATTAAAGATCATAAAGTCTGGAATCCAATGTTGGTAAATGCTTATGCATATGGTTCATTTTGGTATGGACTGGTCACGTATGATATAGGAGATATGCGTTTGATTGCAAATACTATACATAATTATGCTAAACAAATTGGTTATCAAATAAATTAAATACTATGCATATATTAATCAAAAATATTTCACACTATGTTGGCCAAGAAATAACTTTGAAAGGTTGGCTCTATAACAAACGTTCTTCTGGCAAGATCGCATTTTTGGAAGTGCGCGATGGGACTGGTTTTATTCAGACTGTCGCGGTCAAAGATAACGTAAGCGAACAAATCTGGCAGGATATTGAAAAGACAACACAAGAATCTTCGCTCGAAGTTACGGGCATTGTTTCCAAACATCCCAAAAAAGAAAACGTATACGAGTTACAAATTACTAGTTACGAGTTACTACAGCAAGCAGTTGATTACCCAATAGCACTCAAAGATCACGGTCCTGAATTTCTTATGGATAATAGACATTTATGGCTTAGATCAAAACGACAATGGGCTATTTTGCGCATTCGTGACATGGTAGAGATGGCTATCAATGAATATCTACATACAGAGAATTTTATTCGAACCGATTCTCCTATTTTTACACCAAACGCGTGTGAAGGTACTACTACATTATTTCCAGTTCCTTATTTTGATTTAGGCGAAGCATATCTTTCCCAATCAGGGCAATTATATATTGAAGCAGCTATTGCCTCAGTCGGTCGATGCTATGATTTTGGGCCAGTGTTTCGCGCGGAGAAATCAATGACCAAACGACATCTGACTGAATTTTGGATGATGGATGCCGAGGGTGCATTTGTTGGGCATGACGAGAACTTGCGCATCCAAGAAGGATTGGTGAAGGCAATTATAAAGAAGTGTCTTGAGAATTGTACGCAAGAATTTGAAATTCTTGAACGCAATCCAGAACCATTAAAAAAAGTTTTGGAAAAATCATTTACCCGTTATACCTATGAAGATGCTATCAAGAAGTTGCATGAGCTTGGCAGTGACATCCAGTATGGCGAAGATCTGGGGAATGATGATGAAGGACTTCTGACCAAAGATAGTGATGTGCCAGTGTTTATCGAAAAATGGCCAAAGAGTATCAAACCATTTTATATGAAAATCGATGCGACAAATCCAGACCGAGTTTTGAATGATGATCTCATAGCAATAGAAAATGGTGGAGAGATAATTGGTGGTTCACAACGTGAAGATAATTTTGATTTACTATTGGAACGTATACGCGAAGAAAAACTTCCAGAAAAAGATTATGAGTGGTATACAGATTTACGTAAATATGGGAGTGTTCCCCATTCGGGATTTGGTATTGGTGTCGAGCGCATGGTGCGATGGATTTCCCAGGCAGAGCATATTCGCGAGTGTATCCCATTCCCTAGGTTAGTGAATAGATTGAAGCCGTAGTTTATAAGCAGAGTAAGCAAAAATGTAGGCTTAATCTGCCTAATTTGCTTATTCTGCTTATAGCTTTGTTATGTCCAAAAATAGAAACAAAAAATCGTCATATCATGGTTTACCAGAAGCTTTCTTAGAGAGGCTGTCATCTATTGTCGGTCTTTCTTATGTTGAACAAATCAAAAAAGCATTTGTTGAGCGTCCAACGACGTTTCGGGTAAACACACTCAAAGCACTGAAGCACGAGATCACTGAAGTACTCATACAAAATGGTTTTAAAATAAGACAAGTCCTATGGTATAAAGACGCTTTTATTTTGTTAAACAAAACAAAAAGAGAATTGACCGATTTAGATATATATAATGAAGGAAAGATATATATACAGAGTTTGGCCAGTATGATTCCTCCGCTCGTGTTGGATCCACAACCAGGGGAAAAGATATTGGATCTGACTGCAGCCCCAGGAAGCAAGACTTCGCAAATTGCAGCTCTGATGAAAAAAGAGGGAGAACTCGTAGCAAACGATAAAAATAAAATACGGTTTTTTAAGTTGAAGCATAATTTGGAGGGGTTAGGAATCCTGAATCCCGAGGAACGAGAGGTGAAGGATCTTTCGGAGGAAATGTCTGTTGACAAAACATTGAACATTTTGGAAGAGACAGACAGCGATAAGAAAGATTCCTCGTCACCCTCGAGGATTCCTCGGAATGACAATTTTTGTACTCTCCGCATGGAAGATGGTTATCATCTATGCAAGGAATATCCGGAGTATTTTGACAAGATTCTGCTTGATGCGCCGTGCAGTGCTGAGACGCGTTTTGTGGAGTCAGATATAAAGACCTATGGCTATTGGAAAGAGCAAAAAATAAAAGAAATGGCGTTTACTCAGCGTGGTCTATTATTTGCCGCGTGGAGCGCACTTAAACCTGGTGGAACGCTTGTGTACTCTACGTGTACTTTTGCACCAGAGGAAAATGAATTGCAGATTACGAGATTTTTGGAAAAGATTACTAATGTTGAAATACTCAACATTAATGGTGTAGACATTAAGAAATTATCTATAGTAAAAGAGTGGAAGGGGAGGGTCATCGATAAAGAAGTTCAAAAAAAAGCGCTTCGCATCATGCCGGACAAAGAAATTGAAGGTTTTTTTGTGATTAAAATGAGAAAATTGGTTGTCTAAAAAATAATTATAAATTAAAACACGCTGGAAAACGGCGTGTTTGTTGTTAACCAGGACTTGCACACTATCATCCAGACCGGCCAGAACCCCCAGATGAAATTACTACATATTATCTACACATCGTGTTTACGTAACTGGCAAGATACAAACTAATCAGTGCCGGTGGTTTTGCTTGTGAGTAAGTATTGGGGATAAGGAGAAAATATGATACACTATATATGTAATATGTGATATACTACATTTACATATTCAAAACGGCTAACATTATTTTTCATGAGTCGTTTTATTTCAGGTTATATAGCGCGCATGAGACATTCTGTCTCATTGAGAGCGCCCAAATTTGGGAGCCGATGGACACATCGAGTATTTTTTGTTGCTGTAGTTGTGTTCGGTGTCCTTGCTGTAGGGCAGGTAGTAGGTGCTCTTGATATAGTAGGTGGCCTTATCAGCGCAGTATCATGGATCATGCTTACCGTAGCCCAGATTTGTATTGCACTTACTATATTTTTTCTTAGATTTTTTATTACACTTGCAAGCTACAACAACTATATAGATGTGAGTGTGGTGAAACTTGGTTGGGCCATGGTGCGTGATGTGGCAAATATGTTTTTTGTGGTGGCGCTTCTGATTATCGCGTTTGCTACTATCCTCGGACTTGAACAATATGAATGGAAAAAGGGCTTAGTCAAGCTTGTGATCATGGCTATTTTCATCAATTTTAGTAATCTCATTGCTCAACTTATTATTGATGCCGCGCATGTATTTACCATTACATTTCTCAATGCAATATCAGCAACTGCCGGTGGCAACCTGATCAACATGTTTAAGCTTGACACGATTGTGACCATGGTAAGTGGCAAAGATCTAGGTGTGACTCCAGAATCAGCACAAACTGCCATACTCGGCGCTTCGGTTGTCGCGACATTGTTTGCCATTCTCTCAGCGGTTGCGCTTGGCTCGTATGTGATTGTCATGGCGATCCGTGTCGTGGTATTGTGGGCACTTATTATACTTTCTCCTCTTGCGTATGTGCTGTATGCAGTACCAAAGGGTGAAAAGTACGCTCAGCAGTGGTGGAGCGAATTTACCAAGCATGTTGTTGTCGCGCCGGTTATGGTTTTCTTTTTGTGGCTTGCGTTTGCCACACTTGGCTCAGGACAAATCTTGAATGAGATTGTAGGACCAGGAGTGGTGCCTCTCCAGGTGGGTGAAGAAGTACAGTCAGTGTCCCTATCAAATGTATCTTCATGGGAAAACATGGCAAATTATCTTATCGCGCTTGTATTTCTCATGATTGGTCTCAAGATGACTCAGGAGAGTGGTGCCCAAGGTGCTGGACTTGTTGGTGGCGCAGTAAACTTTGGCAAGAAAGTGGCAACTATTGCAACGGGCTATGCTGCAGGTAGGTGGCTTGTAGGTGGAGCTGCAAAAGTTGCGGGTGGTGTTGCAAAAGGCGCCCTTTGGTATGCACCTGCTATTGGTGGAGAGAAATGGGCTACAAGAGGCAAAATTATTGGCAATGCAGTGAAAGGTTGGTATAGAGGCAAAGGATATGAGACAACTGATGAAGGTGAACATATACGCCAAGAGATAGAAGAAAAGCGTGAATTATTGGATAATGCCAATAGCCCAGAGCGACGGGCTGCGATTGCAAAACAAATAGAACAATTGAAAAAAGAAGAGACATCAATAGGGGAGAAGAAAGCCGATGGTTCAGAAGGTGCATATAAAAGTGAGGCAGAAAAGAAGGCGGCGCTCGAATCAAAGCAAGCAGAAATACAGAGAAACGAAAAAATGCTTGAACAATCTCAAGGTATGACTGAGACCCAGAGAGCAGGTCTCAAGGAAGAAATAGAAGGACTTGAAAAAGAAATGCCTAAGCATATGGGTGGTGGTATGTTTGGTTATTTTGCACGCAAAGATATTCAATTACAAAAACAATTGGCAAAAACAGAAAAACAACAAGATTTTAGAAAACAAATTCTGTGGAAACGTGTAGGCTCTGAAGCAGGTGGCAATGTCATGGGTTTGAGTATTGGTATGGGAGGCAGAGGCCTTGGTTTTGGCAAGACAGGTAAGTACAGAATTTTTGGTGATAAATATAAGCAAGAAGTCAGAGAATGGGCAAAAGATGCAGAAGGTAAAGATATTGTGGGGCAACAAGCTGTGTATTTGGAGGGTTCAAAAAAAGGACAGAAAAAATGGAAACAAAAATATGCAGGCAGTGATGCCCAAGATCGTGTAGAGCGTGGGTGGTTTCAAGCAGAAGAAGAACGTTCAAAATCGAAAGATTCTGAATATGAAACTCTAGGTAAATTGGAAGTGTTGAAAAAATCACGTCTCAAATATGATGTCGAGAGCGGAAAATTTGCTTATGAGACTGCGAAGGGTACTATGGACCAGCGTATCGCAAGTCATACTATAGCAGGAGAAGTGCATCATGCAGCCATAGAGAAGCTCGAAGCAGAGGGGCGTCTCAATCTCATGCTCGGCAAAGTGAGTCTCAAAGCTTTTACAGTCAAAGGTGTCAATGATTTGTTTGAAAAGCAGTCTATGGCAAAAGTGTACAAAGATGCGCTTGCTTCTGTGGAAGATACCAAGCTCAATGATAAACTGTCTGAAAAAATGAAATATGGGACTGGGCTGGACAAGATAGCATCACTCGTAGAGTCAGGTATGTTTGGTACGCCTGAAGAAATAGGAGCCATAGAAAAAGCCCAAAAAGAATTAGATGCTATAAAAAAAGAAAGAGAAGTAGCAAGAAAGGATGTGGTAGAAACAAACACAAGTTTGGCCGCTTTGGTAAAGAAAGAACAAGATGGTGCTGAGGTTAGCGAAGATGACAAAAAAGATTTGGTATCAGCTCGCGCCACACTTGAAGATATAGAAGAAGAGGAAAATAGAGGTGATTTAACTGACGAAAGAAGAAAAGAACTTGATGAACTCAAAGCGTATGCGCAGGAAGAAATTGCAAGTATAGAAGCGCGGCAGGATATGGCAGGATCTTTGACTTCGGAAGAAGCAATAGAAAAAGCTAAATTGGAAAGGGAAAAGACAGAGAAAGAAGAAAAAATGATTGCTTTGCTCAAAAAAGAAACAGAAGTAAAAAATCGTTTGAAAACAGCGCGTGGAGTTTTTGGACAACATGCAGAACGATTGCGTGATGGTGATGAGACAATTCTTGATCAATATCAACAACAGCTTGGTGTACTTGCGTCTGGGGAAGATGCTAAGGCAGCTGCTCTTGAACAAGAAGCAGCAACAGAAAGAGATGCAGAAAAAAAGGCAGATAAACAAAGAGAAGCTCAAGGACATAGAGCCAAAGCAGCAGACTATAGAACTACGCATGGAATTTTTGAGAAGCAGAGATCTACTCTTGGACAAGGTGGTGTTGCTTGGCAGTATGGCCTTGCCAAGGCAAAACAAGCTGAACAAAAAAGATCTCATGATTATGAACACAATTTACTCTTGTCTGATTCAGAGCAGCGCTCTATTTGGGATAAACGTGGTATCAATACGCCAACAAATGCCATGCGTGAAATGATTGAACAAATGGAAAAAGATTTTTCTCAGATGTCGTACGAGACGTTTGTCGAAAGTTCTGGCAAAATGTTTATTGAGATGGCTGAGAAGTCTGCCAAAGGTACGATTACTAATGCTGATAGAGCCGCACTCGCAGGATTTTTCAAGCGTGGGTTCAATGAATCATGGGTTGATGATGTCATCATTGGTGTGATGACCAATGAAGAATCGCGCGCTGCTATTGGTTCACAATTAGGATGGCGTGACGCAGGATTTTCTCCAGACAAAATTCGTGATCTTGAGATGTTTATTGCATCAGGTGGAAACACCAAATTTGCAAAAAATAATGTTGTTATATCTGAGATAGTAGATGAAGCAATGAATGGTGACAAAGAATATAGGATGAGTGTTGCTCAGGTATATGAGGGTCTTAATACAGGTGTTTTCAAAAAAGAGGATGGCACCAGCTTTAGTCCTGAAGCCATACAAAAATTGAAAGCAGCCACACGGAAACGTCTCACTGAAGAGAATCGCGTGTTGACTACATACCAACAAGATTTATTTGACAAATTTTTAGCAACCGAAGCCAAACAGATTGAAGGGTCTGCACAACAGCGAGGTGAGGTTATGAAGCATTATCTCGATACTCTAGAAGAAAGTCAGGGATCAATGGAGTGGTTTGGCAACTTGCGTAATGAGGCTATTCGCAATGGGCATGGTGAAAATGCTGGTTGGGCTTTGTCGCACGACGTAGGCGGTGGCAAATCTATGTATATTGCTTCAGGTGTGCGCATGGCACGTGATCATGTATATTTTGACTTGAACAAGACTGATCAATATATGCGTTCAAAAGCGCACCCACATTCAGACGTGAACTTGGCTATTGGTGGCGAAGGTGAAGATTACGGACAGATTTCAACAGAGATTCGAGATTATGATTACAAAACCATGCGTGGCGATATTGTGGACGCCAATGGTCATCGTGGTACAACTGCGCGTACGATACAGTTCCACATGGGGTTGTCATCTGCAGACAAGACTGCTGATCAAAAAGATTCTAATGGATTTTTTGCTGTTGGTAAAGCAAAGAGTACGCGTGCTGTATGGAGAAAGAATCAGGCGCTCGCATTTAAGCTTGCAAAAGAAAAGAGACTTAAATTATCCAATGGCGTTACGGTAAATGAAGCTGATGAAAATAAACGAGAAGAAGCTCTTGCTGCTATGATGGTCATGAAAAACATCATGGTTCCGCAGATGCGCGCAAACATGAATGACTTCCTCATGACTGCGGCCGTTGCTTCTGGTATGAGCGCATATGATGGAGTCAAGGGTAATATGCGTCTTTCACTGCCTTATTTTGAAAAAGATGGAAGCGTACATTATAAATCTTTCTCGAGAGCCCAAGATTTTATAGGTGCCGTAAGGTCAGGTATGTTTGGAGAACATTTTGGTGGTATACCAAATTTCAAGCCGTCTGATTCAGGCAGACCAGATCAGGATCATACGCCTTCCTAGTTTGACTAATTCGGGATAATGATATTTTTATGTTTTCACTTGATTTCATACTTGCACAATTATATCCCTATAAGAAATTAGAAGATCTCCAAAAAATACTGGATGATGATTTTCGCGACCCTATGTTGTACCCAGAGTATGACACCTGGACATGGAAAGAAGTGAAACAAGAGGATCTATCCGCTTTGGAAGTTCAGATACGCCTTATAAAGACTTTGTTTTCCACACAGTATCTGTATGACGGGACAGTTCAGCTTATCATGGATTCATTTGAGAAATGGAGCAAGAGTGGCACGATTGTATTTGAAGGAGTAACTCCTGATGACCAATTATTTTTGGAACGATATTATTGTTTTTTGGGATGGCTCCATTTTGCCCATATTACGTATGCACGCAAATTATATTTGCTTGAGTCACGCTTTTTGCCGTTGGCTATTGTGTGGGATATTCCCGTATACAGTAACACGCAGGACTACTTTGCTCAGTATATATATGTAGATGGCTTGCGTGAGGACAGTACCGTATTTGCTGATGCTATGGGTCGCAATGAGACACCCTTGGGTTTACCAGAAAAAGGAGCAAAGACGATAGGTGAGTGGATGGTGATATTCGACGAGTTTGAAGGTAGCTCTATACCTACGCGCGTGGATGAGTTTATGAATGACAAGATGGAAATCCAACGCCTCAACGAAGATGAAAAGAAAATTTTGTACAAAATTATTACTTTGTATTGGGGATTGCGCGGAGGTTTCATCTATCGTGAGATAGAAAATGAAGTGCCTGGCTCATATACCGAGAAAGCAAAAAAGGAAAATAAATCAGTTGATGATTATTATCTTGAGGCATTATACGAGGCTACGAGAGAGCAATTCAAACAATGGCTTACGACATGTGGCGAGGCGGCGTATTGGATGTATCTGACCAAAAAAGATCAAAATTTTATAAAAAAGTTGATTTATATTTTGCTCGAAAAAGCAAATTTGGATGATGATGACGAAGCTCAGATGCTCATTGAATTTTTTATGGTTCTTGAAGAATTTGGTTTGACTGGCTTAGAGGATGTTATTTATTTTGATGAATCAAAAGGAGGTTTTGCATGGGATGAAGATAGACTGGTAGGACTTCAACCAATCATCGGTGGAAGCGAGCCTGACACCAAATCAGGAGACAAGAAACCACCAAAAGAATTATTTGCAGGATAGATATATGGCAGATGGCACAACACAACCTACCATACTTATAAAAAAGGCCGACGGTAGTACGGTTCGTGTTTCGCTTGATGAATTTCGTAAACAAAAAAAGGGGAGTGAAACTTTGTCTACATCATCATCAGACGTACAGGATGTAAAAGGTACTTTAGTTACAGATGAATTTCCTCAGATTGAAATAGAAAAAGGAAAAATTATCCCAGATAAACAACCAAAAGACGTACAGGCTCCTAGACCACGCCCTGTCCCTCTCTATACCATTCAAGATTTGAAAGATACACAATCCAAAGATGTAGAAACTAGACAAGAAGTAAAGAATATTGAGGTTGAAGATAATACACTACAAGTGGCATCTCCTCATGAACTATCTACGACAGCACCAGTGTCGCGTATATTTGTGGATGAAGCTCAGGCACAGGCCGAAGAACACTTGCCAATGGATTTTTCTTCCCTTTTGGAAGAAGATATGTCTGAGGTAGATACTCTGAAACAAGAGGGAACTACTCATGAGACTCATGAACAGCTACAGACACAAGTATCTGCGCCAAGAGTTGGTGTAGTGGATACTCTCGAACCACGTCTCAAATCTCTCATCATTTCATTTGAAAAAGGTGTGAGAGATGAACATCAGTTTGTCGAGTATGCCATGCGTAGCATTGAACAAGGAGGCCTAGGGATGACAGAGGACATGGCTTATAGGACACTGAGTGAAGTGAAAAAGAGTACGCCACAGATACAGAAACAACCTATTATTGCCAAAAAAATGGTGAAGCAAGGTGCGCCTTCCATGGATACATCAAACCATGTAGTTCAACCACCCAAATTGACGCGCGTAGATACGGCTCTCCCGCCACGCATGGTACATGTATCACCCCCCTCAGTGAGGCACGATATTGTACCGGGCATGGGAGTGCAAAAAGCTATGGGACCTATTGAAGAAATAAAAGAGTTTACGCTTATTGATCTGCGTCGTCTGTCTCGTGATGCAAACACGGCAGCAGATATGCTCTATGCCAAATTCAATGGATGGAAAGAAGAATCTTTTCTTCTTTATATGGATGTCCGCAGTGCATGGAGACAAAGTCCTCTCTATAGAGAATATATTTCTATTACGACACGAGCATTGGATACGCATATGCATGTGCAGGATGTTATTGAGGCACAATCATCGTCATCTGGTGGATTGACATTTAGAGAATACATGGGCCTTGTGTCTTTCAACAAAAAATTGGGAATATAATATATGCAACAGTTTATCGTACCACAATTTATTGATGTGGAAGACAAAATATTTGGTCCTATTACGACACGGCAATTTTTGATTCTTTTGGTTGCCGGTATTACTATTTTTTTTACCTATCGGTTTGGAGATTTTTCTTTATTTATTGTTATGCTTGCTCTTGGTGGTGGGTCGTCGCTTGTATTTGCATTTGTACGCATCAATGGACAAGCATTTCATTATTTTCTTTTAAATATTATTCAAACTGTCCGGAGACCATCACGAAGAATATGGTCGAAGAGGTATACCAAAAGGGATTTGGATTATCTGCGTAAACAGACGGTAGAAGAACAAGTAGAACAAGAAAAAAAGAAACCAGCAAGGAGAGAACATATTAGAGACTTGGCGTTACTCGTGAATACGGGCGGTTTTTATCGACCAGAAGATGATCTATAATAATCTATGAAAAGCAAAAAAGCACAACAAAAAAATTCTAAACAACCGGCAACACAACTCCATCTTCCTATTGCTGAAATAAAGGACGGTGTGGTGATTCTCAAAGATGGCACCTTGCGCGCGGTAATGTTGGCATCGAGTATCAATTTTGCACTCAAATCTGAAGATGAACAAAATGCTATTATTTCATCATATGTTGGTTTTCTCAATTCAATTGATTTCCCTATACAAATCGTTGTCCAGTCACGTCGATTGCAGATCAAGCCGTATGTAGAACATCTCATCGATATCGAACAAAAGCAAACCAATGAACTTTTACGTGTACAAATAGCAGACTATCGCGCATTTATCGAAGAGCTTGTTGACATCGGCAAAATTATGACCAAGAGATACTATGTTGTGGTACCCTATGATCCTATTTCAAATAAACAGAAAAGTTTTTGGTCAAGATTCAAAGAGGTCATTAAGCCGGCATTTACACTGCGACTCAAAGAAGAACGTTTCCAACAACGTAAAGGTGATCTTGATTTGCGTGTGCGTCATGTGAGTAGCGGTTTGTCGGGGATCGGCCTCGAAGTCGCTCAACTGGATACTCAAGCGCTTATTGAGTTGTATTATGGCACCTACAATCCCGATATATCATTTGCTGAACAACTTGGCGATATACAAAAGCAACAAATAGAATATACCTAGAGTATAGATTGTATATATATCTTGGGAGAGAAGTGCAGAGGTTATGTTGTTATCTTGAGATTTAAAGAAGTTTTAAAAATTTTTAATTTGTCTAATTCATCTAATTTTCTAATAAAATTTCTAATAAAAAAATTCAAAATTAAATTTTGCACGATATTAGATAATTTGAGATTTTATTAGAAATTAGACAATTAGGTGAATTAGAAATTTGTAGACAGTTATACATATTTGTACCGTCAATTTAAAATATAAACATTTGGTACATGTAAATTTTGTTAAGTGTATTTATGCCATTTAAACCCGTTAGTTTTGGAAAATCAAAAGCAATGACACCAGTTCGTACTCCCAAAGATGCGGAGCAAGAGCGGGTTCAAAGCGAGATGGTCACTCTCGAAGAGGAACGCCTCTATCGTGAGGGTACTGTTGCGATACGTGACCTCATTGCCCCATCAGCACTCAATATCGAGGCGAGCTTTTTGCAGCTTGGCACGACATTTTTGCGTACTATTTTTGTCGTGAGTTACCCACGTTACATTTCAGTTGGCTGGAGTGCACCTATACTCAATCTCAATCTGACTATGGATGTGAGTATGTTTTTTTACCCTGTGAATTCTGCCATTATCCTGAAACAATTAAAAAAGAAAGTGGGCGCTTTGCAAGCTCAGCTCTCTGCGGATGCTGAAAAAGGTGCCCCTCGTGATCCATTACGTGAGACAGCGTTACGTGACATTGAACAACTTCGAGATGATCTTACACAGGGCATTGAACATTTTTTTCAATTTGCTTTTTATATAACCCTATATTCAGATTCCAAAGAAGATTTGGAAAAAGTCACCGAAGATATACATAATATTTTTGGTTCCAAGCTTATCCACAGTAAACATGTACTGTACCAAGCTGAGCAAGGATTCAATTCTACGGCCCCTTTGGGCATTGATGAACTCGTGATTTCATTCAACATGAATTCATCTCCTATAGCTGCGTCGTTCCCATTTATTTCTTCTGAACTTACAAGTGATGATGGTATTTTGTATGGTATCAACAAACACAACAACAGTCTCATATTATTTGACCGTTTTTCATTGCAAAATGCCAACATGGTTGTATTTGCCACGTCTGGTGCTGGTAAATCATATGCAGTCAAGCTCGAGATTTTGCGCAGTCTTATGATGGGCGTGGATATCATTGTTATTGACCCTGAAATGGAGTATGTACATCTGTGTGAAGCAGTAGGAGGTACTTATATCAATATTTCACTTGCCTCAGAGAGCAAGGTCAATCCGTTTGATTTGCCACGTCCTGTCGGCCAACAAATATCTACCGAAGATGTTATACGTAGTGCGGTCATTACGCTCAAAGGATTGCTTCGTATCATGTTTGGTGCCATGACTTCGCAGGAAGATTCTATTTTGGATCGTGCATTACTTGAGACATATGCAAAAAAAGATATTACTGCGGCAAGCGACCTTGCCACAGTTGAGCCGCCGATTATGCAAGATCTGCTTGATGTACTCGAGGGCATGGAAGGCGCTGAAAATTTGGTTGTCAAATTGCAAAAATATACTGAAGGTACTTTTTCTGGGTTGTTCAATTCTCCGACCAATGTAAATACGAGTAATCAGCTTGTCATCTTTAGTGTTCGCGATTTGGAAGATGAATTGCGTCCTATGGCTATTTATACATTGGTCAACTATATTTGGAATATCGTTCGTAGCGAACGAAAGAAGCGTCTCCTCATGATAGACGAGGCATGGTGGCTCATGATGCACGAAGATAGTGCCAAATTTATGTATGCGCTCGTGAAACGTTGCCGTAAATATTATCTTGGTGTTACGACGATTACTCAGGACGTCAATGATTTCTTGCGCTCTCCTTATGGTCAAGCAATTGTGAACAACTCCGCGCTCCAACTATTGCTTCGCCAGTCACCATCCGCTGTAGATGTCATTCAAAAGACATTTATGTTGACTGAGGGTGAAAAGTATTTGTTGTTGGATAGCCCTGTGGGTCAGGGAATTTTCTTTGCAGGCAATAAGCACGCTGCTATTCAAGTCATTGCATCATATACCGAAGATCAACTTGTTACTTCCAATCCCCAACAATTGCTCGAGATAGAGCGTGCAAAAAAAGAATTTGAAGAACAGATGATGCAAAATAAATAAATTTACTACTAAATAATATTATATGCTTTCCCTACGTCAGAGAATATTTGCAATTACGGGCGTGATATCTGCTATCCTTATTATTATCGTGTTATTTTTTGTACTTAGGTCACGTGACACAGATGTCTCTACACAGACATCTACTTCGACTGACGTACTTACCATAGAAGACACGGTCCGTCAAAATATCCAAGTGCCCAATAATCAACAAGTAAATCGTGCGCCTGTTGACCCTGAAGAAAATTATGTGAAGCAGCTTGCGCGTATTTTTGTTGAACGATATGGTACGTATTCAAATCAAAATGAAGATATTCATATTGCCGACGTGGATGACATCATTACTTCACGAATGCGTACATGGATACAGTCAAGCACATCCACTGACAGTCGTGTATATGAGGGCGCTACGACTCTCGTATTGAGTAGCCATATAAAACAATATGACACGCAAGCTGGCACCGCGATTGTGGCTATCGAAGTACAACAAGAAGTCATGAGACAGACAGATGCTTTAGGCACTATATCAGAGGATACGATTTTGAGGGAGGCAGATGTGAATTTGATCAAAGTGGATAACACATGGAAAGTAGATGGCTTGTGGTGGCAAGATTAATTTTTAAGTTGGAGGGAGATGAACATAAAAGCAATATACAAACAGGGGATATGTATAACCAAAGATATTTTGTTTCCTGCATATTGTCTTGGGTGTGGTAAAGAGGGTATATTGGTGTGCAAAGATTGTTTGCAGACACTCGATTGTTCGGGTGTTTTTTGTTGTCCCGTGTGCCATGCTTCTTCCCTAAATGGTAAGGTCTGCGAGATATGTATGGCGCAGTCGTATTTGGACCGACATGTAGCAATTACTCAGTACAAAGAAAAAGGCCTTGTAGGAGATATGTTGCATATGTTCAAATATTCATATGTAGAAGATATGGCACAAATACTGCGCGACATGGCAATCAAATTTTCACAGGTATATTCATTTGACGTGGATATTGTAGTTTGTGTCCCCTTGCATCGTAGGAGATTGGCACAACGCGGATTCAACCAAGCAGAAGAGATCGCGCGTATTAGTTCACAAGTTTTTGACATACCTTTTCACAGTATCTTGAGACGGTGTCGTCACACTAGGCAGCAAGCAAAGCTGAATCGTGAAGGTAGATTAGTCAATCTTATTGACGCATTTGAAATTATAAAAAATGATTTTGATTTGAATAATAAGAGGGTTTTGCTCGTAGATGATGTACTGACAACAGGATCAACTATGCAAGAATGTGCAAAGGTTTTGAAAGGGGCTGGCGCAAAAGAAGTGATAGGATTTAGTGTGGCGCGTGGATAAAAAAGAAGATACCAGTGTATCTTCTTTTTTGGCGGAGAGAGTGGGATTCGAACCCACGGTGGACTTTCATCCACAACAGTTTTCAAGACTGCCGCCTTAAACCACTCAGCCATCTCTCCATTTAAATAATTAGAACTAGTATCTATCTCGCTTACGCGAGTCTGGCGGACTGTGTCCGTCGTAGCTCGCTTTGGCGAGCGAAGGCGGAGAGGGCGGGATTCGAACCCGCGAGGGAATTGCTTCCCTAACACATTAGCAGCGTGCCGCTTTCGGCCACTCAGCCACCTCTCCATTGGGATTTGTTACGCTACGTTGGGCAAGTGTGTAGGGCGTAGCATAAAGGAGTCCTGCGGAGAGTGAGGGATTCGAACCCCCGGTCCCCTTGCGGAGACTGCAGTTTAGTAAACTGCTGCTATCGACCACTCAGCCAACTCTCCTTGTATATATGATAAACGGCGTACATATTGTATATTATTTAGCGTAGATAGTCAATCGTATTATTGTGGGTACTTTGCGTGCGTTTGGTTTTTTGCTATACTTCCGATATATGAAACACACAGATGACAATGCATTTGCCATGATTTTGGAACAGACACAGACAGGTAGTTCTCAAGCGCCTGCCAAGCCTATTTCTTTGGATGAAACAAATTATTGGAGTGAGGATCACAATGAAGGCAAACTAGCTGTAGATGTAGCAGAAGATGCTACTGACTTGTTTGTCGTATCTACTATGGCAGGATCTACTCCTGAAAAGATAGAGGTATACGTACACAATGATCTGCTCACGATCCGTGGTGTACGCAGTACGCCTCTTGACCATGAAAAAGAAATAACGTATTTTTATACCGAATGTTTTTGGGGCACATTTTCTCGTACCATTGTGTTACCGACTGACGTAAAAGGCGATTTGGCTCATGCTACATATCACAATGGTATTTTGTTGGTTAAAATTCCCAAACGTCAAGCAGACGCAAAAATTGAAGTTGAAATTATTGATGAATAATTATTATATATTATATGAGTCTCAAAGGATTCTTTTCAGAACATCTAAAGACGATACAGTTTTCATGGCGTCGTGTATGGATTGTCGTAGTTGTCATTGTTGCATTCGTGTTCATGTTTGGCGTGGGCGCGCTGGTATATGGTCGCACCTATGAGGATAGAGTGTTGCCCGGAATATATGTAGGAGATGTTCATGTTGGTGGTATGGACGAAGAGGATCTTACCGAATATTTACAAAACATGCAGACCAAACTTTTGAGCGAAGGAATACATGCGACATTCAAACTTAATGACCAAGAAACTAATTTTATTATACGCCCTGAAGTCGTTGGAGAAGAATCAGTTGTCGAGCTTGTAGATTTTGATGTAGCGCAAGAGACTGAATACATATTATCTTACCGAAAAGATCACAATGCAGTGGCAGATACATTTTCTGCTATATGGACACGTCTGACAAAGCCTCACATACATTTGAGCGGTGTAACTTTGGATAAACAGGCTATACTTGAAGAAATCCAGCTTGTTCTCAAAGGTTATATATCTGAGCCTCGTGATGCATCTGTAGATATTCTTTCTATTGATCCTCTCCAATATGAGGTTACTTCATCAAGTGTGGGTGTTTCATTTGACTATGATCGTGTGGCGGGGCTCATTGTCCAATCTTGGTCAGATCTCGAGACTCCTGAAATTACTATTGCTTCGTTTGAGAAATCGCCAGATGTTGTTGAATCAGATGTTGAACCCATACTGGGTCGTTTACCAAAAGTCTTTGAGCATGGACGTCTGGATATCAAATATACTGACCCTCATACGAAACAAGAATATACTTGGTATGTTTCTTTGGAAGAGATGGCAGAGTGGCTTGAGATTCAAAAACAAGAAGGTAGTGGATTTGTATTTGGTCTCAATGTCGCTTCAACCACAGAATTTTTGCAAGGTGATATAGCAGACCTCGTAAATATCGAACCTCAAGATGCAAAATTTCAAGTCGGTTCATATGGCAGAGTAACTGAGTTTCAAGGTTCACGCCCTGGAGTTACTGTTGATGTGGAAAATACATACAAGGCAATCAATGATGCTATTGTAGAGCGCACACTCCATGACGAGGGCATTACCAAAGCGGTTACGTTGTTGAATAAGCAAGTCGAACCAAATGTAAAAACAGGTGAGGTCAATGATCTAGGTATCTCCGAGATTTTGGGTATTGGACATTCAAAATTTCTTCATAGCACTCCCAATCGTTTAAAAAATATTCGTCATGCAGCGTATGACAAGCTCGATGGACTTCTGATCAAACCTGGTGAAGAGTTTTCTCTTATCAATACACTTAAACCATTCACTGTGGAGGGTGGATATTTTGCAGATTATACGATCAAGGGGGATAAAATGGTCAAAGAGATTGGTGGAGGATTGTGTCAGATAGGTACGACCATGTTTCGTGCGGCTATGAACTCCGGGCTCAACATTACTGAACGTCGTGAGCATTCACTTGCTGTGCCATACTATAATGATTTGACCAATGGCAATCCAGGGGTAGATGCTACTATATATGATCCTCATCCAGATTTTCGGTTTGTCAATGACACGGGTAATTATGTTTTGATTACAGCCGATTTGAATTTAGATACAGCTGATTTGAGGTTTTATTTCTGGGGTACGAGCGACGGAAGAAAGGGGTACTATACTGCGCCACAAGTATCCAAATGGATTCCTGTGGGTGAACCTCGTATGATTGAGACGACAGATCTCGCACCTGGAGTACAGGAATGCCAGTATGCATATACAGGAGCTCATGCATCATTTACATATATTATAGAAATGCCAAATGGTGAAAAAAAAGAACGTGTATTTAATAGTTATTATCGTCCGCTGCCAAAAATTTGTCTTATTGGTGTAGAAAAGAAAGTAGAAACATGTGAAGAAGGTACAAATTGCGAGATTCCTGCAGATGGTGAAGGTGCGAATACGACTGTCGATGGGGTGAATGATGCCGTAGTTGAAGATGTTATTATTAATGATGAAAGTGTAGAAGGATAGTGTTTTTTGAGGTAATCTGTGTATAAAAATTTGGCTTAAATTAGCCAAATTTTTTATTTTTCACCCCTACTACTCTTGACAAATGTAGCTCAATATGGTATTATGTCAGGTCTTTTAAAATTAAGATAAGGATATAGAAAACTATGTGTTTTGCTGTCCTGTACAGTAAAAGCACATACTCTCCTGTGTCCTTGTATAGATCAAACTTGAGTAGACTTGTTGTAAAGTAATGAACATAAAAGTACGTATCAGTTTGTCTATAGTATCTCTTGAAGAGATAGGGCGAGGATATAGAGTTAATACGGATTTGTTTAGTAGTATCTGGTCAAGTACGTATTACCCTGTATCTTCACCATAGGAGGACAGGAACGACCCCGAAGAACTTTCGCTACCGCTTTAGTTTTCGGGGCGGGACGAGGATTCAGAATCGTACATATTTTAAAAGAGAGACAATGAAATAAATATGTATAATCCTGTATCCACGACAAGCATGGGGGTGTATTATAGGCTAAAACAGGCTACGGCTCGTTTCTGACCTAGAATACACCTTCTTGGGTACAGTATTTAGGGAATTTTCCCTAATTTATATGCTAAAGCCCTCTACTTTTTATAAAGTAGGGGGTTTTTATTTTACGTTGTGATTTTACCTTGACAATGTGGTTATTTTGTGCTATACTATGCTGTTTTAATACAATCAATTTTTGTACTTAAAATAAGTTCATTAAAAATTTTCCAACGCGTAAAATAGTGTTTTTATGATAAATATTATTTTTCGCGTTGGAAGAATAACACCCATACAGTGTGGGTGATCTATATAAGGTGGTCTTTGCCAAACCATCTATCCAGTCGCTAGTGACTGTTTTTTTAATCAAGTCCTTCTGGTAGAGATTGATCATCTCTACTGGACGCCTGAAATGGTGAAAAATGGGCGGCTTGTTCGGCAGACGAGTCAACTTTGAGGGGGTTCCCTTGAAGCAGATCATCCTAGTGTTGGTGCTGGTGCTCTGCAGCCTGGTGGGCTGCGCGACGACGGGATCCGTCCGGACGGATGTGGCGAGCCAGGTGACGAATGTCACCAATCATGGCTCGTTCATCAGGATCGGAGCGGAAGAGGGCATCGCGTTCGATCGGTTCAAGGAAGATCTCAGATCGGAGACTCGTCCGGTTCTCGTCATCTTTGGCGAGAGCTGGTGCCCTGCATGTGGGAACCTCGAAGAGTTCTGGGCAGGCCAGGAGATCACAGAGCTCGGGGTCTACACCATCGACCTCAAAGATGGCGGTGTTGCTGAGATGATCACCCAGGGCCTGTACGAGCCGGTCATTCCTCTCGACTGGAACGTTATCCCGGTCTGTGTGCTTCTTCTTCCGGGTTCTCCGATCATGGTTGGTCGTGGCGTCTACGATTGTGGAGAAGCCGTGCTCGAGCGCATCCAGTTCGAGAAGGACCATCCCGAGAGTCCCACCACGCACCCGTCCAGGCCCAAGGTTCGGACCTAGCTTCCCCTTAAGGATCACCGACTACATCGCCCACATTCGTGGGGGTGCGGTGGACCCTTCCCCGATTGTGACTTCCCTGCGTGGCAGGTGGACTTGTTCTGAGTGATTGAAGCGCCTCGCTTCTCATGCAGACAGTCTGCCTGCCGGGGACCAATGAAAAAATCACCTTCGTTGAAATTATGGTGAGCAAAGGAGGAAAAACAAAAAATCACCTTTCAGCTTCGTTCAAGGTGATTTTTTGTTTTTATCGAATTTATGTGATTACTTTGTCGACTATTCCATACGCGACTGATTCTTCTGCACTCATGAAGTAGTCTCTGTCACTATCTTTTTCGATTTCGGCCATTGGTTTATTTGTATGCTGTTGCAATATATGATTGAGCCTGTCTTTGATTTTGAGGATTCGTTCGGCATGGATTTTTATATCACTTGCTTGACCTTGGGTGCCACCCATGACTTGATGAATCATAACCTCGCTATTGGGAAGACAAAATCTTTTTCCTTTTGCGCCAGCGGCCAGAAGTACTGATGCCATACTCGCAGCCATACCTATACAGATGGTAGATACATCTGGTTTTATATATTGCATAGTATCATAAATAGCAAGTCCTGCGGTCACAGATCCACCTGGTGAATTGACATACAGTTTTATATCTTTTTCTGGGTCTTGGTTTGCGAGAAATAACATTTGGGCTATTACAATATTTGCTACATGATCGTCTATTTCAGTACCAAGAAAAATAATACGGTCCTTGAGTAATCGCGAATAGATATCATAAGCACGCTCGCCATGAGTAGTTTTTTCTATGACTGTTGGTATGAGGATTTGGGATCTGACGTCTTTCATAGTTTAGATTAATTAGTATATACCTATATTGTACCTTATTTTCTAGTCTTTTCAAGTGTGGACCAAATATTTTCCAGTGCTTTTTCTATGGGACCTTGTATGCTGAACCCCGCGGCTTTTTTGTGTCCACCTCCTCCAAAAGATTGAGCTATTTTTGATACATCTACAGTATCTCGCATGGTGCGCATACTTACTTTTATAGTTCCATCCTGTCGTTCTCGCAAAACAAGTGTTGCATTTCCCTCATTGAGATTGTTCATAAGATTGGCGATACCCTCGAGATCTTCCTCATGGAGTCCGCAGGCGGCGAGATCTTTTTGCGTGACGTATGTGTATACGAAATCAAATGGCTTTTTATATTCGAGTCTATTCAATACCATACCCCAGAGTTTGAAGGTGGGGAGATTTTTGTCTTGTAATATGTGTTTTCGTATATGGTTGAGCTTGGCACCGTGCCGTATCAGGTTGCTTGCAATTGCAAGTGCATGGCGAGAAGTGCCTGCATTGGAGAAATTTCCCGTGTCAGTAATCAAGCCAGTGAGTAATGACGTAGCTATAGTATGGTTAATTTCCATTTTATTGAATACGAGATATTTATACAAAATTTCAGTCGTTGATGAAGATGTATCAATGACTAAATTGAGATTACCAAATCGCTCGTTGCTCACATGATGATCGATATTTATGATATAGGTATCGATTTGGTGTTTTATCAATTCATCAATACCTGCATATCTCAGGTCGCCAGAATCACATACAATGATCGCTCCATATGTCTGTTTCCATACAGTCTCATCACTCGTTATATGCTTGGTATGTGGCAAAAAATGGAATTGGTCTGGAGTAGGTGTAACACAGAACAAGGTATATTTTTTGTTGAGCATAGTAAACATCTCTCCGAGGGCGTTGGCAGATCCGAGTGCATCCCCATCGGGATGCTCATGTATGACAACCAAAAAATTGTCCTTTTCAAGGATTTTTTCATGGATAAGTTTTGCCGTTCGTTGAGGCATATGATATCTATGTTCAAACATGAAGTTTGAATAGAATTATGTTTTTTGAAGATAAACAAGCTAGCCATTATATAGATAAATAAAATAATTGTCAAGGCTCATAGAAACGTGTATACTATATTCGCTTTAGCATATTTATGTACGTAAAAAGTTTAGAAATCAACGGCTTCAAGTCGTTTGCAACCAATACGATTCTCGAATTCCCGGCTCCCAAGCTCGGGCGTCATAGTATCACCGCAATTGTAGGGCCAAATGGTAGTGGTAAAAGTAATGTATCTGACGCTATACGGTGGGTGCTCGGGGAACAGAGTATGAAACACTTGCGTGGTAAAAAGAGCGAAGATATTATCTTTGCTGGGTCAGAAGGCAAAGGCAAAATGAGCCTCGCGAGTGTAACTATGATTCTCGACAATTCAGACCATCGGGCTCCTGTTGATTATGATGAACTCATAATCGCACGTAGGCTTTATCGTTCAGGAGAGAGTGAATACCTATTGAATGGACAGCAGGTCAGATTGTTTGATTTACAAATTTTACTAGCTCAAGGACAGTTTGGACAAGGATCTTATTCTGTTATTGGTCAGGGCACGATTGATCGCCTATTGCTTCAGACTCCGGCAGAACGCAAAAGTTTTTTTGATGAAGCTGTTGGCATAAAAGAATTTCAGATCAAACGCCATCACGCTGCTTTGAAATTACAAAAGACGCAAGAAAATATTTCGCAGGCAGAAACATTGCTTCAAGAAATAGAACCCCGACTCAAATCACTGAAGAGACAAGTGCATAAACTTGAGAAGCGCCAGGAAGTGGAAATACACCTCCGTGAATTACAGGAACAATATTACGTTACTTTACATATCAATCTTTCAGACAATATAGGCACGCTTCAGACTGATTTTGATAGTGTCAATATTGTATATAATGGAGCACATAGACGTCTGACTGCTATTCAAGAAGAACTCGCAACGCTCGCACAAGAAAAATCGCGTCGAGAAGTATTTGAAGAATTGCAACGAGAGCTGTCTCATTTACAACAGGAAAAGAATACCCTCGACCGTGATCATGCCATTGTAGTAGGCAAATTGCAAACTGAATTTAGTAAGGCAGGGAAACAAAATGTTTCGTGGCTTGAAAATAAAGTAGGGGAATTTGAATCCAAAGAAAAGGAATTAAAAGAAGAAATGGAACTAGAGAAAAATAAACAGACAAAGAGTGAAACCGAGATAAAAAATCTTGCGGATATACTGGAAGAATTACAAAATAAGAAAATTGTCTTGCACAACAAACAAATAATGTGTGAACAGCAATTGCAAGAATTGAGGCAGGGGAGAGATGAAGTGCAATTTGAGGGTTTGCGCGCAGTCAATGCTATATTACAGCATGCGCAAGAATTTGGCGGGAATGTATATGGAGTCGTAGCCCAGCTTGCACGTGTGGATGAAAAATATCGTCTCGCGCTCGAAGTCGCAGCACAAGCACATCTAGCCTCTATCGTTGTAGAGCATGATAATGTAGGTCAGCGATGTATTGAATTTTTGAAAAAACAGCAACTTGGATTTGCAACATTTTTGCCTCTCAATACTATCAAGTCACGCATCATACCAAGCGATATTGTGGAGTTGACAGGACGCAAAGGAGTATATGGACTTGCATCTCAATTGGTAGATTATGATGCTATGTTTGATCATGTCTTCTCATACATATTTGGTTCAACACTTATTGTTGAGGATATCAATGTAGCGCGAGAGATTGGTATTGGTCGTGTGCGCATGGTTACGCTTGAGGGAGATGTGCTCGAAACAAGTGGTTCGATGAAAGGCGGTTTTCGTCACAAACGTCGTGGTGTATTGTCCTTTGCCCGTGGTGCGCAACAATTTTCTGAACATGCTATAGAAAAGTTGGAAGAAGAATTAGTATATACCAAAGGAGAAAAAGATAAACTTGAAATTGAAATTGAAAATAAAAAAGGAATACTCTCGGATTTGAGGACTACATCACAGGTCATAGGAGAGAAAGTGGGGATGATTGGCGGACGTCTTAATGATATTGTCAGCGAGTTGTCGCGGCTTAAGCAGGAGCTTTCGGTATATTCGTTGTCAAAAGGAGAATATAGCGACATGATGGCGGAGTTTGCACAAGAAAAAGAAGATATTGCAAAGCATATCCGTGCCATTGAAAAAAATATTATAGATGTTCGTCACAAAGTGGATGCACTGAACGATGAGGAAGAAAAAAAGCGTGAGCGTATTTTTTCTTTGCAAGATGAAATGCAAAAAGAACAGACAGAATTGAATAACGTAGGTGACAAGAGACATATATTACAAGTCGAAATAACTAAATTACAAACACATCAGGAAGATTTGGAACAAGAAATATTCGGTGAATTACGTGAAGGCGTGGGAGCTCTCATGGAAAAAGGCTGGACTCGCATAGATGAAGGTAATTTGGAAGAGACAAAGATAGAGATTGAAAAACTCAAATACCAGCTGAGCCTTATCGGAGGCATAGACGAGGAAGTGATGGGTGAATATGAAGAGACGAAAGAGCGCTATGAATTTTTATCTACTGAATTAGACGACCTGCATAAAGCATCTCTTGATTTGGAAAAAATGATTGCTGAGCTCGACAAGCTTATGAAAAAGAAACACGCTGAAAGTTTCAAAAAAATTAAGAAAGAATTTGCACGTTATTTCAAATTATTGTTTGAGGGTGGTGAGGCAGAACTTGTTGAGCTGTATGATTTTGAAAAAGATGCAAGTACATTGTCTGCAGATGAAAACGATGATGTGGGTGTGACAGAAGAACAGCCTGTTGATACAGGTGATGAAGTCGTGTCTGATACAAAACGCCGAAAGAAAATATTGCAAGGGGTTGAAGTATACGCATGTCCTCCGGGAAAGAAGATCAAAAATATTACAGCGCTTTCTGGTGGAGAACGTACGATGACATCTATTGCATTGCTGTGCGCGATTTTGCATACCAATCCGTCCCCATTTGTTTTGTTGGATGAAGTAGAGGCAGCGCTTGACGAAGCGAATACACTTCGTTTTACCAAAATTTTAAATGAGCTCGCGGAGCAGTCGCAATTTATCATTATCACACACAATAGAGTGACTATGCATGCAGTAGACGTATTGTATGGAGTGACTATGGGGAATGATGGGATGAGTAAACTCGTCAGTGTCAAATTGGATAGAGAATAAACTAAGATGGAGATAAGAAATATAGGCCGCCCAGTAGGCGGTTTTGGCTTACTATTGACAATTTTTTTTAGATTTGATACACTTTCTGCGTTCTACTAAAACCGTCCGCACCGGGACATCTAACCGGTACGCTCTCAAACCGTTTTAGTCAGACTAATTACAAATATTATGTTAATGATTCGTTTACAACGAATAGGTAAGAGAAAACAGCCTACATATCGTCTTATTGTCAATGAAAAGGGCCGTGATACCCAAGCAAAGAGTTTGGAAATTTTGGGTCATTATAGTCCTACTGAAAATCCAAAAGTTATTCAGTTTGATGCAGAGCGTATCAAATATTGGATTTCAAAAGGCGCACAAGCATCAGGAACTGTAAATAATTTGCTTATTAAACTTGGTATCATAGAAGGAAAGAAAATGAAGTCAGTGACTATTACCAATAAACGCAGAGCAAAAATGGGTGCGAAAAAGGCAGAGGCAGAAGCAAAGATGAAAGAAGTGGAACAAGCTGCAGCACAGGCAAAGGCAGCCGCAGAGGAAGCTGCAAAAGCTGCGGCACAAGCTGAAGCTGAAAAGCCTGTGGAAGAAGTCAAGGTAGAAGAAGCTCCTGCAGAAGAAAAAAAGGAAGTTTAATAACTCAAATATCTAAAAATCCGTCATTACAATGGCGGATTTTGTTTATAAACCACCCTTGACGTGCTCATACGTGTGTGTTATAATTTTTTCGCGATTGAACAATCTGCCACATGCTTGCCTGTGCAGGCAGGTAGATCCGGCTTTGTCGAGAGCCATTCGTTCTTTCACATGTTTATTTATCTATTGTAATTATCAGAAACGATATGGAACAAGATCAACAGTTTCTTGAGTTCGTCATAAGGGCGATTGTGAATAACCCAGACAAGGTAAAAGTAACCCGCACCGTAGATGAGCGTGGTGTGCTTATGACCTTGGATGTAGAACCTAGTGATATTGGGTACGTTATTGGTCGTCGTGGTAACACAGTACGCGCTATCCGTACTCTCTTGAAAGTTGTCGGCGCAAAGAATAACGCGCTTGTAAATTTGAAAATCAATGAACCAGAAGGTGGACGTCGTGAAAGACCAGTTGTCTCTTCACACCAAGACGTTGACACAAGTGCAATTGATAATCTCGACATTTAGTCTATTGCATATTTTACAAAGCCCCATCTAAGATGGGGCTTTTGATATGAAAGAAAAAACGGATTTTTTGACAGATATTTATCTTGACGTGTGAATTTTTTTATTGTATAGTATGCGGGCTTTTGCAAGGACTCATAGCTCAGTTGGTTAGAGCGCCACATTGACATTGTGGAGGTCAGAAGTTCGACTCTTCTTGGGTCCACTAGGATAAAAAATAAGTATACACTTGAAAAAATATTTATATTTGTGTATAGTATTTCCGTTTTAAATGGGCGCGTAGCTCAGTTGGTTAGAGCGCAACACTGATAATGTTGAGGTCCCCGGTTCGATTCCAGGCGCGCCCACTAAAAAGGTCATAAAAAAGGACCTTTTTAATTTGCATTTTGTTTATATTTACGATATAATTTGTGTGTATTAAAAAAGTTATAAACATATCTATTGTCTATGAAAGAGAAGGTTCCAAATCAAGAAAACGAAGATGTACAAGACAACAGTAATGACGAAGTACATGAGAAAGGTTTTTTGAGTAAAGCTGCTTTATTTTTTTTGGAAATTATCAAAATTGTAATTTTGGCAGGTATTACTATAGGTCTGGTGCGTTATTTTTTGTTCAAACCTTTTTACGTCAAAGGTCAGTCCATGGAGCCAGCATTTTATGAAAAAGATTATTTGATTATTGATGAAATTACGTATCGTTTTCGTGAGCCAGAACGTGGAGAAGTCATCGTCATCAATTCACCAGTGAACAGTGATCATTATTTGAAACGTATCATTGGTTTACCTGGAGAGCGAATAAAGATAGAGGACAATAAAGTGGTTGTGTATAATGATGAAAATCCTCGTGGTATGGTTTTACAAGAAATATATTTGGAAGAGGAAACACCCGGTTCTATTAGTATGACCCTTGGTGACAAACAATACTTTGTATTGGGTGATAATCGTGATGCGAGCTATGATTCTCGTAGATTTGGTGCCATTGAACGAGGAGAAGTTATTGGTAGAGTGTGGTTTCGCGGTTGGCCATTTAGTCGTATCTCAACGTTTGACGTTCCTCAATATAATTTAACATCAGATAATAATGACATCTAATATTTTCGTATGTCTCGAACAAAGCATGTATCTCCAAAAAAAATTTCTGCAAAAAAAATTGCAGGGCATAAAAAATCTTTAGCCAAGCCATTAATGACCGAGAAAATGACTACTGAGAAAAGGGAAAAGCAGCCAAAAGGTCCTGCACAACTATATACAGTTTTGCGTGGTATGAAAGATATTCTTCCTAAAGATGGGGAGATGTGGCAGCACATATATCATACTGCAGAAAATATTGCGGCTGCATATGGCTTTTCATATGTGGAGACACCAGTACTTGAACAATCATCTTTATTTATCAGATCGATTGGCAAAGGAACTGATGTTGTAGATAAAGAAATGTATACATTTGATGATAGAGATGGAACCAAAGTATGTTTACGACCAGAAATGACTGCTTCTGTTGCTCGTGCATACATGAATCATGGTTTGCAGACATTGCCACAACCAGTGAAGGTATGGTATTGGGGTCAGATGTTTCGTCACGATAGACCTCAAGCAGGACGATACCGTCAGTTTCATCAATTTGGGTGTGAAATTCTTGGAGAACATAGTCCTGTTGTAGATGCAGAATTGGTAGTTGTCGCATACAATATGCTGAGAGACTTGGGTATAGAAACCCAAGTGAAAGTCAATAGCATAGGTACATTAGAAGATAGACAAAATTATATTGTTGAATTGGTTGGTTATTTGCGAAGTAAAAGAAGTTATTTGAGTGAAGATTCAAAAAAACGCATCAACAAAAATCCATTGCGTATTTTGGATTCAAAATTGGAACAAGATATTGCAGTAGTGGAAGAAGCACCTCAAATTATTGATTGGTTGAGTGACACTTCGAAGAAGTTTTTTATGGATGTTATTGAATATCTAGATGAAGCAGGTGTTCCCTATGTACTTACTCCTACGCTTGTACGCGGATTGGATTATTATACTGACACCGTGTTTGAATTATTTGCTGATGGACAGGCTGAAGGATCTCAGAGTGCACTTGGCGGTGGTGGACGATATAATGGTCTTGTCGCCCAACTAGGTGGTGTTGATACCCCCGCAGCTGGCTTTTCGCTTGGAATAGAACGTATAGTGTCAATATTAAGGGACAGAGAGGGAGCAAAAGAAAAAGCAGAAGAAAATAGTATAAAACAAAAACCAGGTGGTATATTTTTTGCCCAACTTGGAGATCAAGCACGGAAGCGCTCTCTTCATCTGATAGAGGATTTACGAAGAGAGGGGATCGTACTATATCATAATCTTGCGAAGTCATCCCTCAAAGCTCAGATGGAAATTGCGAACAAACTCGGTGTTTCTCATACATTGATTTTGGGACAGAAAGAAGTGCAAGACGGGACAGTGCTCGTGCGAAATATGGAATCGGGTATTCAAGAAGTAGTAGATCAAAAGAAGGTAAAGAATACGATACGAAAGATACGCGGTGTATAATTTGACTTTTTACTTTTTTTTGTGTAATATATAAACAATTTATTTATTAAGTTATATTCACTGGGAGGTGAATAATGTGTCAGAAATAAAAAGAAAAAAGAATGAGTCTTTTGAAGGATTCATGCGTCGTGTGAAGCAAACATGGTTGCGTTCTGGTAAAATACTCCAGGCACGCAAGATTCAATATTTTGTTCCAGCCAAGAGTAAAAATACACAACGAAAACAGGCTGTTGCACACGCAAAACTCGTTTCAAGGACAGACTACTTGCGCAAGACGGGCAAATTGCCACCTGAAGAAAACAAGAAAAACAAGAAAAAATAGTCTATGTCATTACTTGAGTCACTTGTTGCACAACAGCAAGAGGCAAGAAAAAGTCATAATAAAGAAAGGCTCTCTGTACTACAGATGGCTCTTTCTGCTGTCAAGAATGAACAAATAGAATTACGTCGAGAACTAGTGGATGTCGATGTAGTCGCAGTATTGCAGAGGCTTGTCAAACAAATTCGTGATGCTCGCCAAGATTTTGAAATAGGCAAACGGCAAGATTTGATTGATCAGGCAGACTTTGAAATAGGAGTCCTTTCTTCATTTTTGCCGAAGCAATTGAGTGAAGGAGAAGTAGAACAAATTGTGCATCAGATTATTGAAGAAATAAAACCCGCAGGTCCGCAAGATTTTGGTAAAGTGATGGGATCTGTAATGTCAAAATTGAAAGGTCAGGCAGATGGTACCGTGGTACAGTCAGTTGTTCGTCGTTTATTGTCTAAATAGTTTTCGTGTTATACGTTTTGTGTTTTTATGAATGCTACTGAGTTTAATCAGTACATTCATAGTAGAATATTTACTCATTTCGAGTCTAAGGTTTTCCCATGCTCCCTTGGATTCTCAAAATTAAGCTGAATAAAAAAACTGCTATAGCTTTCTTTGCTCTCGTGGTAGTTTTTTGTTTTTTAATTCCTCATGTAAGTGTATCAAATGTTTTGGCACAAGATACTGATACATTTGGTGTAGCGCCTATTGATCAGGATATTCTTTTGACAAATACTGATATTAGGGTTGTTGTTGTCAAAATAATCAATACTATCTTGGGTTTATTAGGCCTTATTGCTTTGTCCCTCATATTATATGCAGGATTTGTCATCATGACATCTGGTGGACAAGAGGACAAGATAGCCCAGGCACGAAAGACTTTGATAAACGCAGTTATTGGTCTTGTTATTATATTGTCAGCATGGGCAATCGTTCGTTTTGTATTCAATGCATTGACCGGAGGATTCAATGAGCCTGGTGGAGAAAGGCCTCCAGTTATGGCGACCTTTAGCGGTTCAGGAGCGCTTGGTCGCGTGGTGAAAGACCATTATCCATTTCGAGATGCGACTGATGTCGCGCGCAATACGAGCATTGTGGTGACATTTGGTCTTGCCATTGATCCTGCAAGCATTGCAATAAATACCAATGGGACATGTTGGGGTGGAGACAACAATCCAACAGATGTATGTGGAGAAGGAAGTGTTCCTTATTTTGGTGATTGTTTTGATACTAACAATGATGGGGCTATTAGTTGGTCCAATGAGTGCGATCAACTCAATACCTCTACAATCAAGATCGATTTGGCTGATCGCGTAGATACGTCGCTTGAACAAGATGATGACGCTGGACTTGCAGCAGCGGTTGTAGCCAGTTATGAAGGTGCGGGTGGGCCAAATGACAAGAATGTATTTACGGTGGTATTTAAACCTTTGGAATATTTGGGTAGCCAAACAGAAAAACAATTATATACTGTTGATTTGAGATATGAAATTTATAAAAAAGGACTTGGGGAAAGTATATTTGATGGACAATTTGTTCCCAAATATCACTGGAGTTTTGAAACAGGTACAGGACTTGACCTTAGCCCTCCCCATGTAGAGAGCGTATACCCAGATCAGGGTGGTGAAGTAGCCAAAAATACTATTGTACAAATCAATTTTGACGAGGCAGTAGATCCAACGACAGTACAAGGATTGGTGAGTCAGCAGGGTGTTTTTGAAAATATATTACTCAATACACAGATAGGTGGTGTCGACACATCAGTGACTGGTACATGGAAAATTACCAATGGATACAAAACCGTTGAATTCATATCAGATGAGCCGTGTGGTCTCAATAGCTGTGGTGAGATGATGTACTGTCTGCCAGTAGACTGTAGTGGTACTGGAGTAGATACATGTGTCAAAGGATATGCCGCACTTGTGCGTACAGCAGAGTGGACACAAAATGCCGAAGCTCCTTTTGAAGCGCAACCTTTTTCTGGTGTGTACGACCTTGCATTCAATGGTCTTGATAATGTAAATGATAACACTGGATTTGATGAAGTATTGAATAAACCAGCAGGCGCGGCATATACAGGCAAGGTTATTAACTCTGGCGAAACAAACCCAGATAACTACTGGTGGAATTTTAATGTAAAAAATGAAATAGATCGATCGACTCCATATGTGGAGTCAACCAAGCCTGGTGTAGATGCACAAGAAATAGATGGTGAGGCTTCTCTCGAAATTGGGTTTAGTAAAGTGATGTGGCTGAGCACCATGAATGATATATTACTCACTGAATATCCGGTGCATGTATGCGCCAATGCCGCGGTAGGTGATGTGCGTCCAGAGGATGTGGTGTGTGAGATGAGTGAGAGATTGGATGATATATGGTTTAGCACAGGTGCAAAAATGCTCAACAACAAAACAACATCATATACCAAACATCGTACATTTGGGCCAAATGGCATTGATCTCTATTATTTTCCTTCGGTGCCAAGTACGGTCAAAAGTGCTAACCAAAATTGTGTATACCCTGGTCGTGGACCGTGGGATGGAGATTCTGCATTGCCTGGTCAGGCTTCAGAGTGTAGTGTTGCATTTGATTCCAATGGCACTATTTTGTCGACCACAGGCTGTGTTGGTGTCACGACGGTGAGTAGTACTGATACAGGGTGTGTTTATACTGGTGTCACGGTTACTGATCAAAATGATTCTGATATGTTGAAATCAGATGTAGGAGAATGTATTAATATACTTAGAAATGAAGATATAAGTCCAACAAGATATCAGGGTCTATAATTGTATTATGATGAAATCGTCCCGAAAAACATTATTACTAGGATTACTCCTTTCTTTCGTACTTGGAGGATTTTTGTTTTATGTTTCTCCTATTTTTGGACAGACAACTGATACGTTTGGTGTAGCACCGATAGATCAAAATTTAATTTTGGGCCAGAGTGACATACGCGTGACTGTGGTAAAAATTATTAATATCGCCCTTGGTTTGCTTGGTATCGTGGCTCTGGGTATCGTGTTGTACGGCGGGTTTGTGTATATGACTGCAGGTGGTGCAGAGGATAAAGTTGCAACCGCGCGGAAGATACTCGTCAATGGCACGATAGGGCTTGTTATTATTTTGTCTGCGTTTGCCATTACGCGATTTGTACTCAACAAACTTATACAGGCGACCGGTGCCAACACAACCACTGAAAATTTGGATGGTAGTTGCAGTGAACCAGGTACTCCATATTATGAGAAATATCATGGTACTGTTGTATGCGATGCATTCTGTAATTTGTATCAAAGCCAGTGTTGTTATGCAGAACATTTTGTTGTGAAGAGTATCACTCCAAGCACACCAAGTGCAGGAGATACGACAGACATGTACAATATTATCATCCGTGCTTTATTCAGTAATGAGGTTGCAGGCCCTGCCAATCAAGTTTTACAAATATTCAAAAAGAATGGCACCCAGAAAGAAAACATCACTGATCAATTTTCATTTAATTATGATGGAAATGGTACTATAGTGGAAGCTATACTTAATGGACATGTGTGTGATGAAACTTTGTACCCCAGTGAACATTGTTTTGATCCAGGAGAATACGAAGTCTTGGTAATGAATGTAAAAGATAAGCAAGGAAATGAACTTGAGGCTCAGACAGATTGTGGGACATTCCCCAAAGATGCTTCTTTCAAGACAGGAGAACGTACCCGAGACCAACTTATATTTATGACTCCTGCATCTGCAGGGGGGCCATATGATGTTGGTCAATACACACTTTTGACTGCCCTGAAAGAGGTTGATATTACTCATGGTATCGAACAAGTATGGAATCCGTTTGATACACAAAGTGGGTGTGTAGTGACCGGCAATTGGAGACGTATTACTGAAGTACCAGGTCACGAAGGGGATACCGGTTTTGTCGAAATTATAGATAGTGAGAGACAACTTAGACAATATCCTATTTATGTAGTGTCTGCCAATGAAAATGCCAATGTCACATGTAGTGGCAGTGTTATAGGAGTTACTCAGGTTCGTTTTGAGACGTATACGCCGACTTCTTCTCTGGTTACTGGTCTTATATATGTACAAGGTAAAACAGATGATGATGAGGTAGACCTGCAGAGGGTGTATCAAGAGACAGATATATCTGGATGGAAAAAAGTCGGTGGCGACGGGCATACCTATACATTGGGGAATTATGATGATTTTGTAGACAAGACACCGCCTGTGGTAGATCCATTGACTGCAAATGGAACTGCTGGTGATGGCGTGAGACTTGTTCAAGGAATTGAATATCCTTTTGTGACAACTTTGCGTGACACCAATGGCAACGCATATGGTGACTTACATATTTATAAACAGGGATCAGCAAGTGCTATTCTTGATGAGTTTATTGATGGACCACGTGTATTGGATGGTTCTAGTGGTCCATTTGTTGTGAATTATGGTTTTAGGGTTCCCTATAGTTTTGAATTTAATACAAATTATGTCGCAGAAATACGCGCGTATGATATAGATAGCAATGAGACATTGGAACAGATAGTATTCCGTGTCGTGCCAGAATATTGTGATGAGCCTGAGCATGCAGAAGATCCTGTGTGTATTGGTAGCAATGGCACATGTAAAGTTCAGGCAGATTGTGCTGCGTGGCTCAAATGTCTTGATACTGATGGATCTTTGTGCCAGACAGGGGATACTCTTTGTGAATGTACGTCGTGGCCATATATAGAAAGTGTTACGCCACTCAATGGCGCTTCTGGTAATTGGGTCACTATTCAAGGAAAAGGTTTTGGCGATGAGGAAGGTTCATTGGCTTTCAATTACGTAGATGGTAATAGTGATAAAGATTACGAGGACGCGGGTGACACGCGCACTAGTATGAATTTGGCCCAATGTCGCGGTACTGATGTGTGGAAAGATACATGGATTATTGCCGAAGTCCCTGTGCAGGCAGGTACTGATTTACCCGCTCCAAACATATCTGTTAGACATACAACAACAGGATATACTGATTATACTACTGATGACTTTGGCCCCGTTGTTGGCACGTTTACTTACAATGACACCAAACGTCCGGGTCTATGTAGTGTACAAGTGTCAGAGGATACTGCATTTCCTCTTGTTGATGGCACAGTGACCGTATTTACCGCAAGTTCTACGTATGGTGTACCTTCTACTCCTATACAGGCTTTTGGTAAAGGGTTTGGATCATATGCCACAAATAATGTACTTGATTTCGGTGGTGTGGCTGCGTCAGTAGGTTCAGGATCTTGGAGTGAAGAGATCATTACTTCAGTAGTACCGTTTGTTTCTCCTGGACGCATAGCAGTGAGTGTTGTCGCAAGCAGTGGAGAGAGAAGTAATCCTGTTCCTTTTGATGTATATTCTTTGCAAGATCTCAATCCTCCGGTGATCACTGCGATAGATCCAGCAACTACGACACCGGGGAGTTATATTACGATATACGGGTCAAATTTTGGCAATAACCAGGGAATTGTAAAGATTGGCGGTTTGCCATCTGCTGCATTGCCTGAATATTGTGGTGACACCTGGTCAGATACCCAAATTGTCGTTAAAGTCCCAAGCACTATTCTTGACGCAAGTGGAACTAGTGAAGTGTTGCCAGTAGTTGTTGAGCGTACTGACAATGGACTCAAGAGTAACGGCAGTGATAAAGCTGGTATTATAGTTGGCCCACCGCGACCAAGTATTTGTAAATTGGATCCAGAGACTGGTCCTGCTCCGCTGTCTGGGAGTAATAGACTGACACTCAAAGGTGAAAATTTTTCAGCTTCACCAAATATATATTTTTGGGGTCCAGAATCCACGAGTACTGTGATGAGTACATGGCTATATGAGTCTTTTGCAAGTGGTAGGATAGTGAATGAGGTAGCAGACAAACATATTACTACGCCTATCCCCGTGAATACGCTCAAAGGATATTCCATGGTGACTGGTCCTATACATGTCATAAGTACTACCGGCGAATTAAGCAATAGTGTGCGTTATAATGTAACTGACTGTCGTGAACCAAATGCAGGGACTATCTCAGGTTTTCAATGTTGTACTGAAGGAAAAGAAGCTGGTAGATGGAAGCACGATTCATTTATTTGCGAAGGCGGTACGCGTGATGCTGGTTATGTATGGCGTATGACCACAGGCAAAATTCCCGATCAATTTTTTGTTGTTGAATCCTGTTCAGAAAGTGCTCCATCTCCAACGCCGTGGGAATCATGGCCACAAGGTAAAGTAGCTTGTCTCAATGCACAACTTCAGGCGCGATTTAGTTTGCCTGTAGATCCAGATACTGTGGGCATAGGAACCATTAATACGGCAAATGTCGGCGTATTTACTTGCGGTCAAGGACAGACAGCAGACTGTATTAGCGCACGACAAAATGTTTCACCCAATTTTACATCAGACATATGGGGTTCTGACATGTTTGTTTTGAGGCCTATTGCTGGGGATTTGCAGCCAAATACCTGGTATCGTATAGCCTTTTCTCAAAATGTTGCATCGCTCCGCGAAGAGATGAGACTTGGAGTGAGTGTTACTACTACAGAAAATCTTTTGGCTACGCGTCCTTGTGATACCGATGGCGACGGAACGCTTGATGCGGCATATTGTTTTGATTTTAGGACAGGGGATGTGGATGAGATTTGTACACTGGTCGGAGCAGGGATGTACAAAGATGAATATACGACCAAGATGCTTGGTGTTGTACAGGATTCACGATACGGCAAAATCTATCAACTCAATAAAATTTTTGATCCATACGATCCAGACATTCATCCATTGTATTATTTTGTGTATGGTATTGCCAACCAAGAGTGTACGGTCATCAATGTAGACAACAAACCTTGGGATTGGGGCGATGATGAAAACACACCAGCAACAGGACACAAGTTTCCCGGCGATTCGTATGTGCATTCACGTGGTGTGGCCAAAGCATGGGAGCATTATCCAGAAGGGTATGACATTTTTGCGTATATAGATGAAAATCAAGACCTTGAACCTGAAGGGCCCACTGGCCCTACTGTCGTCGACGTGCTTCAACTTGCGGGTGTAGAGTACGCAAATGGATATGACGACGGAAGAGCTTTATTGCCGGGTGATACTATAGACGATGTCAATTTAAATTTTTCTGAATCATTTAATATACGTTTTGATTTTTCTATCACTGATATAGATGCGATGAATGCTAATTATCATTATTTGTTAGGTTCTGATGCTTTTTTCGTCTATTTAAATAGACAGGCAGAGGCATTTATTTCGTTATTTTATCTTACCAGTGGTGGCAACAGTTTGTATCTTGATGATCCTGATGCGGTAGATATACTGGTAGAAGGACAAAGATATGTGTATGAGATAGATTTTAATAAACAGGACATGCTCTTGAGACTCTTGCGGGATGGAAATGTCGTGAACTCAGTGCAGGTTACTGCTCAAATGGAGATGGCCCAAATTCCATCATCGGGTACAGTATGGGCCCATGATAATACTATCATTGACCTCTTGAAAATGTATGATTTGGAGATTACCAAAGGAGAAGAAACATCAGGACAGGGTCCAGATATATCGCGCATAACAGCCACCAGTACTCTGTATATCGACCTTGGAGATCCAAAAGTTTTGAGTAAATGGCCACTTTGTATAGAAGCATGTATCAATGCTGAGATTGGTGCGCAGTTTGACCAGATAATGGATATGACGACATATGCAAATCATATACAGCTTTTTGAATGTAATAATGGAGAAACATGCACATCTTTGACAGAAATTCCTGTCACTATAGCAGACAGTAGTAGTGAGACTATTGTACGCGCATATGCTGATCCGCCAGGAGATGCATATTATCTTGAAAAAAATACATGGTATCTGGTCAAGATATTGGATGGCATCCATGCCATTGGAAGTGCAAAGTATGGTGAAGATGGAACTATAATTCAAGGTGTTCAAGGAAAATCTGTTGTACCGACTCAATGGAAATTTAGAACGAAAAATTCAGAAGAGCCTTGTGTGATAGATAATGTACAGCTCTATCCTGATCCATTTACGGCGACATACATTGGTCAGAAACAACAATACACTGCTTTGCCAAAAGGAGCTCCTGACGCATGTAGTCCTTATGGCCAATTCTTGAATCCATGGGATTATGGTTGGGAATGGGATGTGGCACATGATCATATCGCCACAACAACCAACTTTAGCATGTCAACGGTGTTCAACAAGGCATGTACTATTAATTGTTTGCCCGCAGGGAGTGACATTACGAAAGGAAGCTATACAACATATCCTATTTGTGGTAATGGTGTTATTGATGTTGGTGAAGATTGTGACATCGCGAGCACTACGCCACGTACCAACCAAGGTGGCGCTCCTAGTATTGCAGAAAACCCAGGAATTAGTTGTTCATATATATGTCTTCGCCCTGGCAATGGTAACAAAGGAGAACCGGGCACTGAAGGAGTCTGTGGAAATGGAATAGCCGATTATTATCAAGGTGAAGAATGTGATTTCAATGATCCTCAGCTTATAATTATCGATAGTGATGGTAATGAAAGAGATTACCGACCTTATTGTAGCGACACATGTCAGTGGACTGGGTCAACACCAGAAAAAACCGGAGAACTTGCCAAGCCCGTGTGTGGAAGTAGTGGGGTTACACCAGGAGAGGATTGCGATATATCTGATGACACAACCAAGATAGGTTGTTCAAGTGTGTGTTTACATAGTGGTACGCCACTTATGCAACATTGGTGCGATACCGCTCCTGCATCTGCACAAAGTGCTTGCAAATATGCCACGAGTGTCTGCGGTAATGGAGAATTGGAACTGGGAGAAGAGTGTGAAGTGGGCATAAATGACGCAACAGTAAGTGAATGTAGTGATTGGTGTTTGCTCAAAAATGTATGTGATTCATCTCTCAAACAGTGTGATTATGAAGATGATGAAGGCTGTGCTCCAGATTGCACATGGCTTGGTTCGTCTATTCTTTATTCGCAGTCCTCACTCTGTTGGGATGGTGTTGCTGGTATTGGCGAATATGCGGGAAGTAATGCCTTTGCACCCTATCTTAGCTGTGAAGTAAGCCCAACGCAGGCACATAATCCACTCGGGGGCAATCCTGTCCAGCTTGTGACTGCCAAAGGAGAAGTGCCTCCTGAAGGTACGACTGATACAGGGTTGATAGACGAAGATGGTGATGACATTGCAGAATTACAGAGGACACAGATATTTGCAGATCCAACCACATATCGCAATCCGGATGGGAGTGTGAGCTCTACTGTTGGCGATATTGAAGGTGCAGGCCAATATTCACTCCAATGTGGATACACTGAATATACCGAACAACAAATAGAAGAAGAGGAATATACAACTTTGAATGATTGTCCTCAAAATACACAAAATCGATTTGGTGTTGCATCTAACTCATGTTGTTATATCCGTCCAGAACGTGTAGACCAATATCCCGCAGTAAATCAGGGTATTAGTGATAGTAATTCAGTATGTCGTAATACATATCTAGAAGTGGAGTTTAATCATGTAATGGATACTACGTCATTTACCAATAATACATACGTGGTACAAGGGTATGAAGAAACACTATATCCAGACTTTAGTTGTGCAGAACATGGTGGAGAGGACATCACGCTTGCGATGAATACTATGCTTGGTATATCTCCTGATATCGCTCCACAAGGCTTTTGGAGCAAGGTATGGCATGGTATCAAGACATTTTTTGTAAAATTGTTTAGTAGAGATGCCTATGCAGTAGAACCAAATGCCGGCCTTTCAGGGACTATCACGTGGTGCAAGAGTGATATCAAATTAGATAACGCTGTCTTTCCTGTTCTTGACGAAGATGGAGAGACCACTGCGAGCAAAGCTGCATTATATTTGAATAAAGCACTAGACGAAAATGTGTATGTTGCTGTCATGTTGGAAGGTGGTGCAACCAAGATCAGAGACACAGAAGGTGTGGGTATTCGCAAGCCATTTTCTGGTTATGAGGGTACAGACTATTGGATTTTTAGGACAGGAAGCGAAATATGCAAGATAGACCATATAAATGTAGAACCGTCTGGGTATTTGTTCAGGACTCCTGAGTCGCAAAGAATATTTGAGGCACAGGTTATTAGTAATACGGGCGGCCAGCTTATTGTACCTATTCCGGATGTGTATTATTGGGAATGGGCATGGCATCCACAAAATAACCCCATATTCAATATTCCATCTGACAATCATCCTTATACCAATGTGACGACAAAAGGCGTAGAAGGTCACCTTAATGCTATGGGTCAAGCAGAAGTAACGGTAGATATATTTGAAGAAAATAATCAGCTTGGTCAAAAGTTTAATGATTTGTTTGATCTCACCGCATTTTTCTGTGTGAATCCATGGCCACATATGGATACCTCCATACAAGGTACTACACAAGCAACTATTGATCCGGGGTTTTTTGAAGAAGAGCAGTATCATTTCTCTATGCTGTATTGTGCGGATGATGGCAATCCTCTCACTATAAGTGATGATCTCCCTTTGTTTGATAATATTTTGGCAGTAACCAATTTGGCAGATCTTGGAGGAGGTGGTGATGCTACTACTGACACATTATTGCGTTATTTACTATTCTCGAGTACGACCGAAGATGTCATCGGTATTCAGATTTTTGATAATCCTCCAAAGTCTGATGGTTCGCGACAAACACTTGATGAATGGTATACCAAACGATTTGAAAATATCGGTGCTATGCAACGTACGAGCGTAGCTGATTTTGATGCTTTGACTGATGGAAGTAATTTTTATATCAATGTATATGATTTTTCTCAAACTGCCCCAACAGACATAGGCATTGTTCATAATTATGTATATCTGTTTAGTGTGGATGTGAATGCGAACATACAGACCAAGAAAGCCTTTGAACAGATCATTGGTTTGCTTGAAGTAAATACCAATTTTACTGACTGGGGTAAATGTCTGGATAATAATGTGCCTCATCATACCTACACGCAGATACCGGTTCGTACGCACGATGATGATATTGTCGAAGTAGATTGTGTCACTGATTTTGATTGTCTCAATAGTGAAGGCATTCCTTTGTCAGAGACAGGCTTGGAGACAAACGGCGTGTGTTCAAATCAAAAAACAAAATTTTTGCGTGATATAAAACGTTTGCAAGATTTGCGCACTGCTCAATTCAAAATAGACGATTATTTCAATAATGCATTTGGCACGCCAGATTTCGTCGGAGGCCTTGAGAGTGGATCGTTCATCCAGGGGTATACCAATTCAAAATGGCAAACTTCATGGGGAAGGCTTAGTTCTTATATGGGAGGACTTCCTATAGATCCTATCAATGTATGGGTAGGATGTAGTGACCACGATAGCGAGACATGTTGGAATTCAGTCAGTTCTACATTCAAATGTCCCCAAGCAGCACAAGTATATGAATACAAATATAATGATGCTGCAGAATCTTATTATCTATTTGCACCGTTTGAATTTTTTAAATCGAGTGATCCTTTTGTAAGTCAGTTTATTGATACAAGTAATATTGTATTTGGTAGGAGTTGTTTGCCAGGGGATGTGGCTGCAGCATACCAAGGAACTTGTGGAGATGGGATAGTGAATCCAGCGCTTGAAGAATGCGATCCACCAGAGAAAGAAAAGATAGTCCATCAGACATACAATGGGTCAGGCCAAATTATTTCATGTTCGGCAAATCAATATGCTATTGCGACTTGTAGTGATATTTGTGAATGGAATTATGGTGCCTGTACTCTTGGAGAAGTAGGGACATGTGGTGACGGTATCGTACAATGGCAACAGGGTGAGACCTGTGATCTTGGAGAAAACAATGGACAATACGGCAAATGCGATCCGCCGGGTGTTTCGAATGATTCAAGTACTCCTGTAAATGAATCTCTAGGTTGTCGCTCAGAGGGCAGGCTTGGAGGTTATTGTGGGGACAACAGTCTCAATCAATCTGCCAATGGCGATCCGCTTGAGTTTTGCGATGAAATCAATGGCGTTTGTACATACATTACTGATGAAGGACAACTCATCAAACCAAAAGTTCAAATTGTATTGGATAGGTCGGGTTCAATGAAGTATTGTACTGATGGTACGCACAGTGGCAGCGAGGCGTGGTGTAATGGAATAGTGGATAATCCAAATAGCAGATGGATATTGGCAAAGACAGGTCTGCAAAATATATTTGACGATTTTTCAAATTTTGCTCGATTTACGTTGCATGTTTTTTCTGCTGATTATTTGAGCACCAAAAAATGTGTGACGCAGATTGGTAGTGAGAATAATTTTATTACCCAGTTGGATGATATCGATCCATTGGGTGGCACGCCAACAAAAAATGCTTTGGAAGATATATATGATAAGAGGAATATTCTCTTTGGTACTGATCCTACAGTGCCTCGTACGGTTATTTTAGTGACAGATGGAGACCCGTCTGATGTTACGGGAGTTTGCACGGGTAATACTGTGGCGAATACAAAACAAGTGATTGAAGATTTAAGTAGAGAAGGTATTTCTACTTTTGTTGTCGGTTTTGGGGATGTAGGTGCAACACTCAGTAATAATCTCAATATATTTGCTGAAGCAGGAGGTACTGATAATCCTGGCAGTGAAGATAGATTTTATGAAGCAGATAGCCCAGATAGCCTTCTAAATGTGTTTGAACAAATTTTGGCCTGCCAGTCATACAGCAAGGTCAGGAGAGGTTCTTGCACATTTGATTGCCAGAATTTTGGTGGACATTGTGGCGATGGAGTTACTCAATGGGATTATGAAGAGTGTGATGATGGTAATACCAATAATATTGATGCGTGTCTGAGTAATTGTACGCTTAAATCAGGCGCAGTATGTGGAAATAACACAAAAGAGGGCACTGAACAATGTGATGATGGTAATAACACAGATGGAGATGGATGTACTGCAACCTGCGCTATAGAGATTACTGAGACTACTGATCCGTTTTGTGGTGACGGAGAAGAGAATCTGCCAGGAGAAAGATGCGATAAAGGTACAGAAAATGGAGTTGTCTGTATCCCAGAGTATAATGGCTCATGTACGTATTGTACCGAGAGTTGTATTATAGAGACAGTGGATTCAGAAAAACGTTGTGGCAATGGGAAAGTTGACTATAACGGTTCCCAAGCTTTGGAAGCATGTGATTATGTACTTGATGGTCAAGGTGCCCAATCCACCATATACATGGCTACTTCTACTTCAGCTGACGGGCAACTCTTGTGGACATGTAGTAATGAATTGATTCTACAGCATTCTTCCGTAAATGAGATCCGTGGTTCTTTGTCATGCGATGATACATGTCAAACACTCAATACTGATAGATGTGTTCAGTGTGGGCTCAAAGAACTAGCCAAGGGTGGTGTGAAACCAAAGATGGCAGTACTTAATGTGATGACAGGGCAACCGGGGGATTCAGATTGGGCAAATGTCGCGGGTAATTCTATAGACGTTGAGTCTATATGGGAAGGTATGTATGCACGTTATTATAGATTGTCTCAAAGTGGAAATACGTCTGACCCTGGTTATATGGGGAGTGGCGCTTTGAAAGATGTTACACCATATACAGACCAACATATGGTTGCCTCTGGTGATAATGGCACTCTAAGTCAGGATGCATGGGGTATTGAAACAAATAAGCAGTGTTCTGATTTTTACAGTATTTATTATAATAAGAATACTATTAAACAAAAATTTTTTGGTGGCAGTGCCACTCTTACAGACTACTTAGCGAGCGGTAGTTATTTCCCATATCCAGTTGATGGCGAGGCAGGAGTAGTGGAGCGCGATTTCGTCGTATCTCCCGCAGTCAAATCCGGAGACATACGCGTGGTCGTGCGTTGGGATAGAAGCAAGGATCCCAGTGTTGATTTTGCCGGAGCATTTTGGCGAGATGGAAATGGCTTCTCTTCGTATTCAAGTGCGTTGAGCAATTCCAAATTATGCAGAGCTATAACTCTTGCTACAGACGGATATTGGAAACCGGATCCTGTTGATCCTGCTTGTGTTTCAAATATAGATAAAGCGTGGACACATTTTTATGTCAAAGGTAATGACATAGGAGTACAGTCATATACATTTAGTCTTGATGGCAATACGAATCATAAGGCTATAGGTTTTGTCGTTATGTCGCCCAATGGTCCTATAGGTCAGTATCTTGATTATGACATATGGGTAGATGTATATTTACCGTATGCCAACCAAGTGCCCGCCTATTCTATATATAAGCCAGCAACATTTCATATTAGCCAAGCAGAGTCATCAGACAACACAATGTCTTTGTATTGGCATGTGTTCAATATCGTAAAAGCAGGGAATATATATGTTCCAGTTGATGCATATTCTTCAGACAATAGCGGTGGTACTATAGAAACAGATCTATGTCAGGTTCGTGAAAATATGCCGAGTACTACTAAATGTCAATTTTAGAAAAGGGTAAATAATTTTTATGCACACGACAAGAAATATTTTATTCATAGTTGCTCTTATTTTTCTTTTGGGATTGGGTGTGTTTTACATATTCTTTTTTATGAAGAAACCCATGCCTATACAGCAAACAAATAATGATATACAACAAGTGGATACTACAAATAAGATACAACAGCAGATACAAGAAACAACAGGAATGGACGTATCAATAAATCTAGATGATTTCAAACCCTCATCTCCAAAAGAAATGCCTGAGTGGTATGCCACAGACAAAGATGAAGATGGTCTAACCGATGAAGAAGAACAAAGACTTGGTACAAATGTATGGGAACCAGATAGTGATGGGGATGGATTGCCCGATAAGGTAGAAATAGAGAAATACAAGACAGATCCTATGAAACCAGATAGTGATGGAGATACATACTGGGATGGATTGGAAATTACCAATGGATATAATCCGTTGGGAGAAGGGAAGATATAATAGTCTTCCCAATGCCGTGATTGTAAGATACCATGTAAGAATTCCAAGCGCTGTCTGTACTTTTATGGGATAGTAAATTCATCTAATTCACCTAATTTTCAATTCACCTAATAAAAATTTAAAATCAAAATGCTAAAAAATGTATATTTTTTGAATTTTATTAGATGAGTTAGGTGAATTGCAATTTAGCGAATTTATTAACTGTAAGAGCATAAACAACGCTCATAATTCTAACATTTTTATCCACGTGATTAATTATTATCCTATATTATTCTATGTTTGATGATCAACAACCACAAAATTTGGGCAATGTACCAGGTAATCTCCCTACGGGAGAGCCTGAAGATGTGTTTGCAAATATCGAGCTAGCATCATCTCGTCTAGCAGATGTACCATCCGACCCTGTTGCAGAGGAGCCCCTTGTCCCCACAAGTGCTCTTGGCGCGGGCATTTTGCGTCCCAAAGCAGTGGCTACCCCTACACCATTACCAGATACGTATGGCCCTGTAGAACCCCCTATGCCACCTATGAGACCGTCAACCGTTCCGGTAACGTCTCCAAATACAATCAATCAAACAGACGGTGGTGTGTTAGGGTCAAATAATGACATGGCGCCTGGCATGTTTGATAATGTTGCTCCTTCTATGACTGTGCCACCACCAGGTATGACACCAAATGGTGGTAATCAAAACCAGATGTATGACCTCAAAGAACCTATAGGGAATAAGAAAACTATTTTGTGGATTATTATTGTAGTTATTGTTGTGGTTTTGGGAGCTGGGAGCGTATGGATTTATACATCTTTTATGAGAGACAAAGATACATCTACCAATGACTTTGATGTACCAACCGTGTCAGAGGGTTCTGTAGATGTAGAAAACACAGTCAATACATCGAATTCTTCTCTTGATACACAAAATGGTTCAACACAAACATCTGGACAAGATACGAATACTACGGGTAATAATACTACCGTAGATTTACAAGATAGAATTCTGTTTGGCGAGCCTATAGATACGGATGGTGATGGACTTGATGATGTGCGTGAAGCTGATCTCGACACTGATCCGCTCAATTGGGATACTGACGGAGATGAGCTTGGCGATGGGGACGAGGTCACGATATGGAAGACAGACCCGTTGGATTCTGATACAGATGGTGATACGTATTTGGACGGGGTGGAAATCAAAAATGGGTATAGTCCCACAGGCTCAGGCAAGTTGTTTGAACCACCTACAAGCACTGACGGCATATCTCAATAAATATGTTTTGGAGTAAACACGCGAAAAAAAATAAAGTGTCTTCTTCTGAAGGGGAATTATCCGCCGTTATTTTGACTATTCCTGATATTTTTTATGGTGGGCAAGATCCTACTATTTATCATACTCAAGAAAAAGTAGGCCTGCATAGCAATAATGACATGTCTACATCTGCACAGGTAGACACAAAAAAGATTATACCACATAAGACTTCTATTTTTTCAGGAAAAAAAGTTTGGATTATTGGATCTATCTTTTTGGTTGTGGCCGTAGGTATTATTTCTTGGTATTATATTGCACAGTATCGCGGTGCTCAACAAATGCTCGCGCAGAAAAATCAGACCAACACTACTAGACAAACACAGCAAACGTCGACGACCACCACACGTGAAATTATACCGACTGCGACATCGACGGTGACTGTCACGAGTTCAAATGAATTGCCTCCTGCAACGAGTACACCATCACTTGTGTCTGCTTTTTTTGAGTTTCCTACCTCAGTATCAATAGATACCGCAGATTTGGATAGTGATAGTCTTACTGATATTGAAGAAGAACTTTTTGGCATAGATAGTGGTACGTGGGATACTGATCAAGATGGGTATTATGATGGACAAGAAATATTTAATCTTTACAATCCTAAAGGATTTGCTCCCGTGAAGTTGATTGACTCAGGACTCGTACGAGAGTATATCAATCCTTTGGGGTATCGTATTTATTATCCCTTTTTTTGGCAGGAAGGCGATGTCGATCCACAGGAGAGACAAGTTTTATTTAGTGCTATTTCAGGTGATTATATAGAAGTAAGGGTCTCACAAAAGGAACAGAATCAGTCTTTTGTCCAATGGTTTGGGAGAAATGCTGAGGGGCAACGTTATGCTGATTTGGTTGAATTTGAAAATAGGTTCAAACAAAAGGGATATCGTAGGAAGGACAGTCTCGTTGCTTATTTTGATAGTGATACCTATGTGTATATATGTATATATCACCCAAAGGATAGAGGACCTATTGCTTTTCGTCATGTGATGCAGATGATGTATCAGAGTTTTCGTATTCAAAAGACTGATATAGATATACCAGATCAGGCGCCGTTGCCTGATGCCAATGCGTCAAGCACCACACGTTCGACAAGTACCATTTTTTCTACTGACACGGCTACAAACACACAGCCGGCTATAGGTACAACGTCGACAAATATATAAATAATGTGGAGGAGAATGTTTTGTTTATGGAATGTCTTGTTTTTTCTTCTGTACAACGTGTTGAATTTTCCCGCAAGAAAATTGAACACGTTGTTTTATTTGTACTGAAACAAGTAAAGATAAATGGCTCGGTGAGTGTTCATCTCATAGGTGACAAAAAGATGAGATCACTCAATGCTACATACCGAGGAAAAGACAGTACTACTGATGTTTTGTCTTTTGCCATGGGAGATAATAAAGAGCGTATATATGGTGGAGAAGACGAGCTGGGAGATATATTTATCTCCATTCCACAGATTAGACGCCAGGCATCTACATATAGAGTTCCTTATGCACAAGAATTTACACGTATGCTCGTGCACGGAGTTTTGCACATTGTAGGGTTTGATCACATACATGAAACAGACGCACAAAAAATGTTTTCTTTGCAAGAACATCTTATAACAGAGTGCATATGAATATCAAGAGATTATTTCAAAGTTTTGTAAATGCATGGCGAGGGATCGTATTTACCTTTCGTCATGAACAAAATTTTAGAGTACAGCTTTTATTTTCTGTTATTGTTGTGATAGGCATGTTTTTATTTCATCTGCGTTCGTATGAACGTATCGTTGTGCTTCTTTTGATAATACTGGTCATAGTCCTCGAATTGGTGAATACGACTATAGAAAAATTTCTTGATTTGATGAAGCCACGATTGCATACCCATGTGGAAGTGATAAAGGACGTGATGGCTGCTGCCGTACTTATTGCCTCGGTTGGTGCTTTGATTATTGGATGTATTATTTTTATACCACATATTATAGTTGAGTTGTCAGTATTTTCATGATATACTGCTCATAGCATATATAGTATTTATAGTATGGCGCGTAATAGGACATATACCGAAATAGTAACAGGCCTTGATGTAGGATCAAGCAGCGTTCGTGTTGCCGTAGGTCAGCTTGTGGTGTCAAAAGATCATCCACAACAACTTCAAATTGTTAGTTCGATCGAGGTGCCTTCTGAAGGTATACAAAAGGGCCAAATCACGAGTATTGAAGATACTGTTTCTGCTGTTTCCAATGCTTTGGAGCAGGCCGAAAAAATGGTGGGAGTTCCTATAGAACATGTCTGGGTTGGTGTTTCTGGTAACCAGATTATTTCACAAGAGAGTAAAGGAGTCATCGCAATATCTCGTACAGATGGGGAAGTTGCTGAAGAGGATATTGACCGGGCAGTAGATGCTGCAAAAGCGATATCTACGCCTCTTAATTATGAAATTTTACATGTATTACCTCGCAGTTTTAGTGTGGATGGACAAACAGGAATCAAAGACCCGGTAGGGATGACAGGCATACGACTTGAAGTGGATACGAAGATAATTCATAGTGTAACATCTCATATAAAGAATTTGAGTAAAGTAGTATATCGCGCTGGAGTGGATATAGATGATTTTGTGTTGTCTATATTGGCTGCAGGAGAGGTAGTGATCAACAGCCGACAAAAAGAGCTGGGATGCGTAGTGGTAAATATTGGCGGTCCTACGACGAGCATGGTTGTATATGAAGATGGAGATGTTCTTCATACATCAGTCATACCTATTGGTTCGTCTCATATTACCAATGATTTGGCTCTGGGGCTCAAGACATCTATTGATGTGGCTGAGAGAGTCAAAAAGGAATATGGTGAATGTGTGAGTAGGGGCATCAATAAAAAAGAAATTGTTGATTTGAAGGATGTTGGTGCAGATAAATCAGAAATAGTGACCAGATATTATATTGCTCAAATTATTGAAGCACGCGTGTCTGAAATTCTTGAAAAAGTTGATGAAGAACTTGCGTCTATTGAACGTAGCAATATGTTGCCCGCAGGAGCTGTTTTCATAGGAGGCGGTTCAAAAGTAAATGGCATTATAGATATAGCTAAGCAAGTGCTTTCGTTGCCTGCCCAGCTTGGGTATCCGCTCGGTGTAGATAGTATATCAGACAAGATAAGTGATATCTCATTTGCGCCAGCTATAGGATTGGTAAAGTGGGGGAGCGCGTTAACACACGATGGAAAGCGTAAACCATTTATGTCGAATTTTAAGGGGAAGATGAGTGATAGAGTTAAAGGGATTTTCAAGAGTCTCATACCATAGAATATTGGTTATATTGTTTTGTAGCGTATATATACGTCTAAAAGACGTTTTTTTGTTATTTATTATGGTACACACTTTATAGTGCTTGACACTCTTGGCCAAAACTTATAAACTATGAGTATTGAATACATATATTTTCCAAATACTATTTATTTGAATACAGATTGTGTTCAAATAAATATCTAGGGAGTTGACTTTACACTTAGAATAAAAACGTATGCCACAAATAAAACCAGATGTCGAAACATTCGCTAAGATAAAAGTTGTAGGTGTGGGAGGATCAGGAGGTTCAGCAGTCAATAGGATGGTCGAAAGTCGCATACGCGGTGTTGATTTTTTGGCATTGAATACAGACGTACAGGCCCTTCACCACAATAGTGCCCAAAAGAAATTGCATATTGGTAAGACAGTCACCCGTGGGCTTGGGGCCGGTATGGATCCAGACAAAGGCAAACGAAGCGCGGAAGAAGCACAAAATGAAATTAGAGAAGCACTCAAAGATACTGACATGATTTTTATTACATGTGGACTTGGTGGTGGCACAGGATCAGGAGCGGCCCCTGTCGTGGCAGAGATAGCTCGCGATATGGGTATACTCACGGTAGCTGTAGTGACGAAGCCATTTTCTTTTGAAGGTCCACAACGAAAAATGATCGCTGATAGGGCATATGAAGAATTAGTGAGAAGTGTAGACACTATCATTACTATACCCAATGATCGAATTCTTCAAATTATTGACAAGAAGACATCACTCCTTGATGCATTCAAGATTGTGGATGATGTTCTGCGTCAAGGTGTGCAGGGTATTTCTGAGTTGATCACGGTTCCAGGTCTTATCAATGTCGATTTTGCTGATGTAAAGACTATTATGAGTGATACAGGATCTGCGCTTATGGGTATAGGTGTTGGCACAGGAGACAATCGTGCAGTCGAAGCAGCCAAAGCTGCTATATCAAGTCCGCTTTTGGAAATATCTATTGACGGAGCGCGCGGTATTTTATTCACTATTACTGGTGGCACTAGTCTTGGTATGCAAGAAGTCGCAGAAGCAGCAAAAGTTATCACAAGTTCAGCTGATGACAATGTACAGGTAATCTTTGGTGCTGTAGTGGATGAACATATGGGCGAAGATGTGAGGGTTACTGTTGTTGCAACTGGATTTGAAGATCGTGAGCGAGAAAGTGTTGTCAATGCTGATTCAAAGAATGCTGGGCTTGATGTATTTACTGCAAAACGCCCTAAATTTAAATCAAATTTATTTACCAAACGTCATGAGATGCCTGAGGAAGAAAAAGAAGAAGCGCCACAGCCACCGGTTGCTACATTTACGAGAAAATCAGTTGGTAATGATATGTTTCAATCTACTATTCCACAGACGCCAAAGATTCCATCTGCGTCAGAAGAAGATGACGACTTAGAAATTCCAGCATTTATCCGTAAGAAAATGGGAATGTAAGTCAATTCATACACAGTATATAAAAAAGTCCTCTCAATTTGAGAGGACTTTTCTTATATGCAGGTGAATGATATACTAGATGTGCTCTATATTTAACTGAAGTTTTTTGCTTAATCAATATGTATTGTCCAGTTTGTCGTTCAAAAGAGACAAAAGTGGTGGATTCTCGCGTAACACACGAAGGCACCATGATCCGCAGGAGACGAGAGTGTGTTACTTGCCAATATCGTTTTTCTACAGTCGAAGAAATGGAACTTCTCGATATTGTGGTAGTAAAGAATGACGGACGCAGGGAATCATATTCACGCACTAAGTTGGAACGCGGTATTATACATTCTCTTGCCAAAAGACCTTATACCCAAGATTTTTTTGATCGGATGATTCATGGTATTGAACGTGATATTTACAAAAAAAATAAGCGAGAAATTACCAGCAGAGAAATAGGTGAGATCGTCATGAAGCATTTGCGTAAGTTTGATAAGGTAGCATATATTAGATTTGCATCCATTTACCGCGCTTTTGAAGATGTGAATAAATTTCAAAAAGAAGTGCGTTCACTACAAAAAAAAACCAAATAATATATTAACTTTGTGATTTTATGTCTCAGCATACACATAAGAAGCATGAGTCTCCAGAGGAGGCAATGCCCCAAAAGACAGTAGGTGATGAAGAAAAACACGGCATAGATATCCAACAAAATTCTGCCACGATAAACGATTCTTCACAGACACACGGAGAATTAAAGGATTTGATTGAAAAAAATATCAAATGGTCGCAGGTTATCTATAACCAAAATAAGAAAATAAAGCATCGTCTCACGCTCATGGTTGTTGGAAGCTATCTACGTCTCGTCCTTATTCTGGCCCCTATTATTCTTGGTATTATTTATCTGCCCCCGCTTCTCAATAATTTATGGAATCAATATAGTGATTCGCTTGGTTTGCAAGGAGTCTCTTTTTCAGAAATATCAGATTTGTTGAAAACACGCACAGGTGGCACGCAAATACAAATTGATGCTAACCAGTTGCAAGAATTATTGAAACAAAACACTCCAAATAATAGCAGGTAAAGTATATACGTATGACGCCATTTCAAAAGTCTGTGTATCGTGCCACTATGCGGGTACCCAAAGGCAGCGTAACAACATATGGGCGTATCGCTAAGTCTATTGGTTCACTAGGAGCAGCTCGTGCAGTGGGCAATGTACTCAATAAAAATATTGATACAGTCCATATCCCATGCCATCGGGTGGTTTGTGCCAATGGGAAGGTTGGTGGCTATGTACATGGCCAAAGAGAAAAAATAAGGAAATTACGTCATGAGGGTGTCGTAATTAAAAAAGGACGCGTAGACGAGAGTCATATAATAGATGTATAAGATATAAAAATTAGCCAGTATGTTGGCTAATTTTGTTTGTATAGAGAGTTCTAATAATTGAATGTATATATTTTGTTGTCACTCAAGACAAATATACTTTTATCTTCTTCTGATACTACCATATCTGATATATTATTCCACGCATCATTTGTATATTGACTTACGAAGTTTCCATCTTTGTCTATAATGACGACGCGTTTATTTGTTGGTTCTGCTATGTATATGCTATCTGTGTCCGCGTATGTCCATATATTTATTGGATTTTGGAGGACTGGGTCAAGACCAGTGATTGAGAAAGTTTGTTCAGTACTGGCATAGAATTTGAAGATGGTCCCATCTGCATTGAGCACATAGATATCACCATCTACTGCGAGGGCAACTGCAGATGCAAGAGAATTTGTTTTTGAGGAAATCCAAGGAGTGCCGCGGTCATATCCTGTTTGTGTCGGGTTGTGTTTGTAGATTTGGTCTCGGTCTTTACTCAATGTGTATATCCGTTGGTTGTATATGGCAAGGTCAGTAATAGATGGATTGTCAGCATCGTACGAGATATCTTTGACTGACAAGGCGCGTGTTTCTTTGTTATATTCGACAATACTATTGGTATCCTTTATAAAAACAATTTTGTCATTTTCTTTTGGTACGTCGGCGCGTCCGATATGTTTGATAGTATCGTGCGATATAGTATCCAATTGTTTTGTAATTGGATCTACACTGTAGAGAAAATCATCGTCAGGGCCAAATGCAATAATTTTGTCATCGAGATACGCTAAGTATAGCGCATGCGCCTGTGGGTTGGTTTGTGTTAGATCCGCAAGCATTTCTGTGTCGACCATTGTTATTTTTCTTAATTTTATAAGTAGACCATCTATCGTATCATACAATGTTCGTGCTTGGTTTTGGTCCTCTTCTTCTTTTTGGGGTAATGTATCCGCTAATCGCCGTGCTTCTTGTAATATACTGAGTGCCTTGTCTTCCTCCCCATAGAGTATGTGGGCTTCTGCCTCGTGTGTTTTTTCCTCAATGTTTTGGACAAGATTTGTATATTGAATTTGCTTCGCTTCACGATTTTCTTTTATTTTTATGTAGATTATACTACCCGCGAGGATCACTGCAAATACGATGAGCGCAATAAATAATACTCTGCTCACCATCCCCATGTTTTCTATTTGTTCTTGTTTTGTACGGACATACGACCTTGTTTTGTCTATGATGAGAGAGCGCTGTCCATTTCTATTGGTGATGAGGAAAAATAGATGGACCAGTATTGCCCCCATCCATAGTATTATTTTTTTTGCAACAAAATAAAAACCTGTGGCTATGACAACGATAGAGCGCCCGACCATAATAAGGATTTTTTCAGTCAGTTTTTCTTGAGGTTGTCCTTCAGATGGGCGATAATTTGTCTCCACTGCGCCGTGACGGATTTTTTTGGTAGTATCTTTGTTTCTCTTTTCTGCTTTTTGTGCTCGGGATGATCCGTGTTGCTTCAGACGTGATAGGAAATTCTGTGTACCTTCTCTCACATGCTTGAGAAGAGGAGGCGAGAGGGTTTCTTCGGTTGTACGGGCTGTATTTAGAAAATTGTTCATTGAGGCCTGGGATCCTATATCTACTGATTCTTTTTTGTATAGGGGAGTGTCTCGAGGTATTGTTTTTGGTATGTGAAACAATACACCTCCAAATGAATATTTGTTTGATAGACTTTCAAGTACTTTGGTAATATGCGCAGTACTTTGTCGTGTTGTCCTGTTTTGGAGTATTTTGCGGACCCGATCAGAAGAGAAATAGTCGTCTACATGTGGTGTCGCAATATATACGTAGTCACCGGCATTGATAACACCTTCTACGACGGCTGAGAAAAGCTGAGTGTGTGTGTCAGCACTTTCTTCTATAATTGAAGTTTCTTTTATTTCCTCATGAGACGCATAGTATAGTATGGCCTTGGGAGAACCATGATAGGCAAGTACGAGACGTCTATTTTGCAAGATACCGACAATAGAATGCACTACGCTATTTGGGTAGTTGAGTACATGATGGCTTTGTTTGTTGATATCCTGGAGTATGTGTTCAAAAGTGTTTTCAGTAAAGTCATTTGTTTCATAATATTGACTTTCTATAGTATCGATGATTTCCTGAAGTTGTGTAATTTGCTCTGGGTGGTTATTCGTTACCTCTACTAGCGCAAAAAAATAACCCCGTTCTTTTTCTTCTTCGGTTACTGGCTCCGCGATATGGAGTAATACATGTGAAGCTTGTTGGTCACTTCCTTCTACAAAAAATTCTTGAATTTCCAATTTATTGTCCATATATAAAAACAAGACCTCTTTGACTTTTGGTGTCACTATTATTATACTATACTTCGTAAAAGCTTAAAAGGCCTGGGAGGTTTAAAAGTCTTGGGAAAGTCTTTTGAGCCTTTTAAGCTTCATAAGCCTTTTAAGTCTTTTCTATATGCTTGAACAACTATTTGGTTCAAAGACCAGATTGAAATTATTACGTGTCTTTTTTCGAGAGCCAGAACAATCTTTTTTTGTGCGTGAATTATCCCGCCATGTTGGCGTTCAGATCAATGCTATTCGTCGTGAGCTAGAATTACTTTTGAGACTTGATATTATCCAAGAGAAAGAGGAAAAAAGAAAAAAAGAAGAAGTAGCAGAAACTGGCGAGGCAGGGGCGACACTACGTAGATATTACCAGCTCAACCCCGATTCTATTATCTGTTCTGAACTTCAGGCGCTTTTGCTCAAAGATACGATTATAGATCAAAAAGAATTTATAAAAGAACTTGAAGAAAAAACTGGTGATATAAAACTCCTTGTACTTACGGGGAGGTTTACGAGTGCCCAAAAGGCGCCAACAGACATACTTATTGTAGGGAAGATTAAACCTCGCGCCTTAGCCAAGATAGTTGAACAATACGAAAAGAATCTTGGATTTGATATTAGATATACGGTCATGAGTAAGGATGAATTCACCGATCGCAGGTATGTGATGGATAAATTTATATATGGAGTTTTTGAAGCAGACCATTTGAAGGTGGTGAATGATTTAGGTGTCTGAGATACATAAGATAAATAAAATCCGAAATTCTAAACTCTAAATCCGAAACAAATTCAAACTATCAAAATCCTAATGTCCAAAAAACAATCGCGTTTAGAGTTTTGTTAATTTATATTTTGGTTATTGTTTAGGATTTCGAGCTTAGTGCTTAATTTATCTTATGTATTTACTTATAGATATGTCTATTCGCGACAGCATTCATCTTGCTTTGTTTAATGCTGATTCGCGAGAAGATAAAGTATTTGAGGGTCGTAATCGCGAGCTTCTTTTTTGTATTGATCAACTAGTAAAAAGTAGAAAGTTAAAAGTAGAAAGTGAAGAAATAGAGGGGATTATAGTGGTAGTTGGCGCTGGGTCGTTTACGAGTACACGGATTGCATGTGTGGTGGCAAACACGTTTGCGTATGTAAAACAAATTCCACTGTTAGCTATTTTGATTGAACGGGTGGATCAGGTTCAGGAGTTGATTCCAGAGTTATTGAAACAACCAAAGGGACAATATATTTCAGCAACATATAGCGGGGAGCCGAATTTGGGGAAGAAGAAAATATGAAGCAACTTCATCTCATCATCCACGGCAAAGTACAAGGAGTATTTTTTCGTGAAACAACAAAAGAAAAAGCTCAGGAATTAGGTTTGTTTGGATATGTAAAAAATATGTCCAATGGCACTGTTGAAGTGGTTGTGGAGGGAGATGAGGAACGATTGAAAAAGCTACTCAAATGGTGTAAGATAGGGACCCAGTACGCTAAAGTAGATAAAGTTGTGGAAGAGTGGGATGATGCAGTTGAAGTAAGTTTTAAAGATTTTAGAATAGTCTAGTAAATTTTCAATTCACCTAATTATCTAATTCATCTAATAAAAATCAAAATGTCTAATTTGCCATTAGAAATTTTATTAGGTGAATTGGAAATTAGACAATTAGGTGAATTTTCTATTTATGTTATCCGATTACCAACGCTATCGCCTTTATGAAATTTTGCCAGGTTTGACTATTTGGCTTACCTTGGTATTAGGTATATTGCTTTCATTTAGTAAACCATTATGGATGATTTATTTTATCATTCTTTTTGATATTTATTGGGTTTTGAAAGTTATAAATTTTGCGTTTTATTTGACGATTTCCTGGATACGATTTCATCGAGTTAGAAAAGTTGATTGGAAGGACGCACTCCAACATGAGATTCCGAACTATGGCACGAAGCGCCATGTAGTATTTTTGACGGTGTACAATGAAACATGGGATGTAGTAAAAAGTGCTATTCAAAGTGTGAGTAATGCTTGTTATGATCATAGTAAATTCACTATCGTCGTAGCAGGAGAAGAAAAAAATAAAGAACATTGTGAATATATTTTTTCACAGGTACGACAGTATTTTGGCACTTGCTTTGCACATGTCATTTTTACATTGCATCCCACTGGTTTGATCGGAGAAATACCAGGTAAGGGGTCAAATTTGCATTTTGCTGAGCAACAAATGAAAAAATTTATTGATGAACACGCGTGGAATTATGACGACATTATCGTCACGGTGTTCGATATAGATACCGTATGCCACCCGCAATATTTTGCGTATCTGACCTATTTGTATTGTACGCATCCAAATCCTACACGATCTTCATTCCAACCAATTGCGCTATACAACAACAACATGTGGGAATCCCCATCAATTTTGCGTATTATGGCATTTAGTACCACATTTTGGACGATGATGAGTTTGGCTCGTCAGGATTCGCTGGTCACGTTTTCATCTCATTCTATGAGTTTTCGTGCGCTAGCAGATGCAGGATTTCATGAGAAGCGTATTGTGAGTGAAGATTCGCGTATCTTTTACCAATGTTTCCTTGCATATGATGGTAAATATGAAGTAACGCCCATGTATCTGCCCGTATCTATGGATACGGTGCGAGATAGTACTTGGTGGCAGAGTATAAAAAATTTGTATCGTCAGCAACGTCGTTGGGCGTGGGGAGTAGAACACGTGCCTTATTTGCTTTGGGAATTTAGGAAGAAAGGCAGACGTATTCCTCTATGGAAAAAATGTAAGTGGTTATTTGTTGAATGGGAAGGGAAGTGGTCATGGTGTTTGGCTGCTCTTATTATTACCATTTTGGGGAGGTTGCCTCTATGGGTGGCAGGACCTGCGGTGAGGCAGAGTGCTTTATTTTTCAATGCTCCTCATTTACTTGAAGTACTTATGCTCATGGCTATGACAGGTCTCATGCTTTCTGCTATACTAAGTATCCCTCTACTGCCCAAAAGACCAGAAGCACACTCGAGACATATATATATCATTATGCTGCTGCAGTGGGTTCTTTTACCCGTTTCTATGATTCTTGTCGCTGCAATTCCTGCGATTGATGCAGTGACCCACCTCATGATGGGGAAATACCTAGGATTCAATGTTTCACAGAAAAAAAGAAATATAAAATTAGAGGTTTAAAGCAAAAAATTATGGATTATCGTATTCAGCAACAAAAGCCTCGCAAGTGGCCGTGGATTCTCCTTATATTTTTTTTGATTGTGTGTGGCACAGGCTGGTATGCATATACATGGTTGAAGAATTTGACCCCAGAAAAAATTTTACAATCAGATTTTGTTATAAAGCAAGTACAAAAACAACTTGGTGAAGATAAGGCTGAGTTATTTGAATTACTTCCTGATCTACTTGGTTTCACTGAGCCGAAGACATATCTGATTTTATTTTTGAATAATACAGAATTACGACCAGGTGGAGGATTCATAGGTTCGTATGCAACGATTACCATGGACAAAGGTAGTTCGCATATCCTAGTGGTAGAAGGTAGTGAACGATTGGATGCACGGGCACCAGAATCTTTTAATCCTGCTCCCGTACCAGTACTTGCTAGTCACCTCAAAGTAAATAAATGGTATTTTCGTGATAGTAATTGGTCTCCTGATTTTGTAGCGAGTTCTCAAAAGGGTCTTGAGTTATATGCAGGTGAGGGTGGGGTGGCCACAGAAAATATAGACGCTGTTGTGGGGATTACTACTACAGTGCTTGAAGAATTGCTACGCATCACTGGACCTATTACGGTGCAAGGATTTACATTTACGGCAGACAATGTCGTAGAAGAACTGCAGTATGAAGTGGAGTATGGATTCAAAGATAGAGATGTTTCTTTTGAAAATAGGAAACAAATTATAGAGCCATTTATGCGTGCGCTTATGGATCATGTGACCGATTCACTATTCAAAAATGCAGATGCGTATGCGCAATTATTTGATACATTGGTGAGTGAAAAGCATGTATTCATATACGCGAAAGATGAGGTATTGCAACAAAAAATGGATGAGCATGATTGGTCTGGAAGGATGCATGAGACATCAGGTGACTATCTTATGTGGGTGGATGCCAACCTGGCTGCTTTGAAGACTGATCTCGCGATAGACAGACATCTCTCGTATACGGTATCGCTTCGTCCACCTGCACACGAATCAGAAAAATTTTATTATCTTGCAAGCGCAAAGATGACCTATACGCATAGTGGATCTTTTGATTGGCGTACGACGCGATATAGGACATACGCACGTGTGTATGTACCGCTTGGATCCCAGTTGGTATCTACCATAGGCGCTATGAAGTGGGACAGGACTGCAGGTGAAGGACCTGTAGATCAGGGTATTGAAAATGGCAGACAATGGTTTGGTGCTTTTGTGGCTATAGAGCCGGGTCAAGTTGGTGAAATACAGTTTATATACAAATTGCCTGAATCAGTCGAGCGCATGATTGACACAGGTATGTATACTTTTTTTGTTCAGAAACAGCTGGGGACTATTGGCCATGATTTGACGCTTGACCTTGATTTTGGTAAAACTATTAAGGCAGCAAAGCCGGGAGAAGTCGAAGAGAAGTGGAATGACTCGAAGTATGAACTGAGTACGGATTTGAGGGTAGATAGGGAATTTAGTGTTAATTTTTGAAATTATGAAAAAGGTTGGTATTGATCTTGGTACAACTAATATACTTGTCTATATCCCCAAACGGGGTATTGTTGTCAATGAACCGAGTGTTGTTGCTATATCAAAAGAAGATAGAAAGGTATTGGCTGTGGGTGCAGAGGCAAAAGAAATGATTGGTCGTACACCAGATACTATTATTGCTGAGCGTCCTCTCAAAGACGGTGTTATCGCGAGTTACAAAACTACTGAAGCTATGCTGCGCTATTTTATCAACAAAGCTATTGGTGGTATGCGGCTTTTTCGACCTGAAGTAATGGTAGCAGTACCTGCTGGTATCACATCTACTGAACGTCGTGCAGTCGTAGATGCTGCTATGGCTGCTGGCGCAAAAGCTGCATATATTATCAAAGAACCTATTGTTGCTGCGATTGGGGCGGATATCCCTATTGGATCTGCATCAGGACACATGATTATAGATATTGGTGGAGGCACTGCAGAGATAGCCGTATTATCTCTCGGGGGTATTGTGTCAGTTGGTTCAGTGCGTATCGGAGGAAATAAATTTGATCAGTCTATCGCAGAACATATTCGTCGCAAGCATGGTTTGGCCATCGGAGAGAGAAGCGCCGAAGAGGTAAAAATAAATATAGGTTCAGCAATGTTTATGGATCAGCCTCTGTTTATGGAAGTGAAAGGACGTGATATGATCTCTGGTCTCCCGCGTACTGTTAGTGTAACATCAGATGATACGACCGAGGCTTTGCAGCATGATTTGGAAGGATTGGTAGAGGCAGTCAAAGAGGTCTTGCACAAGACACCGCCTGAGTTGTCCGCTGACGTAATGGATAAGGGGATTATGATGTCTGGTGGATCAAGTTTATTGCGTAACTTAGATGAGCTTATAGCACAAGCTATCGGGGTAGCTACTTATGTTGCAGAAGAGCCATTGCTCTGCGTTGCAAAAGGGACAGGTATTGCGCTTGAAAATTTAGACAATTATAAACGTTCAATTCTTTCAACTAGATAATTTAATTTATTCCAGGGTGGCGCCTGTCTTCGCTAAAGCTACGCCAGGTAAGTTAGCTTTGATGAAGATGGAATATTCGCCAACCGGAGGTATAGCCCTCGATCCGCCCTAGGCGGAATGACCGTGTGTGATTCATGGGCCGACCGTATAGTCGGGATCCCGATTAATTTTGGGATGCCATATTGCGTTCCCGCGTGATATGGTAGTAAGGAAATATATATGAAAAAGACGTATATCGGTGCGCTGTGCATCATGCTCGCAGCATTTTTGTGGGCATTCGATGGTGTGGTATTCACGCCATGGATTATGGAATTGGGTTTATTTGATGTCCCTACTATTGTTTTTATGCTTCATGCGACAGCAAGTATATTTCTGTCGTATTTTTATTTTACCAGAAGATTTGAACTCAAAAATTTAAATAAAAGAGATTGGGTTTCTTTTGTATTGGTCGGCATATTTGGCGGGTCCCTGGGCACTATGGCAATTGTTGCTGCCATACTTATGGTATATAGTCATGGTCTCAATATTGCAGTAGTATTGTTATTGCAAAAATTACAGCCAGTTTTTGCTATTCTTCTTGCATTTTTTATACTGAAAGAGCGTCCACATAAACAATTTTATATCTGGGCACTAATTGCGATTGTCAGTAGTTATTTTGTCACGTTTGGATTTGAAAAACCGAACTTTGATGCGACAGGCATGTTTATTCCTGCATTACTTGCTCTTGTCGCCGCATTTTCTTTTGGTTCGTCAACTGTGTTTTCCAAACATGCGGTGGCCAAAGTAAGTCATGGTATGGGCACAGCACTGAGATTTTTCATGACAACAGCTGTCATGCTTGCACTAGTAGTTGTCATTTCCTTGCTCAAGATAGCTGGATTGGATATAAGTTATCTTGGGTTTGGCGGGTTTGGTTTTATTACACACAAGCTTGTTGGATTATTTTTGCTTATTGCGTTCACTACCGGTGGCACTGCCATATTTATTTATTATTATGGACTCAAAAAAGTTACTGCGACGCAGTCAACAATGTACGAACTTATTTTTCCCGTGAGTGCAATTGTCCTCGAATTTATTATCCGTGACAAGGTATTGTCCAAAGGTCAGTGGTTTGGTACTATTATTATGCTTGTAGCATTATTTTTTATTGTACGATTACATACTACGTATGATACTGGGGATAGACGCATCGAGAGCCAATAATATACAAAAGACAGGCGTAGAATGGTACGCCTTTCATGTTATACAAAAATTAAAACAACAAACACCTCGCGATATGCGGGTTGTTTTGTATACAGATAAACCCTTGCAGGGTGAGATTGCTGATCTGCCTGAAGGGTGGACACAAAAAGTACTCACATGGCCACCTAGAAGGTTGTGGACGCAGATTAGGTTGAGTTGGGAAATGCTCGTGCATGCACCTGATATATTATTTGTTCCTGCGCATGTAATGCCTTTGACTCACCCAAAGAAAACTGTGGTAATGATTCACGATATTGCGGCAATAAAGTTTCCCAGAAGCTATAATTGGTTTGAACGATGGTATAGTCTTTGGTCAGCGCGTTTTGCTTTGAAACATACATGGAAAATGATTGTGCCGAGTGAGTTTGTGAAAAAAGAACTGTGCACGGCAGCACTACAGCACGGCAGCACTACAGCACAAGAAAAAATTAATGTGGTATATCATGGGTATGATGAGAGATACAAAAAGATTGACGATGGAATTGAAATTGAAAAAATATTGAAAAAATATTCAATTGAAAAGCCATTCATCATGAGTGTTGGGAGGCTTGAAGAGAAGAAAAATACGGTGAGGATTATTGAAGCATTTAATAAATTAAAAATTGTCCTAGACCCGGATCTAAGGGTTTCGAAACTCGAAACTCGAAACTCGAAATTATTGCTCGTTGGCAAACCAGGGTATGGTTTTGAAGCAGTAGAACGTACAATTAACGAAAGTCCCTTTAAAAACGACATTATTACTCCAGGTTTTGTGCCAGAAGAAGATCTTCCCTATCTTATGAATGCGGCAGAGGCGTTTGTGTTTCCGAGTTTGTACGAGGGCTTTGGGCTTCCTATACTCGAAGCTCTGTCCTGTGGCACGCCAATCGTCGCATCAAAAGGGTCAAGTCTTGAAGAAATTGGTGGAGATGCGTGTGTTTATGTTGATCAGATGGATAGTGAAGATATCGCGCGTGGAATCAGTGAAATAATGCAGAATGATGAATTAAAAATGATGAATATCAAAAAAGGGCTAGAAAGAGTGAAAGAATTTTCATGGGAAAAATGTGCAAGGGAAACACTCCATCACTTGAACACCTAATCACCTTATCATCAGTTGGTCATTAGATAATTTTTTTAAATAAAACACCTTGTTACGGTGTTTTTGAATGTTTGAATGTGGTCGTCCGGCGCGTCACAGAACCCTAGGTAGGGAACTGGACGCGCCGGCCGGGGTCGGAAGCCAGTCGAACGCCGCTCTAGTCGAGCGTGCAGAGAACCTTGACTCCCAACTTGACGTGCCCCTTGTCGTCCATGACGAACTCGACGCCCTCCATGGGCCGGAGGGTGTAGTAGCCGGGGTCGAGGACCTTGAAGTCGTTCGCGGCCCATGCCACGAGGACGATGGCCTGGGGGATGAAGAAGCCCAGTCCATGGGGGGTTAGTTCGTGTGCGGGGGAACTCATCGCTTCGAACATCCCTCGGATCTGACCGAGGAATCCTTCGCCCCACGTCCGGCACATAGGACTAGAGTACATGATCTCCATGGCCTCGAGCATGGAGGGTCCGTCGATCTGCTGTGATGCCGCGATCCCCTCACTTCTCATACCCCACATGATGGGCATGATTTCCGGTTCGGTCTCGGCGTGCGCGTCCAAACACCCCGCCAAGAATCCGATGACCGTCTGCATCTCTACCACGCTCGGGCCGTGGAAGATGAAGTCGTAGTCTTGACAACAGAGCTTGCCTTCGATACGGGCTTGGGCCAGCCCGCGGAGGCCGAGAGTTCCATTCGTGCCGTCTGTGACGGCTGGGGTTCGGAGAATCAGATTTTTTTCGGACACTTAGAGAGACTTCTCCTTTTCCCTCGCAGTCGACGACGTGTCGAACTCGCAAAGGAACAACATAATATAACTTATTTTGGTTGGTTTGTCAATCGTTACAAGTTGCAGGTTTTAGGTAAGCTTAGTTATTCCAGCCCTAGGCTGGTCCGCCTTGGGCGGAAGGTTTTAGATTACTGCTTAGGGCTTACAAACTTTTTTATTGCTGCGTTGTATGTTGTACATTGAGTCTAATTATGCTACACTAAGCATATATGAATGATATTATTGGCCACACAGAAATATTGAATTTTTTTGATACTATTATTACACAAGGTCGTCTAAGTCATGCTTATTGTTTTGCTGGACCAGAGCATGTAGGCAAGCAGACAATAGCGCGTGAGCTGGCTGCGCGTATATTACATATAGATCGTGATAGACTTCACACGTCTCCAGATTTTACCTATATCGAACGCATACCCAATGAAAAGACAGGCAAAATGAAGAAAGATATCAGTATTGAACAGATTCGTGATGTCGTGAATGTCTTGTCACAACGTGCATTTTATCCGAATGGTTACAAAGTAGTTATTATCGACCACGCTGAATTCATGAGTACAGGAGCTGCTAATGCACTTCTGAAAACTCTTGAAGAGCCAAAAGAAAAAACTGTACTTTTCCTCATTACATCAGATGAGAAGAGATTATTACCGACTATACAATCAAGATGTCAGATAATTTATTTTACGCTTGTTGGTGCACAGGAAATACTGTCTGCACTTCGCACACGCAATGTAGATGATGCCGAAACAATAGCGCAAGAATCGAGTGGTTTGCCTGGCAGGGCAGTGTATTGGTGTGAACATAGAGACAGTTATGAAGCCTATACGCGAGAAATTGAAAGATTTAATAAATTGTTTGGTACTTATTTTTATGAAAAGTTAGGACTTGTCGAAGAATTGTTTGGAGATAAAGTTGACCATATTGTTGCACGTGATCATCTCCAAGATGTATTGGGGATATGGCAATTACAAATTCCTCGCATTGTTTCATCAGGTATAGTACGTCCTGAGATGGCAGGACAACTATACGAAGATATTGGACATGCGCGTCTCATGCTAGAGAAGAATGTACATCCACGCCTGCTTGTTGAACATATTTTATTACAATTACCATAATTTAATCATATATAAAGTATGAAAAAATATTTCATTTATTTTTCCATCGTACTCACAGTACTTGTGGTGAGTGGCCAGGGATGTATGTCTCTCGATGGGGAGACCAAGATAGAGACCTCAGGTCCGGGAGGTATGTTTGTGAGTACTGATAAGGGTGAGACATGGAAGATAATTTCTTCTATGCCAACGGTAGAGGGAGTCAAACAGCTTGATACGATCAGTGTGTATCGTATTGTTGAAGATCCTGCTGATACCAAGGCGATGTATTGGGCATCACGTGAACGAGGATTATTTTATAGTTTTGATGATGGCAAATCATGGCAACGACCAAGTGCCCCTGTAGACAGTGCTTTCATATATGACGTGGCCATAGATCCTGAAAATAGATGTAGTATATATGCGACTAATGGTCGTGCAGTGTACAGGACAGATGATTGTATGCGTTCATGGGTAGAGGTATATCAAGAGGTTCGTTCTGCTGATATTATTACTTCAGTATCATTCAATCCGTTTAAGGCACATCATATATACATCACGGAAAGCAATGGAGATCTTCTCAAGAGTGAAGATTTGGGTCAACATTGGTCTGTTGTCAATCGATTTGGTGTAGATATCCGCGATGTTGAATTTGATGCTCACAAAGAGGGCCTCGTGTATATAGTGACACGATCAAGTGGACTATTTCGTTCACGAGACGGTGGGGTGACCTGGGATAGTACACGGGCAACATTTAATGAATACCCAGGCGCTCTCACCTTTAGACGTTTCCTCATTTATCCAAGCAAATCAGATCAGATATATTGGGTATCACAATACGGTGTGCTTGTATCACGTAATGCAGGAGATGATTGGGAACCTATCAATCTAGTCACGCCACCAGGCAGTGTCGATATATATGGCTTTACAGTAAATCCTTTGAATGACCAAGAAATATATTACACAGGTAGTATTGATTATAGATCTACATTTTATCGTAGTGTGGACGGAGGCAAAACATGGGAGACACGCAAATTGCCTTCAAAACAATTGCCTACCGTATTGCGCGCACATCCTGAAAATGATGGTTGGCTTTATATGGGATTTACTATTCCACCCCAGGATTGATATGTGTTGACAATATATCTAATTGCATGTAGTTTCAATCTATTAGTATAAGTAACAATTTTATGGATCTTATAGAACAAAACAAGGAACATTTTGACAAAGCAATAGAATATCTCAAGCATGAGATCTCAAGTTTGCGCACCGGCAGAGCTACACCAGCACTGGTCGAAGATATCGTGGTTGAAGCATATGGGAGTAGGCAACCTCTCAAAGCTGTTGCGTCTATCTCTGTTGCCGATGCCAAGACGATCAATGTGGATCCATGGGACAAGAGTGTCACACAGGCAGTAGAGACCGCCATACGCAATTCACAGCTTGGTATTAGTCCTGTAAATGATGGGAAGCTTATACGTCTGCCGCTTCCTGAGTTGACTCATGAACGTAGGCAAGAGCTTGTCAAAGTATTGCATCAAAAATTGGAAGCAGCTCGCGTGTCTATTCGTAAACTGCGAGAAGATGTACGCAAGGAAATAGATAATAAAGAAAAGGCAAAAGAAATAGGAGAAGACGACAAATATGGATTGCAAGATGAACTTGAAAAAATGGTAAAAGAATATAATGAGAAAATAAAATTAGTAGGAGAAGAAAAAGAAAAGGAGATCACCACGGTTTAGGTCCTAGGGATTAGGTAATAATATAGGATATGAATATAGGATATGTAATGAGTTTAAGCGTTATAGTATTGATGTTTCTTGTTGGTGGAGGATGTGTCCCAAATGGTGAGGAAAGAGCTCTTGAAACACAAGACTCACAAAACACAGCAGAGGTTATTTCAAATGAGACGCGAAACGAGCCAGCGGATTCTGCTAATATGCAAGAAAAAAATGGATATGCTCAGGCGGGCACTTCATCTGCTACAGGAGATACAGAAGCACAACTATTTGCCAGTTTTGGATGGGAGCGTGTAGCTGATCCGTATCTTCAAGTATCTATTGGATACCCGGTCAACATATATGATGTTGAGCTTGCGAGCAGTCTTACCGACAGTATTGTTAGTAACACCTCTTTGAAACATCCATGGATGAAATTCACACGCAAGAATAGCGATGGGCTGATGCGTATTGAAATTTGGAAATTGAGCGATATGCCTGAACGGCCATTTGGTATTACTGAGCCCGGTGTGGATCCACAGATCGTATTGCCAAAATATGAAGAAAAAGTTATTGGAGGAGAGACGTATGGCATATATATGTTTTTGAATGGCAATACAGATAGGTATGAAGAAATGAAAGCTATTATAGATACGCTTAGATAACAAGTATGCGGATAGTTTTACAACGTGTTTCACACGCACAAGTTGAAATTAATAATAAAACCGTTGGACAAATTTCCAACGGCTTATTATTGTTGATCGGGATTGGAAAAGGGGATAGCGAAGTTCAAGCAGATAAATTAGTAGATAAAATTATTAAGTTGCGTATATTTGAAGATGAACAGGGAAAAATGAATAAAAATATAGTAGATGCAGGTGGAAGTATTTTGGTAGTTTCACAATTTACACTCTATGGAAATTGTTGGGATGGAAATAGGCCAGGATTTGAACTTGCTGCGCCACCAGATGAGGCAAAGAGATTGTACGAATATTTTGTAGAAAAATTAAAGCAGACAGGTATTCACGTTGAGACAGGTCAGTTTGCCACATATATGCACGTGAGTTTGATAAATGATGGACCTGTGACATTTGTGCTTGAAAGTTAAACGGTATGCCAGATATATTTGATGCAATTGTTGTTGGCGCTGGGCCATCGGGGCTCATGACTGCGGGGATTCTTGGGGGGCGGGGCGCTTCTGTACTTGTACTTGAAAAAAATAATGAAGCTGGCAAAAAGATCCTTATGACAGGGAGGGGAAGATGCAATATCACTCAAGCAGAATCAGATATCCACAAGCTCATAAAGGCGTATGGAGTCAACGGACGTTTTTTGTTTTCATGTTTTACGCGGTATAGCCCGCAAGATGTGATGCATTTTTTTGAGGGACGTGGGATAACGCTCAAAGTAGAAGACAAAGGCCGAGTATTTCCGGTAAGTGATCATGCACGCGATGTCGTCTCTGTACTCAAGCAATGTTTGCACGATAATCATGTACAAGTTTTGTACAATGCTATAGTACAACATATAACTACAGGCTCTGAAAATAGTATCACTGTCCATCTCAAGGATAAGAGAACCTATACAACAAAAAATATTGTCATCGCAACAGGTGGTATGTCATATCCGGCCACTGGTTCTACTGGTGATGGTCTCGCATTTGCACGTGAACTGGGGCACACGATAGTGTCTCCCATACCTGCCCTTGTCCCTATCAAGATACGAGAATCGTGGGCAAAACAAATGCCTGGACTGAGTCTCAAAAATGTAGAGCTCATCGCATTGTATGGTGGCAAAAAGATAGCAGGAGGAATTGGTGAAATGCTGTTTACACATACGGGTATTAGTGGACCTCTCGTACTCGACATGAGCAAATATATTATCTCAGCATTGAGAAATGGCGAAGTATCTCTGCGCCTCAATTTGATGCCAGATTTGTCTCCGGCACAGATGGATGACTATATACAAAAGAATTTCAAAAAATATACAAACAAACAATTCAAAAACATGCTTCTCGATCTCTTGCCACGAATGCTTGTTTCCATTATAATCGCTGTCTCAGGTATTGATGGTGATAAGCCTGTGCATAGTGTCACGAGAGCGGAGCGTTTGTTATTGCAAAAACTTTTACAGCATATCCCTATGACTGCTATAGGAGATTTGGGGTATCATGCAGCAATTGTTACAAGCGGGGGCGTGTCTCTCAAGGAAGTCGACCCAAAAACTATGCAGTCAAAAATTCATGACCATTTATATTTCGTAGGCGAGGTTCTCGACATTGACGGACCCACCGGAGGATATAATTTGCAGGTAGCATGGAGTACTGGGTCAGCAGCAGGCACAGCTATAAAGTGGTAATTATTATATATGAATTTAGACATACTCAAAGACATTTTACACACAGAGCCAACATTTCGTTTTCGCCAAGCATGGAAAGCTATTTTTCAAGATCTCATAGAACAGTGGGATGAAAATACCACATTGCCAAAGCAATTGCGTGAGCGATTGCACAGTGAGTGCCCTCTTGAGATATCAGCAGAGATGTTTGGATCGCAAAAAAGTGATTCACAAAAAGCTCTCATCACACTTGAAGATAATGAAAAAATAGAGACAGTTCTGCTCAACCATAGAGACAAACGTCATACCTTGTGTGTATCTACACAAGTGGGATGCGCGATGAAGTGTGCGTTTTGTGCTACAGGCAAGCTTGGTCTCAAACGAAACCTCACAACAAGTGAGATTGTAGATCAGGTGTTGCTTTTTGCACGTTATATGAAGAAGCATACTGAGGATGAACGCATAGGAAATATTGTGTTCATGGGCATGGGAGAACCATTTGCCAATTATACTAATGTCATGTCTGCGATTCGCATTTTGAATGACAAAGATGCATTCAATATTGGCGCGCGACATATCTCTATCTCTACATCTGGAGTAGTGGATGGTATAAAAAAATTAGCTTCAGAAGATCTGCCAGTCAATCTCGCTATCTCACTCCATGCGCCCAATGATGCTCTGCGTTCGAGACTCATGCCGATAAACAAAGTACACAATATAGACAAACTGATGAAAGCAGTGGGGGAGTATGTGAACAAGAAAAATAGGCAAGTCATGTTTGAGTATCTCATGATTGATGGGGTCAATGATACACAGGCTCATGCTACAGAGCTAGCTCTATTCGTGAAGCATCCGCTCTATATCGTGAATCTCATACGCTACAATCCGACCGGGGTATTCGAGCCTTCACGCCCAGATGCTATACGCAAGTTCAAAAATACGCTTCTTCGCGCTGGCGTGAAAGTGACTGAACGCCATGAGTTTGGTCAGGATATAGATGCAGCGTGTGGACAGCTTGCAGGCAAGAGACGTGGGAAGGATTAGATCAATAAAAAAATAAAAACTACTGTAAAAGAGTAGTTTTTTTAATTAACCTATAAACCACCAGCGGAGCTAGTAGATATGTTATATGATTTACTCCTTACTTTTTTGGTACCAAAAAAGTAACAAAAAAGTACCGGGGTGACTGAAACTCGCTATATCGAATTGAAGTAAAAACTCAGGATCTACATGACGCTCAAACAGTCAGTCACCCCGGACCCCTGTGGTGGCAACACTACGATTGTTGAATTACATATCTAGTATATAGCTTGTATATCCAGCAAAACAAAACCACCCTGAGTACTCGGGTGGTAGTTTTTACAAGTGTTTGAAAATAATATTATTCTTTGTCTTCTTTCACACCAAAATAAATAACTACGCTAATGAGGATGATGAAGAGAAGTGTTGCTATTACTATCATATGCTATGATTGATGTTTGCGATTTAAAATGTTGGTAAACTAAATCTAACACGTCTCTGCCTGTCTCAACGATGACTGCAACCGGCCCAACAACAAGGTCGGCGCTTTCCTTCTTTGAGCTCGTTGCGCGTTCTGTCTATATGGTTTTTTCTGGTTTCCGGTTTTTTGGTGGAGATAATCCAGCAGATCCACTCATTGCGCGCAAGTGGCGTGATGTCCTCCCATGCTGTGAGAGCTTTTGGGTCAGAGATCAGGACTTTTCGTAAATCCGCTGGCACCTCGTGCACCACACCAGTGGCGATTTTTTTGGCCATATGTTTTTTATAATTTTGATTAACTACTATTATACGAACTTCTAATTTTGTGTAAAATAAGGTATAATTTTCACGAATTGTTGGTTATAGGGGAGGGGTGTATAGAGCTGTCTATGATTCCTTGACTTCTCTTTCCAAAACCATTACCATAATAGTACCACTAGTGAAGCGGTATAGGCAACCGTGGAGGTGGTACAAACTGAACAAGAGCTTTCGGTTATAACTTCATACGTATCGGCTTGTCCGGTATAGCGAAGTGAAGCCGGAGGAGCTCGGGTGGAACCGTCCATATTAATTTTAAATTTTAAATTAATGTGGGCCCCGAGACCGTGAAGCCGGTCTTTTTTTATTCCGGCTTTATAAAACATAATAACTTTGGTATAATTAACACAAAATATATGGAAAATCTACTCGACAAAGTAACCTCACTTGCAAAGCGCAGGGGTTTTATATTTCCGGGCAGTGAGATTTATGGCGGACTGGCTAATAGTTGGGACTATGGTCCACTCGGCCATTTGCTCAAGCAAAACATCAAATCACTGTGGTGGAAGTTTTTTGTGCAGGAGCGAGACGATATGGTGCCGCTTGATAGTGCTATTATCATGAATCCGAGAGTATGGGAAGCATCTGGCCATTTGCAAAATTTTACTGATGAACTGGTTGAATGCAAGAAATGTCATCACCGGTTTAGATTGGATCAGATTCCAGATTTTGTAGAAGGACAAGATATCTCAAAATTAAAATGTCCTGATTGTGGAGGCATATTTACTGACCCCAAGAGTTTCAATCTTATGTTCAAGACATTTATTGGAACGAACGAGGATACGTCGACGACTGCGTACTTGCGTCCAGAGACTGCGGGGGGCATGTTTGTTAATTTCAAAAATGTATTGAATGTCACACGACGCAGATTGCCATTTGGTATTGCGCAGATTGGTAAATGTTTTCGCAATGAAATTACACCCGGTAATTTTATTTTTCGCACGCGTGAATTTGAAATAGGCGAGTTTGAATATTTCATCAATCCAAAAGATTGGGAAAAAGTATTTGAAATGTGGCTCGGCGAAATAAAACATTGGTGGAAAGATGCCATGCAAATCAACATGGACAATCTCGTGTGGCATGAGATTCCTGATGGTGAGCGCGCGCATTATAGCAAGCGGACCGTAGATATTGAATACAAATATCCGTTTGGTGTGAAAGAATTGCATGGTATTGCATATCGTACAGATTTTGATTTGTCCCGCCATGAGGAAGTGAGTGGGCAAGATCTGAAGTACACTGATCCAGAAACGAATGAGAAGTTTTTGCCTCATGTCATTGAACCAACTTTTGGCATAGATCGTATGTTGCTTGTCGCATTGCTTGAAGCATATCATGAAGAAGAAGTTTCTACTGCCAAAGAAGGAGAGACAGAGACGCGTGTCGTTATGAAATTTCCAAAGCATTTGGCGCCAATTCAAGTTGCGGTATTGCCACTGTCAAAGAAAGAAGAATTATCATCTGTTGCTAGAGATATCGCAGCAGATTTACGTATGGTATATGCAGTAGATTATGATGAGACACAGAGTATTGGCAAACGCTATCGCAGACAAGATGAAGTTGGTACGCCATATTGCGTGACGGTTGATTTTGATAGTCTGGAAGACAAAAAAGTGACGGTACGAGATAGAGATAGTATGAAGCAGGAGCGGATTGCTATTGAAGGAATTAAGTCTTACCTTGAGGATAAATATGGATGGAGATAACCTCATTAGTTTTGATACCGCAAAGGGGGGTGAGTTTTGTGTCCATGGTAATTTTGTATCATCTTGTAAGATATGTACTGTTGGACAAGATCAAAAATATCAACTCACAGATAGTGATGGCCTATTGTTAGAAGAAAAAGAGACAGAGGCTTGGTTGGAAGAAATTGAACATGCGGAACCTTCCATTGAATGGAAGACATATGTTCCTGAGAGACAATTCGGTGTCATTATATTATTACCACATGAGTGTTTTTTAGAAGCAACTTTAAATGTTAATGATGCTGGTGAAAGAAGTATGTATATAGATATTTTTCAAGTTCATCCTAGATTGAGAGGAAAAAATAGAGGAGATAGCGCGGGAATTGGTAGTCGTTTACTTACTTCACTCGTATCAGAAGCACGAAAATATGAAGTATCTACACTCGGTGGACATTTTACAAGTAAATCCGCTCTAGCCACGCAGGCCAGAGTATGTGGGAGAGAAAGTTTAAATTTTTTTAAACATGGCACATCAGAAAGAGTGGAAAAAACATTTGAGGAAGTTATGGCTGAAAATGACCCAGATAATCCAGGACGTATTGATTATGATGTGGTAAGCACACTTTAACTTTAAGTAAGATATAATTTATATTTGAGATTAAGACATTATGGCAGAAGAAGGCCCACAACCAAGAGAAGTGACTGATCTCGCAACATGGGCAAAGGCGAAGGGTCGTTCTTTTGGCTCAGCAGAGTCAACGACACAAGGGGATACACCTCTAACTGATGACCAGACTTCAGCAGATACTTTGGATGTGTTGCCTTTGGAAGGTGATGAAACTCCTGAAGATATGTTGGCAAGAATTGAAGAGAGAATTATTGTTATGCGTCTGAGAATACAAGAATTCAATGGCAGACTTGCCATGCTGGGAGTTGCAATAGATCCAGAGACGGGCGCTTTTGATCGGACACAAGCAGTGGAAGATCATCGTACGACACAAGCACATTTGCTCACGTATGCCGAAGGACTTTCTGCAGAATACCGTCAGCTTTTGAGGTTAAAAGAACAATTAAGTGAAGATTAATATTATCTATATTTTATGCCAGATCAAGTAACAAAAGTTACCAAGGTTGGTTTCGGTTCACGTCTTGGTGGATCATTCAAAGGTATATTTTTTGGGATATTGTTGTTCCTTGCATCATTTGTTGTTATCTATTGGAATGAGGGGCGTGTGGATGTATCGGAAATAGCAAATACAGCCATAGAAATAAGCGCGACTGAACAGAATACAGATGCTGCTCTTGAGGGGCAACTGGTATCTATGACAGGTTTGCTTCAAACCGAAGATATAATTGGTGATGGTTTGTATCTGGAGCCAGGAAATTTTGTGCGTGTCTATCGCCGTGTAGAAATGTTTGCATGGAAAGAGAATTCAGACAGCAAGACAACTACCAATCTTGGCGGTTCTCAAACAACGGAAACTACATATACATACACGAAAGAGTGGTCCGTGACTCCTCAGTCGTCAAGCTCTTTTGAAGAAGTAGAAGGTCACACAAATTCAGAAAAAGCTATAGAAGACAAGACAGTAACGGCATCTAATGCCATTGTGGGTATCTATGTCGTCCAACCAGACAAAATGCAATTGCCTGCCACGACTCTTCTGACTCTTGATGATAAGATCGTCAATATTTCAACAACAAATCTAATATCTTCTAGCACACCAAAGACTGTGCGAGAAGGAAATTATATTTTTGTAGGCGAGGGTACGCTCAGTAATCCAGAAGTGGGGGACTTACGCATACAGTATGAGGTATTGCGACCAGGTAGTAGTGTCACTGCATTTGGTAAATTATCTGGCAATTCTCTCGTGTCATATACTGACAAAGATGGCACTATATTGTATCGTGCACTTGCTGAGAGTCGCGAAGATGCAGTTTCTACTATGCATAGTGAATATACATTATGGTTGTGGATTTTCCGCATTGTAGGCTTTCTCATGATGTGGATAGGGCTTTCATCAATACTTGCCCCTATTAGCGTTCTTTTTGACATTCTTCCAGCGCTTGGCTCTATAAGTAGGAGTCTTGTGGGTGGTATTACATTTGTGATTGCTCTTATATTATCTGGATTGGCTATTATTATTTCTATGTTGTTGCATAGTTTGGTTGCGCTTATTATACTTGGCGTGGTTGGCATTGGCGCAGCAGTATGGTTTGTCAAGAAAAAAATGAGATCGTGACAGAATACACAATAAAAGTATTAACGTATGAATTATCAAAAGACAATATTAGACAATGGAGCGCAAGTTATACTTGTCCCTGTTGAAGGTACCAAATCAATGACTACACTTGTCATGTATCCAGTCGGATCGCGCTACGAAAGTGAAAAAATGTCTGGAGTATCTCACTATGTTGAGCACCTTATGTTCAAGGGTACAAAAAAACGACCTAACACCTTGAAGTTGACGCGTGAGATCGACCGGCTTGGGGCGCATTACAATGCGTTTACCAGTAAAGAATATACAGGATATTACATCACGACCGATGTGAATTATGCACAGATATCGCTTGATATTTTGTCTGACATGCTCTTTGACTCACTATACGACCCAAAAGAGATGGAACGAGAAAAAGGAGTTATCGTAGAAGAAATCAGAATGTATGGGGATAATCCACTCATGAATATTGATAATATCTTTGAAGATCTTTTGTATGAAGGATGTCCATTGGGACGCGATATTGCAGGTACTGAGAAACATGTTCTTTCATATAAGCGTGATGAGGTTTTGAAATATAGAGATACATATTATCAGCCGAGCAATATGATTATCGTCATAGCAGGCAATATCGCACCAGACATTACTGATTTACTCGGCACCTATTTTGAGAATAGAAAAAACAAGTCAAACGCAAGACAAAAATTATATAAACCGTTTTGTTTTGGTTCGGCAAAAAAGTCAGATAGATTTTTTGTACAGCAGAAGAAAACTGATCAAGCACAGCTCATGCTCGGTTTTCCTGGCTTCATGTACCAGGATAAACGGAATATTCCTGAACTTGTCATGAGTACGATACTCGGAGGTTCCATGAGTTCACGACTCTTCATCCAGATTCGTGAACGTAGAGGGCTCGCGTATATGGTGCGCAGTGGCTCTCAAAATTTTCGTGATACTGGATATGTGTTTGTCCGCGCAGGACTTGAAGCAAAAAATATACAAAAAGCAATTGCGGTCATAAAAAATGAAATTGAAAAAATAGTTGAAAAAGGTGTGACAAAAAAAGAGCTTGAAGATGCCAAAACGCATATCCGAGGTTCGCTCACTTTGTCTCTCGAGGACTCGAGCGCTCAAGCCCATTGGTATGCACAGCAAATTATGTTTCAATCAGAGATCAAAACACCTGAAGAAGAGCTTACTTTAGTTGAAAAAGTGACCAATGAAGATATCAGGCGTGTAGCGCGTCAGATATTCAAATGGGATGAGATGAGAGTGGCGGTGATTGGCGATGTTGAACGTGAAGGTATTAGGTTTTAGGTAGGCTTAGGTTTTAGGGATTTTTGATAACGTATTATGCAAGAGACGAGGATAGTATCTTACAAAGATTTGATTGTGTGGCAGAAATCGATGGATTTGGCTGTAGAGATTTATCGTTTGACAGAAGATTTCCCTAAGACTGAAATGTACGGACTGACTTCGCAGATGAGGCGATCAGTAATATCTATAGCATCAAATATCGCTGAAGGCAAAACGCGAGGAACAAAAAGAGATTATAGGTCGTTTGTTGTTATAGCATTTGCATCCGGCGCTGAATTGGAAACACAAATAGAGCTAGCAAAGAGATTATTTTTTGACCAAAATTTTAACTTTGAGAAGATAGATTTACTTTTGGGTGAAATTATGAGAATGTTAAATTCATTAAAATACAAACTGGCAATCTAATCTTATCTAAAACCTAAAACCTAAAATTATCTATGACCTATAACCTAAAACCTAAAACCTATATTTTCGGGAATTGGAAAATGTATCTTGGTTTTGATGAATCAAATATTTTAGTTCACGCATTGTTGCAACAAAAATATGTTGCAGATAATATGTGTATCGCCATTTTTCCTTCGGCTTTGGCTATACGTGAAGTAGCTATGGCTGCTCAAGATACTCCTATCGCAGTGGGAGCACAAAATGTTAATTGGAATCCCAAAGGTGCATATACCGGAGAAGTATCTGCTCACATGTTCAAAGATGTGGGCTGTACCTATGCACTTATTGGCCATTCTGAACGCCGTCATATATTTGGCGAATCAAATGAAGATGTAAGAAAAAAACTAGAGGCTTGTGTGGATGTTGGGTTAATTCCTGTGCTGTGTATTGGAGAAACAAAAGAGGATAGAGAAGCCGGCAAGACCCAATATCGTCTCAAAAAACAGCTCATGAAGGCACTCGATGGCCTCGATATGCGTGGTGGACAGCTTATCATCGCGTATGAACCAGTATGGGCAATTGGCACAGGGGACGCATGTCTTCCTGATGATGCACGAGATGTAATTGGCTGGATAAGGGAAGAAGTGAAATTATATCAGAGTGGAATAGTGCCTGTATTGTATGGAGGTAGCGTCTCTGGGGACAATGTGGTATCATATGTTTCCCAAACAGAGATTGATGGGGTACTCGTAGGCGGGGCTTCGAGCACCTATGATACTTTTTCTACGCTTATTTCTCGCGTGATTTCAAAGTAAGCATGATATATGACGGTTATTTTGCCTTTTATCCTCATTGTATTGTCACTCACGGTGATAATTATTGTAATCGTGCGGAAATATCCACAGTTGTTACTTTTGGATATAGATTCACTGCCCGAGGTTCAGGAGGCAAAAAAGAAAAACACTATTATAAAGAAGCGTGCAGAAAAGGAAAGCTCTGCTATATATAAAAATTTTTTGGAGAAATTAAAGCCAATTATACAATGGGGAAAGAATCTCCAGCTTTCATTTCGGAAATTAGTTGGGAGGGTAGAGCGCAAGGCATCTATGGAAGAGGCAAAAAATATTAAGCCAGAAAGTCGTGAAGAGCGCCGTCTCAAAAAAGAGGAATCAAAACAATTGGTCGTAGATGCAACTACTGACATCGGTCAAAATGATTTTGTCACCGCAGAAAAAAAATATTTAGCTGCGCTTAAACAGGATCCAAAAAATAAAGAAGCATACAAAGGATTGGCACGTGTCTATTATGCACAAGGACAGAAGGATGAGGCAAAAGAGACGTATAAATTTATTTTGCAACTTGACAGTAATGATGAAGACACCAATGTACAATTGGGTCAGATCGCAGAAGAAGAAGGAAACACAGAAGATGCAGTAGAATATTATCAACAAGCGGTTATTTCGAATCCACACAACCCCCAGCGTTTTGTAAAAATTTTTGATTTGCTTTTTGGTATAGCACAGTATGAGACAGCGCTCGAAGCTATAGAGCAGGCTCTCGAACTTGAACCACAGAACCCGAAATATCTTGACAATTTCATAGAAACGAGTATACTAATCGGGCGTAAAGATTTGGCTGAGGATGGGTATGCTCAGTTACGCATGATAAATCCAGAAAATCAAAAGCTTGTTTCTTTTCGACAACGTATTGACGAAATTAAATAATCGTCTTTTGAAAACTATGCCGGGATAGCTCAGCTGGTAGAGCAGCTGTTTTGTAAACAGCGGGTCGCGGGTTCAAATCCTGTTCCCGGCTCACATATTAATTTCAAATTTTTAATTTTGAATTTCAAAACAATTTTAAATTCTATAGTTTATTAATTCGGAATTTTTTTAAAATTTGAAATTAAAAATTAGAATGATGGGCAGATTCCCGAGCGGTCA
>DMXO01000005.1:96934-97261 GCA_003482855.1 Candidatus Magasanikiibacteriota bacterium
GATTCCCGAGCGGTCAAAGGGGATCCCGCCACGGCGGGATAAATCTGTTGGCTTTATATGTTTTATGTATATATTTTGCAGAGCAGAAAGGACAATAGATATTATATTGGTTCAACAGGTAATCTAAATCAGCGTTTAGAAAATCATAATCAGGGTTTAGTCAAATCCACAAAAAGTCGATTGCCATTTGAACTGATTCACTATGAACTATATAAAACTTTAAGTGAAGCTCGTAAAAGAGAAAATCAAATAAAAAGATACAAAGGTGGCAATGAATTTAAAAAAATACTACAAAAATAAATAAGGGCAGATTCCCGAGCGGTCAAA
>DMXO01000005.1:97434-298353 GCA_003482855.1 Candidatus Magasanikiibacteriota bacterium
GGTTCGAATCCTTCTCTGCCCACAAAAAACAACTCTACAAGGGTTGTTTTTACTTCTCAACTTTTTTTAAAAAACTAAGAAGTGTGTGACCGGCCCCGACGACATGATGTCGCGGGGCCGGTCGTCCCGTCCTTATGCCACCGCCCAGGTTAGCACTCCTGGACGATCGTACGGACTTTGCCTTCCAGAACCCACGTGATCGACCCCCGAGCCATGCCATCCGTGGGAATCGTACGCCCCCACGCCCGGAGATATTCGTCGATCGCCTCCTTGGGCAGGACAAATACCACCCAGGTGTTGATCTCGCTGATCGTGTGGGTCATCCGTGTCACCCTCTCCAGGATGGAGTCTTTGTTGAGCCACCACGTGGAAGGGAGACAGTAGGCCTTACTGACCGTGGGTGCGGCGACCCTGCCGGCTATGTATTCTGCCAGAGTCTCTGCATCGTCGTGCCTGGATGGTACGACGAACATCCTGTTCAGATGTCCTTCGACGTCGGAGACGAGGTCATACAGCCGATGGACGGCCCACATTGGGTTCGTGGTTCCCTCGATGAACAATCTCATACTTCTTCACCAAAAGGTCAAAGGACGGCCAAGACCGTCCGCGTTTAAGTATGTTTCTATCACATTTTTTTGTTTTTGTCAATCATCTGATTGCGAATTAGTGTTAAATAACGTATACTATACATACTTATTGATTAGTCTATTTTTATGTACAAACAAACAAAGATCGTGTGCACGATTGGTCCTGCATGTGAAGATGAAAAGATACTCACTCGTATGGTTGAGGCTGGGATGAATGTGGCGCGTCTCAATTTTTCTCATGGTGATTATGAAAATCATGCATCGCTTATTTCATCTATACGAAATATAGAGAAGAAGACAGGCGAACCTGTCGCGATTTTACAGGATTTGCAAGGGCCCAAGATTCGTCTTGGCTTTATTGACGAAAAAGGAATAGAGCTCAAAAAAGGGTCAGAGGTAGTATTTTCTACTGATCCCGATGACAAGAAATTTATTCCCATAGGACATCCTTTGCTTCATGAATATATCAAGAAGGGGGAGACAATGCTTCTTGATGATGGCAGTATCCAAGTTGTGGTGAAGAAAATAAAAAATAAACAGATTACTGCCGAAGTCACCGTGCCTGGTACACTTCACGCCCACAAAGGTATCAATATACCAGAATCGAATCTCGATGGTTTACATGTACTGACTGACAAAGACAAGAGTGATGTTCGTTTTGGTGTCGAACATGGTGTAGATATGATTGCCCTCTCGTTTGTCATGAGGCCTGATGATATTTTGGATTTGAGATATTATATCAAGCAAGTGGAAAGTGAGATGGGCATGACATCGAGCGAACCAATTAGGATTATTGCCAAGATAGAGAAAGCAGAAGCTGTACGTAGAATCAAAGAGATTATACAAGTGGTCGATGGTATCATGATAGCGCGTGGTGACCTGGGCATAGAAATTCCCGCAGAGGACGTGCCTATTGTGCAGAAGCGTCTTATTGATGTGGCATTGGAACATGCAAAGCCTGTTATTGTCGCTACACAAATGCTTGACTCAATGCAACACAATCCGCGCCCTACACGTGCAGAGGTTTCAGATGTAGCCAATGCTGTCGTCGATCATACAGACGCAGTCATGCTCTCAAATGAGACCGCGACAGGCGAATATCCTGTGGAAACGGTAGCTATGATGAGCAAGATTATAAAAGGAACAGAAAAATCAAAATACGATAATTTGTTTTTCCGTACTCCAAAAGAAAAAATACACAAGATAGATGATGTCATTAGTGGACTTTCACGGCTTGTAGCCGAAGATGTCGGGGCAAAGATTATATTGGCAGCATCAATATCTGGTGAGACGGGGCGCCTCGTGTCTCGGTATCGTCCTGAATTCCCCATTGTCATTGCTACTACGACTGACCGTGTCATGCGTCAGCTCAATGTGTCGTGGGGTGTGCACCCGTTTATTCTCAATCCATGCAATACTATTGAAGAACTTGTCGAGCGATCAATCCTGAGGCTCAAAAAAATGGAGTATGTGCAAAAAGGCGATAATATTATTGTCATAGCAGGTGAACCAGTGGGACATTCTGGACATGTGAATATGCTTGAGGTGAGAGAAGTGTCGTAGAATTAGGTATTAGGTAGGCTTAGGTTTTAGGGGTTAGTTTATAGGATCCAAAATCTAATACCTAAAATTTGTTTTTATTTTTTGCATTTTTTATGGTATACTATTCTTCACTATATAAATTTATATTATGACTCCAAAGGAGAATACATCTTCGAAACAAAAAAAACATATTCTTTGGTTTAACGAAATTGGCATCACTGATGTCCCGCTTGTCGGTGGTAAAAATGCAAGTCTGGGAGAAATGTATTCCAATCTTACAAAAAAAGGTATAGATGTACCCAATGGCTTTGCTATTACGGCGGCAGCTTATTGGGATTTTGTTGAACAGAGTAAAATCAAACACAAAATTAAGGAAGCGGTGAGAGATTTGGATGTGACTGATGTGAAGAAATTGGCTCAAGTGGGCAAGAAAGTTCGCAATATTATTTTGAATGCCCATTTTTCCAAAGAATTAGAAAAAGAAATAGAAAAGGCATATATTGAACTTTCTAAATTTGAAAAAACACAAAATGTCGCAGTGGCTGTTCGTTCCTCTGCGACTGCCGAAGATTTGCCTGATGCAAGTTTTGCAGGTCAGCAGGAGACATATTTGAATGTGAAAGGTATCAAGGGTCTCCAAACAGCAGTGAAAAAGTGCGTTGCATCATTATTCACTGATCGTGCCATTTCGTATCGTGAGACAAAAGGTTTTGATCACTTGAGTGTTGCATTGTCTGTAGCAGTACAAACAATGGTGCGTTCAGACCTCGGTTCATCTGGTGTGATGTTTACACTCGATACAGAGTCTGGTTTTCCTGGTGTTGTACTTATCAATGCATCATATGGTCTTGGCGAATATGTAGTGAAAGGGCGCGTAACACCTGATCAATTTTATATATTTAAAGAGGGAATAAAGCAAAATAAGAAGGCTATTATTAGTAGAATTATAGGTACTAAAGAAGTCAAGCTTGTGTATGGAAATACCAGTGGTACCAAACAACTGTCTGTCGCCAAAAAAGATCAAAATGCTTTTGCCATTTCAGACAGTGATGTATTACAGCTTGCCAAGTGGGGTGTTGAAATTGAAAATTATTATAAGCGTCCCCAAGATATTGAATGGGCAAAGGACGGCAAGACAGGTAAACTCTATATTGTTCAGGCTCGTCCAGTGACAGTGAAAGCTCATGTTAGTACGTCAGTTATTGAGACATATATACTCAAGAAAAAAGGCAAAGTATTGCTTAATGGTACAGCAGTTGGCCAAAAGATAGGTGCGGGCAAAGTACGTGTGATAGACAATCCTAAACAGATGAGAGAATTTAAAAAAGGTGAAGTATTGGTAACGCGCATTACAGATCCAGATTGGGAGCCTATTATGAGGATCGCAAGTGCTATTGTGACTGAACAAGGTGGCAAGACAAGCCATGCTGCTATTGTCTCTCGTGAGCTTGGTGTGCCATGTCTTGTAGGAGCAAAGAATGCTCGCAAAGTTTTGAAAACAGGAAAATTGGTCACGGTGAGTTGTGCAGAGGGGGACACCGGCGTTATTTATAATACCGTTTTGCCTTTTGAAGTGAAGAAGACTGAAATTAAAAATATAGAAAAGACAAAGACAAAGATAATGATGAATGTGGGGGATCCAGACAATGCATTTCCTTTGTCATTTTTGCCTCATGATGGTGTCGGACTTGCACGCGAGGAATTTATTTTTACCAATTTTATTCGTATTCATCCGTTGGCGCTTGTCCATTATGACAAATTAAAAGATAAGAAAGCAAAAAGAAAAATAGCCGAGTTGACGCGCGGGTACAATAACAAGACAAGCTATGGTGTAGACAAACTTGCTGAAGGTATTGGACGTATTGCCACGGCATTTTATCCTCATGATGTCATTGTGCGACTTTCAGATTTCAAGACCAACGAATATGCGACGCTCATCGGTGGAAAAGAATTTGAACCAAAAGAAGAAAATCCCATGTTGGGTTGGCGTGGCGCTTCTCGTTATTATTCAAAAGAATACAAACCAGGATTCAAACTTGAGTGTGAAGCTTTGAAAAAAGTTCGTGAAGAATGGGGGCTTAGAAATGTTGTCGTCATGGTGCCATTTTGTCGTACACCAGAAGAGGGCGAACAGGTGCTCAACACTATGAAAGAGTATGGACTTGAACGCGGCAAAGAAGATTTGCGCGTGTATGTCATGTGTGAAATTCCAAGTAATGTTATCTTGGCAGAAGATTTTGCAAAATTATTTGACGGATTTAGCATTGGAAGTAATGATTTGACTCAGCTTACGCTCGGTGTTGATAGAGATTCTGCTCTCGTGAGTCATGTATATAGTGAGAAAAATAAAGCAGTCACTGATTTGATCAAAAATGTTATTCGTGTTGCCCATGCTAACAAACGCAAGGTGGGCATCTGTGGCCAGGCACCGAGTGATTATCCTGAGTTTGCAGAAATGCTCGTGCGTGAAGGTATTGATAGTATTTCTCTCAATCCAGACACTGTCGTGTCTACACGAGAGCGTATTGCGTATGTAGAAAAGACATTGGGCAAGAGGGGCAAAAAGACACACAAGCCCTATCTTATGATGGTTGCGGCATTTGCAGTGCTTGCCGGTGGACTTATGATGGTTGGTGGAGGATGTGATTCCATACGTGGCGATTTGCCTATGTCCCAGCCAGATTTGTTGGATGTGAGTCCTGCAGAGATTCGCGCACGTGTAGAAGATCGTATGTCCCAAGCACGTGACCGTGAGAAAGAGTTACCAACGCAGGAGCTTCGTGTAGATAGTTTTGCTAGCTTTTCTATCAAGTACCCAGAGACATGGTCTGTGTCATATTGGAATGGTGGGGTAAGTATAGAAAATAAAGAAACAAAAGAATATATAAGTATATTTGAACAACTTGTTGGTCATCCAGTGGCATTAGAAAATAAAAAAGCAATACAGATAGGGCCATATAGTGGTTATCAATATACAGAAAATTACAAAGGTACAGAGGATGGAGAATATGAAGTGGTAGAATTACAATACGGAGATGCCATTCTTGAAATAAATGGTAAAGCTGGAAAATTTGATGACATATTGAATACTTTGCAATTTGTTGAGTCCTCTAGTGCCAATGGGCCTCTGACCCATTGGGATGTGCGTGAGAGGCGTGTATGTGTGCAGATGATTACGTATGCGCGTGAAGGAGGTGTGGGTGCATGCCAAGCATTTCCAACGCCATGTGAAGTACCGGAAGGGTGGACTGTATGTGATGCTTCTGATCTTTGATAAAGTGAATTGATTTTTTACAGACGGTCTTTCGGGGACCGTTTTTAAATATTTGCTATGAATCTGATTATATGGTTCATTAAGTTGTAAACAGTTATCCACAGTCCACTTATGATTACTTACTAAAGGTAAGTAATCATGCTATACTTGATACAAATTTATTTTGTTTTTAATTTATTTTGTATGTCACAATTCGGCTCCGAGGATAGGGGTATAGAATTTTTATTAAAACCATTTTTTATTGGTTTAATAATTTTTATCCCCGTTTTTTTATTTTTTAGTTATGTGTTTGCTGCGGTTGAAGCGCCAACCGGTGCAGCAACAGGTACGATTACTACTAATTCTATACAAATGACCTGGGCAAATGGAGGAGGGACCGAGGCCGATTATGTAGTGGAACAGTCAACTGATGGAACTACATTTACCATAGTTTCTTCGACCATCGCTACCACGACACTGAGTTATACATTCACTGGACTGAGTATAAATACTCAGTATACATTTAGGGTAGGATCCACAGATGGCGCCGCTGCCACCTCGACATATTCTACGACTACTGCAAAATATACCTATGCCAACCCTGCTGCGAGCGTTTCGCTTGGCAGTGCGGCAACTTCCAGTTTAGCGATCACGTTTGGTGTGAATAGCAATCCGGCAACCACTACCTATGCTATACACAATGACACTGACGGAACATATTTGACAAGTACGGGCGTTGTTACAGGAACAGCATATTATTACACCACGACTACATGGGGCGGGACGACAGTGAGCTTGACTGGTTTGACTCCCAGTACGGCATACGAGTTTAGTGTTATTGCGCGTAATGGCAACGGCGTGATTGCGGCTACCACCACGGCTTCTGAAGTGTCTACTCTTGCAAATACACCTTCATCTCTTTCAGTAACAAGCGCGAGCGATCGTATTACCGTTTCTTGGTCTGGTGATGCTACTGCGTATTATGCATCTCGTACAGGTGCAAATTCAGGTTGGATTAGTGCCACATCATATACCTTTACCGGGCTTACGTGTGGCGCATCATATACGTTTACTGTCATCGGCAAAAATGGAGATGATGTCGAGACAAGTGAAGCCACGGTAAGTGGTGTCGCGTCTGCGTGCGGTGGAGGCGGTTCTTCAGGGACTTCATCGCCATCAACTCCTTCTACACCAGCTACACCAGCTCCAGCTGAAACTACAATACCTGCTTCAGGCGGTTCAACAAGTTTTGCAGTGAATGTGTCAACACCTGTAACTATTGGATCTACCTCCCACACGGTGCTCGTAAGCAGTGCGACTGCAAGCCAGGCAGTTGTGACAATCCAATCAGACCCCGTTACAGTCATACTGGCGCTCAATACCGCTGAGGAAATCGATACCGATGGGGATGGGGAGAATGATTTAAAGGTTACTTATTTAGGACTAGATGCCTCTGATAAGCCAGAGATCGAGTTTATTTCCTTGACTGAATCAACAACACCTGTAACACCTGTGCCGGCTGTTACGTGTGCTCTCAAAAGTGGCAAGCCTTACAAATACTCATCATACCCTGGGGTATACTACATAACAGAAGGTTGTACTAGGCGCGCTTTTGTGAGTCCCCAAGTATTTTTTTCTTATTTCACTTCGTGGGCAGATGTATTGCTGACTGAAAAGAATGTACTTGAAGGAATTTCCAATGATTCTGCAGGGTTTATGACTTTGAAGACGAATTCTTCTCCTGTTGTTCCTGCGGCTCCATCAGTACATTATCAATTTAAAAATAATTTGTGGTCGGGGCAAATCAATGTAGAAGTAAAAGAATTGCAAAAAGTGTTGAGAGGATTGGGATACTTTACGTACCCAACAGATACGGGTAAATTTGGAGCAATTACCTTTGAATCGGTAAAGAAATTTCAGAGAGCACAACAAATTACTCCTGTCAGCGGGTTTGTAGGACCAAAGACACGCGCCGCATTGAATAGCCTCTAAAAATATTCTATAGAAAAACACCCCTAAAAAAGGGGTGTTTTGGTTATATGAAAAATATACGAATTCATTAAGCGAACTTTTCGAGTGCGGACCGGACGGGACATCTCACTCATCGCTTCGCTCCTCTCACGAAAACCTTCGGGTTTTCGCGAACTTTCCTCAGTAAGTGAAACCTATCGGTTTCACCCTTCCAATTTTCGAGTCATTATCCATTCACAAAAATAAAATCACCCTTTTAGGGCAATTTTATTTTTGCGGACCGGACGGGACTCGAACCCGCAACTTCCGCCGTGACAGGGCGGTGCTCTAACCAGTTGAACTACCGGTCCACAAGTGTCCAAGAGTATATCAAATATACTTTGGACATTCAATCTATTTTGTTGCTTTAGCAAGGCGTTTTTGTTTCTTTTTGTCGCGTCTTACCTTTGCTTTTTCACGCTCAATTTTGAATTTGGCGTTTATTTTTTTTCTCATTCCCATAGCATTTGAGTTAAGTAACGAGTAATATGATACGTTATAAAATGAAAAATGTCAATACATAGATTTCTTATGTGTCAAAATATCCTACTTTTTCCTTCAAGTCTTTCAGTCGGGCATAAAAACCCGATGTATGAATAGAGTGGAGCCCAAGTTTGCAGTGGTCATAATGGTGTAGCCACTCATGAAGGAGTGTATCGAGGAATGTCTTGGGAGCTAGGATTTGTCCACGGACAGCAGTACGGTTGTTGATATATATGTATTTTGAACCAGGTTTATAGTATCCATAGAGACGTGAGACAATGCGTCCTTTATATTTTTTGTGATATTGTTTGGCAGAGGAAATTTTGAGTCGGACAATATCGATACGCGCTAGGTCAGCGAGTTCGTCGAGTAATTCATCTCCATATTTTTGTCTCAGTTCTTCTGATTTTGATCGTAGAAGTTTTTTTGTATGGAGGTGGGCTTGTGGTGAAATAATGAAATCTATTGTTTCAATAGCATTGCTGAGATTATAGTTTGATTGTCTCATTTTGAAAAACATATGGCGATAGTATATCATATGCAAGGAAAAGTAACGATATCTCGATGTTATTTTGCCCAAACAAAAAAAGACCTTTATAGTGTCCGGCGCGGCAGGGGAGTGAAGGAGGGGGCACTCCCGCCATCGCCAAACACTATAAAGATCTTTCCTAGACTAACGGTAGGTAATAATAGCATATTATTTTATTTTTGTCAAGATATATTTCTTTCACATTGAGGATGATTTTATTTTTGGATAAGGCCAATGTTTTGAAATATTTATCCTGATGTTTTATAGATGATTTTAATATAAAAAATAGTCTTTTCAAGACTATTTCTGAGCCGTCGACCAGGATTGAACTGGTGACCTCATCCTTACCATGGATGCGCTCTACCAACTGAGCTACGACGGCTTATGTGACGATTAGCAGTTGACTTTTGACATCTAACTTTGGTGCCCATTATTATAGCAGATTTTTTGGATTTGACAAGCTTTTTATTGTGATTTGACACAGTCCATATACATCCAAAGTTATTTCGTCTGTTTAACAAATAAATCAGGAACGAAATAACCCAGCCCTACCCCCATAGCCATAGCCAAAAAAATTCATAGCGTTAGAAAATGGTCGAGGAGACCAAGTTTTTTGTTATTCATATCTTTACAAAATTGCATTAAATATATAACCCATAATCATAATGCCAATAAGAGTAATGCCAAAGAAAGTAGTCAATAACTGCCAACGCATAACTTTTTTCAAAATCATACCTTCTGGAATGGAGACGGTGACAATAGCGGTCATAAATGCGAGTGTAGTGCCCAGAGGTACTCCTTTATCAACCAAGGCTTCCATAACTGGCAAAACACTCACGGAATTGGCATACAAGGGGGAACCAAGCAAGGCGGCCAATGGAACGGCCCACCATGATTTAATGGATAGGTATTGTTCTACCAGACTGGTCGGCACAAAACCATGTATCAGAGCGCCAATACTCACACCCAAAATAACATAGGGAAACACTGTTTTAGTAATAGTAAAACCATCCCGCCAAAAGTACGCGATGAGCTTTCTAAACTCCAGAGACTTCCCGCCGTTTTCGTTTACCACTTGTTGCCGTGATTTGAATTGAAGCAACTCTTGTCTGACATATTTTTCTACGTGCAATTTTTGAATCAACATGCCACCGAGTACTGCGATACAGAGGCCGACTATATTGTAAATAATAGTTACTTTCCATCCAAACATTGCGGGGAATAGATAAAGTGAGGATTCATTCACGAGTGGTGAAGCAATTAAAAAAGCAAAAGTAACTCCAAGCGGAATACCTGCACCCACAAACCCGATAAACAGAGGAATTGATGAGCACGAACAAAATGGAGTGATAACGCCCAAAGCCGCGGCGAGTACATAGTCTAAACCAAACCAACGGCGCTTGGTCAAAATATTCCGTACTTTCTCCATGGGGAAATAGTAGCGGGTTATTGCCATGACATAATTAATAACAATAAGCAGCAGTCCGATTTTAATAACATCGTAGATGAAGAAGTTTATCGTGTTTGCCCAGTAGGTATTGGTAATTCCAAGCCAGTTGTACGTAACAACGTCAGCAAACATCTGAATAGGTTTGAATATATCCATAGGTGGTTAGCACTTACCCCCGCATGAACAGCCGTCTGTCGCCTTAGCATTTTGTCGATTACTTTCTTTGTAAGTCAGCATTTCTTTTATCTCGGCAACTCCAGGGATAACACCATAACTTAGAACTTGTTCATCCACAACTAGGGCAGGCGTACTCATGACTCCGTATCCGATAATTTGACCCATGTCAGTTACTTTTTCAATAACCGCTTCCGTACCTAATTCTTCCAGGGCTTTCTTTGCGTTAGCCTCAAGCTTAGCGCAATTAGGGCAGCCTGAACCCAAAACTTTAATTACCATAGCACGTCGGCTTTAAGAATAAATGTAAATGAGAGAGTTGTTTGTTTAAATTTTTGTCATTCAACTCATAAAATACTTTTAGTCCTTGCTTTTTTGATTTCACCAAACCAGCTTCTTTTAACACTCCCAGATGATGAGAGGTTAAATTTTGCGGCAAATCTAAAGCTGGCCAAATTTCGCATACGCATTTGGGACCGTTTTTGAGCATGCACAAAATACGCACCCGATTTTCCTCGCCAATAATCTTCAAGAATTCCACAGTCTTAGTAAGACTCTTGGCAACCTTTTTGCTCTTGCAACATTTGACGGGCATAGATGTTGGTTTATAGTATATCAATATTGGTTGATATTATACGCCACTAGAATATTTGGCGCAAGTATATCTGTAAATGTATTTAAAAAAAATCAAAGGTTGGTCACAGGACGGTCACAAAACAGATTTCTCTTTCTTGCAAATCCACTCACTTGCACTCTCAATTTCTCAATAATTCGCTTAACTAAAACAAAAACAGAGTTTTCACTCTGTTATTTTACATGGTGCACGCCAAGGGATTCGAACCCCTGACCCTCTCGGTGTAAACGAGATGCTCTAACCAACTGAGCTAGGCGTGCGTTTATTATCTATTTTTTTAGATTAGATTTTCGCAAATTAACTAACTATTGGTTTGCACTACCTGTCCGCCTATGGCGGAAGCTAGGCGTGCAAAATGACGGAATTGATTATATCTTTTTTTGTTATGTATGTCAACAATCAATAGTGTGTATGAAGTGGGTATGATATACTTATAATTACTATACGTAATATATATCTATAAATATCAATTATAAAAAATTAATAATTTCTCTTGCTATCCCCCAATGTGCCGGACTGCTTGGCTCTATCGCAAATTTGACTTCTCCTGATGTATGGTACGAGACGCTCGATAAACCAAGTTTTAATCCACCAAATTGGGTATTTGCACCAGTATGGACAGTATTGTTTGTATTGATAGGTGTTGCTCTGTATATAGTTTGGGATAGGAGCTTTTTGTTTTTTCGTAAAAAACTAAGGACAGCGCTCAATATATTTGCAATACAAATCATGCTTAATATCCTATGGTCATGGTTGTTTTTTTATTTTCGTAACCCTACTCTTGCGTTTGTCGAGATAGTCATGTTACTTGCTGTTATTATATGGAATATGTTTGTTTTTTATCGCATAGATAGACGCGCAGGCTTTTTGATTTTACCTTACGCTGTGTGGGTTAGTTTTGCTATGGTTTTGAATGCCACCCTAGTTATTCTCAATTAATGTGGATAACTTTTATTTAAGGGAGCTAAAGCTTGACAATATCTAGCGAATGGTGTATTATCTACCTGCTATTATTTTAAGAAAAGACATATGGCTTCTAAGTCAAAAGAGCGTAAAAATCGCAAAAAAATGAAGTGTTCTGAATGTGGAACAATCACTTATTTTACCCGTAAAAATGTTACCTTGCAGAATCGTCTTGAACTCAACAAGCATTGCAAACATTGTGGTAAGCACACATTGCATAAAGAAACGAAATAACGGTATACTAAAACAGTCTTTCAAAAAGGCTGTTTTTATAACCTCATTACTAATTTTTATGTTTTATCTCCGTGCTATTTTTCGTAGCATATACGATGCCCGGTGGCTTACAGAACAAAAAGACAACGGCAAGAAAGCTGCGAATTATATTGTTTTATTTATTTTGTTACTTTCAGCAATCTATGCGGGCTATCTTGCCACTACATTGCCACCACAGATGAGAACTATCCGTGATACAGTTTTTGCCCAAGTTCCGTCATTCACGGCTGATATCCGTGATGGCATTTTGGAAGTAAGTAATTTGGAACAGCCATTTGAATATGCAGGCACATCAGATGGACAATCATTTCGTGTCGTGGTGGATACAGTTAATACAAGTACTATAGTGGTAGATGATACTTTATCAAACAAAGAAGAAAATATATTATTAATTACCCGTGATCAATTGGTGGTGCGTGACGCAGCATCTGGTAAGACGACTCTTCAGGATTTTTCTGAGGTGCCAGATATGCACACAGATAGGGAGGAGATTGTGCGATGGACTGATGATTTTCTTGGTAAAGAGTCGTCTTTTTTTGTTTTTTTGCTTATAGCATGGTTTATACTTTTTACTTTTGGTAAAGTGGTTTATTTACTTATTCTTACAAGTCTGGTTTTTGTCATAGCCCGTCTTGCAAAAAAAGATAATTGGAAATTTGGGCAGATATACACTATGGGACTTTTTGCAATTACTGGTCCAAGCATTTTGGTGGGGATTATGCATCTGTATAGGCAGGATATCCCCTACGCATACACCATACTTACGCTTGGATTATTGTTGTATGTTGTATTTCGTGAGCAAAAACATAAAGAGATTTCGCCTGCAAAAGAAGAAGAAAAGTAATAAAAATAAAAACTACCCTCATGATGGGTAGTTTTTATTTTATCTGCTGACTTGCAGGCGCGGTAGGAAATCTCACTCGGCACTTTGTGCCTCTTGGGGAAACCTTCTGGTTTCCCCAACCTTTCCTCAGCATATGAAACCTATCGGTTTCACCCTTCCGCAGTTCGATTCCTCTCTATTTGTTAATTTATCTGCTAACAACAAAATAACACCATGTTTGTGTAGTGTTATTTTATCGCAGGCGCGGTAGGAATCGAACCTACGCTAACGGTTTTGGAGACCGTAGTACTACCATTATACGACGCGCCCATGATGCAGATAAATATACATTATTTTTTGAGGGAAATCAAGCCTGTCAATAGATTTGATATAAGGAGGTATCAATGCTACAATATAGCTACATCATAATCATTTTTTTATGTACAAAAAATATATTGTCGCGTGTATTTTCTTATTATTTTTTATTGTTGCGCCAGGACATATCTTTGCACAAAATAGTGTGTCGACAGATACCCCAGTAGAAGATACTAGGGTGGTGGAGGCCTTTATATCGTCTGAAGATATTGTACAGGTTGGCAAAAAGATTATTTTTGGTGCTTCAAATTCTATTGTGCCCGAAGATAACACTATTGCCCCGTCATATCGATGGGATTTTGGTGATGGTTTTTTTGAAGTTGGAGAAGAAGTCGTACACCAGTATGGTCACGTGGGCACATATGATGTTACTTTGTCACTTTCGTATGACGGTACAGTGTACAAGGCTAGTAAGTCTGTTTTTGTCTATGATACACGCGCATTGCTTATCATAGATACGCAGAAACAAGACGATATCAATCTCATCACACGACAAGCGCAAGAACAGGGTGTGGCTCTCAAGGTTTTGTCTCCCGAAGGGTTTGAAGGAGATTTCTTCAATGAGGATTCTTTGGTTAAGTTGATAGGTGAACAGGCCTCATATATCAAGGATTCTAGTTTACTTTTGTTTTATACCAAATCATTGCGTGGCTTGCAGGCTTTTACGAGCTATTGGCAAGGTCTTGATGACGAGACAAAAGGACTTATCCAGAAAAAGTTTTTTGTTGTCATTACTGATGGCAATATAGACGTGGCGTCGCATGGGGTATTCCAGAGTTATCAAATTATACTTCCTCCCTACATTTTGCTGACTCGACCAGAGGCGCTTAATCCAATTTTGGGGTTAAAAAATCTTGGAGATGTTGAGGCTGAACTTTTGGGGCGGGGTATAGAATTTATACATATTGATGAAAATAATGGGAAGTCTCCTTTTTATATATTATCCCAACTCATTACTTATTTTATTGAGAGAGGTATTTCACCCGATAGCGTGTACCTCATTTTGGCTTTGCCTTTTCTTGCCTTTATCGTGATATTTTGTCGGCATGTTATTGGTATTAGTACATTTGGTGTGTATACGCCAGTGATTATCACGGTGGCTTTTTATATGCTTGGTTTGTGGTTTGGTCTTTTTTCTTTTCTTTTTGCTGTTATCACGAGTTATGCGGTCAAATATATATTTGATAGATTTGAATTATTATATTTGCCCAAAGTCGCACTCAATCTTTCGTTTATTGCTCTATCTTTTTTGTTGCTTATACTCCTCATGTTGTGGCTTGGTACCCCTGTGTCTCTGTCTGTGGCAGTATTTCCTATGCTTGTGATGTCTACATTATCTGAAAAATTTATGACAGCGAAGTCTGAGGAAGGTTTGCGTAATGCTATTCTTGGTGTTATCGAGACACTTGTTGTTGTTATAGGTTCATATTATCTTATGTTGTGGGCATCATTCAATAATCTTGTCATTTCATGGCCAGAAGTTGTTCTGTTGCCACTTGTGGGGATTTTGTTATTGGGGAAATTTAGTGGACTTCGGGTGAGTGAATATTTTAGATTTAGAAGTCTTTTTAGTGAGCATACTGAAGAATAATATTGTATGAGCTTTTTTACCAAAGCAAGAGGTATACTGGGGATGAACGCGCGTAATTTGCATTACGTCGGGCGTTATAATACTGCATTGAACAAAAAATTTGCTGACAACAAGTTGTATACCAAAAATTACCTTATGACACGTGGTGTGGGTGTGGCCAAGATTTATGCAGTCATAAAAAAATATAAAGAATTATCTTTGCTTAACCCCAAAACATTGCCTGAGAGTTTTGTTATAAAACCAAATCGCGGGTATGGCGGTGAAGGCATTACCGTGATAGTAGAGCACAAAGGGAAAAAATTTGTGGACATAGATGGCATTGAGCGCACATGGACAGAACTATACCATCACATGGTGTCTATCTTGGATGGTAAGTATGCTATCTCGGGTTTGTTTGACCAGGTTATTATCGAAGAGCGTCTTGAGTCAAATGAATATTTTTCGCGATTTGTCGAACGTGGTCTGCCTGACGTGCGTATCATTGTTTTCAATTATGTTCCTATTATAGCAATGCTTCGTCTGCCCACTGCGGAATCTCATGGTAAAGCAAATTTACATCTAGGTGCGATTGGTGTTGGTATTGATATTGTGACAGGCAAAGCGACATATGCAGTACACCACAATAAATTTATTCGTCATCTTCCGAATACTGAAAAGGTGACTGATATACAGGTACCACAGTGGGATGAAATATTACTTCTCGCATCTCAGGCACAACATGCAAGCCAAATTAAATTTTTGGCTGTAGATATTGTACTCACGAAGACGGGAATAAAAATTCTTGAGCTAAATGCGCGAGCCGGACTTGGGGTACAAATAGCAAATCAGGTACCCCTTAAACACAGGTTAAAAAAGGTGGAAGACCTCAAAGTATCTAATCCTGAAAAAGGCGTTGCTGTAAGTAAGGCATTATTTAGTTCTCTTGTTGAAAAAGAAAAAGAGCGTGAAGGTACAGCAGGTGAGAAAAAGGTGATAGGGTTATATGAGGATATTGATATTTTGAATACGTCGTATATATCTGTTCCTGCAAAAATTGATCCGCATCTTGACTATGTAGCATTTGATTCGTCACTCACAGAGCTTGACCCAAAAGAACGATATGTTGACATTGTATTAAAAGGAGAACGTGTACGTTTTCCATTTAAAGTAGAGTCTCTTCCTCATGGATACAAGGCATTGATTGGTGGTAAGGTGCTTCAAAATTTTTTAATTGATCCCCACCGCCAAAGAGAGATCCCCGAGAACGGGATTAAAAAAATGACACAACAAAAAGTTAATGAGAAAATTATTGCAAATATTGACAAAAAACTTTTTGAACTAGATAAACAGCTCAATATTTTACCATTGGTAAAACCAATGAATGTGCTTGAAGAAAAGGAACATTTTTTCAACGATAGAAGTAAGTCTCCTACATTTTTGTATAGAAGATCAAAAGTTGATTTAGTTCAGATATTGCGTGAAGTGAGTTCATTGCCGCGTGATATTGAACATCCATTTGCTCCTTTATTTATCAAAAAAATAGATGAGATTGTCACAAAGTTGCAATTGGTTGATGCAGTTGGTACGTTGGATTTTGTCCATGCATCAGAAGAATTGTATGGGAAGGTAGATAAACAGTTGTACACGAAGGCTGTACAATATATCAAAAAGAATCCTATACGAGAAGATGCGAGCAAGTTACTAAATCACAAACAAGTGATCAGACGTCTAGAGTCTTTTCTTGTGGCACATAAGTTATCTAATTGGAAAATAAAAATTTCTGAAAGACAAACAGCTGATATTGCGATCAACAAGAGTGGCTCTGTCTTACTTAAATCAGGCATTCGTTTTACGGAGAATAGACTCAGGGCTGTTATTGCCCATGAGATATGTACACATGTATATCGATACGAAAATGGCACCATGCAGAAATATCATTTGTTCGGACAGGGTACTGCCAATTATATTTTGACTGAAGAGGGACTGGCTATTTATAACCAGAAGGTTTTGGATATTCCACTTGGTGAAAAGGATCACTGGGCTGCATTGCGTGTAATTGCGGCGTATCATGCGCGTGATATGGCTTTTCATGAGTTATTTGTATTTCTCAAAGAGACGTATCATTTGGATGATAATTCTGCATGGAAAACATGTTTGAGAGCGAAGAGAGGTATGAGTGATACAAGTCAGCATGGCGCATTTACCCGAGACATTGTGTATTTCAAAGGATATATGGAAGTCAAAAAATATATTGATATGCACGGGCGTAGGGGACTCAAGGAATTGTATGCGGGTAAAATTCATATAGACGATGTGCCTTATCTCAAACACATTGGTGAGTACAAAATTAAATATCTGCCACCAGAAGAAATAGAAATATAAAACGGCTTGTCTAGCCGTTTTTCTTTTGGATATAGTATGATATACTGTGTGCATATATTATATATATTTTGTGTATGCCTTCTCAAAAACAAATACCTAAAAAAGCATATATAGTCACGGTCGATATGGGGTATGGACATCAGCGTGCTGTATACCCTCTGCATGATATTGCCGCAGATGTCGAAGGACTCTCTATGAACGGGTATGGAATCATCAATGCTAATAAATATGGAGGTATACCAAAGAGTGATCAACGACGATGGGAGGGCGGTAGGTCAATTTATGAGACGATTTCACGCATGAAACATCTACCCATTGTAGGCAATTGGATTTTTGGCATCATGGATTATGTACAGCGTATTGAACCATTTTATCCTGCTCGTGATCTTTCCAAACCAACTGTTCAAGTGCGTCAGATATATAGCATGATTAGACATGGGTGGGGTAAACATTTGATTGATGTGCTCAATAGTCGCGAGCACCTTCCTTTTATTAGTTCATTTTTTACTACCGCTTTTTTTGCAGAAGAACATAATTATAAAGGGGAAATTTATTGTATTTGTACTGACACTGATATTAGTCGGGCATGGGTACCTCTTGAGCCAGCTAAGTCGCGTATCAATTACCTTGTCCCTAACAGGCGTGTAAAAGAACGTTTAGGTTTGTATGGCATACGTCCTGAAAAAATTTTTGTGACGGGTTTCCCTTTGCCAAAAGAAAATATAGGAGGTTCCACGTTAAAAGTTTTAAAGCAATCTTTGGGCCATCGCATTACTCATTTGGATCCTCATGGTATATACCGACATAAATACAAAAACACTATTCATGAGTTTTTGGGTACACAATTTGATAGTGATGTCTATGACAAAAATCATCCTCTTACTATCACATTTGCAGTCGGTGGGGCAGGTGCTCAACGTGAATTGGGGGCGACTATAGCAGAGAGTCTTCATGAACATATTACTAAGGGACATGTACATCTCAATCTCGTGGCCGGCATACGAAATGATGTATATCGATATTATCAAGCAATACTCAAAGATATGGATTTATCAAACAAAGGCGATGCCCATGTATCCATACTGTTTGCGGAGACCAAATTTGATTACTTCAAGAAATTTAATACTGTTCTCAATGAGACTGATGTTTTGTGGACCAAACCAAGCGAACTATCTTTTTATGCTGGGCTCGGGCTTCCTATTATCATGGCTCCTACGATAGGCTCACAAGAAGATTTCAATAGACAGTGGCTCGCTTCTACAGGGGCAGGTGTATTACAAGAAGATCCAAAATATACCGGAGAGTGGTTGTTTGATTGGCTTGAGTCTGGTTGGCTTGCACAGGCCGCTATGGAAGGGTTTTTGAATGCACCACGCAATGGCGCGTATCATATTGAAGATGTAGTACTCAAGAATAAAAGAAGCGAGATAGAGGATATGCATTTACTTTAGTTTGAAAGTTTATAAAGTTCATAAAGTATTGTGTATCACAGTTCTTTATAGACTTTATAGACTTTATGAACTTTATAACTTTATAGACTATGTCGTGGTTTTTTATTGCACTTGTCGGATATTTTTTTCTTGCCCTTACTTTCATACTCGACAAACTTATCCTAACCAAATCTGTAGGTAAACCGGTTGTGTATACATTTTACTCGACTATTTTTATGTTTGGGGCTTTTTTTGCTTGGCCGTTTGGCGTGGAATTGCTCAATGGGTTTGATTGGATATGGGCTATGGTGTCAGGCGTTGCGTTTGGTTTGGGACTCTGGGCTCTCTATACTGCAGTCAAACGTGGTGAAACATCGCATATCAACCCATTCAATGGCGCAATGGTAAGTATCGCGACATATGCATTATCTGCTTATTTCCTTGGAGAAAGACTAACCTCTTTACAGGTAGGTGGTATAGTAATATTGGTAGGTGCTTCCTTGTTGTTATCGTTTGAAAAATCGCGCAACCATAATGGATTTCATATGGGATTTGTGTGGGCCGGTGTGTCCGGAGTTTTATTTGCTCTGTCACACGTAAGTGCAAAGTATTTGTATGATGTATACCCATTTCTTACGGGGTTTGTGTGGACGCGCGCGATGACAGGTCTTGTAGGATTATTGGTATTATTGTTTCCATCCGTACGCAAGACATTTAGAAAAAAATACGAGAAACCGAAAACAAATGCAAAACGTCATGCAGGCATTATAGTTGTATTGACAAAAATCTTTGGTGTGATTGCTGTTGTGCTTATACAATATGCATCAGCTATTGGATCAGTTTCTCTGGTTATGGCTATGAGTGGATTGCAGTATGCATGTATGTTTGTAATTATATTGTTATGTACCAAGTTTATCCCGCGTGTATTCAAAGAATATATAACCAAGCGTGAACTTGTGGTAGAGTGGTTGGCTATAGTACTCGTGGGTCTTGGATCAATTTTATTTGTATTATAATAGTATGAAAAAAATTATGTTTTTTATTTTTAGTATCATTGTCTGTTTATTGCTCTTGTATGTATTTCTTTTAGTGACAAGTATCAAGAAATATCCTGTTGAGTATGGTATAAGTTTCAATCAAAATCATGCATCTTCTCTCGGATTAGATTGGAAAAAGGCATACGAGGATATGCTTGGGGAAATCAAACCAAAATTTATCCGTATCGCCGCCATGTGGAGTGAAATTGAACATACTGAAGGGGTATATAATTTTTCAGATGTTGATTGGATGATGGACAAAGCTGCTGAGTATGGCACGAAAGTAACTCTCGTGGTGGGGCAAAAGGCTCCACGTTGGCCTGAGTGCCATGTGCCAGAGTGGGTTGATGCGTTATCTGACACAGAGTATAGAGATAAATTATTTGCCTATGTGTCAGCTGTGATAGGACGCTATCAACATCATGATGCTTTGGAAGTTTGGCAAATTGAAAATGAACCATTTATCAAGTTTAGATTTGGAGAATGTGAAAGATTTCGCCAAGATCTTGTGCAAGGGGAAGTTGACCTTGTGCATACATTGGACGAAGTGCATTGGGTTATGATTACGGACAGCGGAGAGTTGAGTACATGGTGGGATGCGAGCAAGGCGGGTGATTTGTTTGGTACGACATTGTATCGTATCGTACGCACCCCTGGTGGTCATATATGGACATATGATTGGTTGCCAGCTTCTTTTTATCGTTTCAAGACACGTTTGCTCGGGTTGCATATGGAACGTATGTATGTGGCAGAATTACAGGCAGAGCCATGGTTCACCGATTCTTCACCCGATGATACACCGGTTTCCGAACAAGAAAAGACTATGAACATAGATAGACTTAGAAAACATATAGATTATGTAGAGCGTATTGGCACCAATCGCGCATATTTGTGGGGAGCAGAGTGGTGGTATTGGATGAAAGAAAAACAAGGTAGATCTGACTATTGGAATTTGGTCAAGGATGTAATAAAAGGAAATTGAAGAGATAAAATTGTCACATTGTCATACTGTCAAATAGTTTAACAGTCTAAAAAAGTAATTTTTACAGCTTAATTTGCTTATTCTGCTTACTTTACTTACAAGCTGACAACGTATGTTTTTCAGAAGATTTAAAAAAACTGACCACATTGTGGAAGATCATCCACTTGTTCATCATCGGGGGATTTTTAGACGTCAGATATCTCTATTTGAAGCCGTAGCACTCGTCGTAAGCGGAACGATAGGAGCTGGAGTATTGGGTATTCCCTTTGTAGTAGCAAAGGTAGGTATCTCTATAGGTATATTATATATAGTTACGCTTGGTCTTCTTATGATGGGATTAAATTTGCTTATTGGAGAAGTTGCGACCTGCACAAAGCAGGAGTTGCAGATTGTAGGTCTTGCTCGTGTGTATCTTGGCAGATGGGGAGCATGGTTTATGACAGGCCTTATCTATGTTATGGGCGTCGGTGTGCTCACGGTATATATTGTTGGAGAGGGCACAGCCCTTTCAGCATTGTTTGGTGGCGATTCATTTACGTGGAGTGTTATATTTTTTGCCATTGGGTCTGTATGTGTGTATGCCGGCTTGCGTTTGATCAAAATAATGGATTTATTTTTAGGGCTTGGTCTTTTGTTGGTCATTATTGTTATTTCTCTTCTGGGAGTTCCTCATATGTCAGTGGCTCATGTAGAGTTTAATAACTTGGCATATTTATTGTTTCCTTATGGAGTTATCCTTTTTTCTCTGAGTAGTACAGGCGTTATCCCAGAAGCTCATGCATTGCTCAAACGTAAAGATGGATTATTTAAAAAAACGATTGTTATTGCTTCGATTATTTGTATTGTTATTTATAGTTTGTTTGCTTTTGTTGTGGTAGGGGTTACTGGTTTAGAGACTACGGAAATTGCCACAGTTGGTCTTGGTAGTGTGGTTGGAAATACTATATTTGTACTTGGTAACATATTTGCTGTACTTGCCATGGGGACAGGATTTCTCATGAGGGGTATTGCTTTGCGGGATTCTCTGACATGGGATTACAAAGTACATCCAGTTACTGCCTCTCTTGTCGTATGTGTTATTCCTTTTTTAATTTTTATTGCGGGCCTGCGTAGTTTTATAGGACTCATTGATGTCATTGGTGGGGTATTTGTGAGCATTGATTTATTGTGTATGGTACTTATATACTGGCGTGCTCGCCAGCAAGGAGTCCTGAATAACAAGAAATATCATATACATCACGCATTGCTCTTGGTACCTGTATTGCTTCTTGCGCTTGCCGTTGGGGCGGTGTATAGTTTGGTGAAGTTATTTTAGTTTATAAAGTTGAAAGTTTGTAAAGTTTTAAATTGTTACATTGTGTATGCAAGAAATAATTAAAAAAGCTAGGAAATGGGCGTTAGAAGAAACAGAGAGGTATGGTACTCCATATGTCGGACATTTGGATCTAGCTTATGAAGTGGGCCAGAGATTGTCTATTGAATTAGATGCAGATAAAGATATGGTAGCGGTAGGAACTTATTTGATGGATATAAAGTTAGGTCAGGCAAAAGCAGAGGGAAAGATTGAAGAACATATTGGGATGTCTGCAAAGGCGACAACCGAATTTTTAAAACAGTTTGGCATTGTTGAAGATATTAGACAAAATATTGTCAATTGTGTGGAAGCGCATCATGCAACTATCCCGTACCAATCGTTGGAAGCAGAGATATGCGCTAACGCAGATTGTTATCGTTTTTTGCACCCTAGAGGATTATTTGGATATTTTATTTTGCACGGAAGCCATAGTTTAGATTTTGACTCTGGTTTAGAAAAGGCAGAAAATAAACTAGAGGAAAAATGGAATATTTTATCTCTAGATATCTGTAAAAAAGAGTTAGAGCCTTACTATAGAATGTTTAAAGAGCTAATTGACAGAGCAAAAGAAAAGTAGTAACATTTTAATGTCACATGTCTCACGTTACATGTTGCATGAGTTCAAGAACATGGTGTCCGTTGTTGGCCGGTCTGTATCTTGCTTCGGTCGATAGGCAAGATTACTGTTCAACAACGTTCGTTTCCCAGATTGGGAGCGTCTATCTTCTTGAACAACTTTAATAAGTTGTTTTTTATTTCTAAAAATTATGTCAAAATATTATTTTACTTCAGAATCAGTTACCGAGGGTCATCCAGACAAAATGTGCGACCAAATTTCAGACGCCATTGTAGATGCAATTATCAAAGATGATCCAGACGCACACACAGGCATTGAATGCCTTGCAAAAACAGGTTTCGTCTTGGTGGCAGGGGAAGTGACGACTTCCACATATGTTGATATGCAAAATCTTGTCCGCAAAACGATTTTGGATATTGGTTATGATAAACCAGAGTACGGTTTTGAAGGGAGTACTTGTGGAGTACTCGTAGCTATTTCTGGACAATCGCCAGATATTGCTCAGGGTGTGAATGAAGGTGAAGGATTATACAAAGAACAAGGTGCAGGGGATCAAGGACTTATGTTTGGGTATGCGACCAATGAAACACCAGAATATATGCCGATGCCGATTATTTATGCGCATAAGCTTACGCGTAAGTTGGCGGAAGTGCGCAAAAATGGCACACTCAAATATGTTCGTCCAGATGGCAAGTCACAAGTCACCGTTGAATATGAAGATGGTAAGCCAAAACGTATTGACACGGTTGTCATTTCCACGCAACATTCTGACGACGTTGATTTGGAAACTATTCGCAAAGATATTATAGAATACGTAATTAAGCCAGTCTGTGGTAATCTTGTTGACGAGAATACAAAATATTTTGTAAATCCAACAGGTCGTTTCGTTATTGGTGGACCAGTAGGGGATGCGGGTTTGACTGGTAGAAAGATTATTGTTGATACCTATGGTGGACACGGGAGCCATGGTGGTGGATGTTTTTCTGGCAAAGATCCAAGCAAAGTTGATCGCAGTGCATCATATTATGCGCGTTATGTCGCAAAAAATATTGTCGCAGCTGGGCTTGCAGACAAATGTGAAATTCAGGTTGCCTATGCTATTGGGGTTGCAGAACCAGTTAGCATCCTAGTCAATACTAATGGCACAGGTAAAGTAGAAAATGAAAAAATAGAGCGTGCAGTCCGCGAAGTATTTAATTTCAAACCAAAAGCAATTATTGAACAACTGGATTTGCTTCGTCCTATATACCAAGCTACTGCGGCGTATGGACACTTTGGGAGAGATGAATTTCCATGGGAAAAGTTGGACAAAGTTGAGGAGTTAAAAAAAGCTTGTTTATAAACAAAATAGAAACCGTCCAATAATAGGGCGGTTTTTTGTTTATAGAATCTTTTTATTTTTTTTGCTATACTTAGTTTCATATGTCCGTTATCCAAGCAATCATTTTAGGAACTATCCAAGGACTTACTGAATTTCTTCCTGTGTCATCATCTGGTCATCTTATTTTTTTGCCAAAATTATTTGGGTGGAGTGATCAAGGACTTGCATTTGATACAGTGATGCATCTGGGGACATTGTTGGCAGTTGTAGTATATTTCAGGAGAAAATTATACGAGATATCCCTGAGTGTTTTTATTTCGAGTAAAAAGTTGAAAGTAGAAAGTATAAATGACAGAAAATTATTTTGGTTGCTTATCTTAAGTATTATTCCTGCCGCAATTGTTGGCCTTTTGTTTGATAATTGGATAGAAACGAATTTGCGTGCGACATGGATTATCGGAGCAAATTTTATTGTGTGGGGAATCATCTTGTTTTTGGCTGACATGTATAGTAAAAAGTTGAAAGTAGAAAGTAGAAAGCCATTGGAGAAAGTTAATTGGAAAAATTCATTATGTATTGGTTGCGTACAAGCGTTAGCACTAATTCCGGGGACAAGCAGGTCGGGTATTACCATGACCGCGGGATTATTTTCAAAATTGGATAAAAAAAGCGCGGCAGAATTTTCTTTTCTCATGAGTGTCCCAATTATTGCGCTTGCCGGTGGTATGCAGTTGCTAGAGATGTTGCGAAATGGTTTTGAGCAAACAGGTATGTCTGTGTTAGTTGTTGGGTTTATTGCTTCAACAGTGAGCGGTTTAGTTGCCATCTGGGGATTGATGAAGATAATACAGAAGTGGAGTTTTGTACCATTTGTCATATACCGTATAATCATTGGTGTACTTATCGTACTGTATCTTGTGTGATTGTCGTGAATACGGAGTGAACAGTTTTCGTGTCCGGGTTGTGGATAATTTTAGTACTTCTTTTTTTCGTCTTTTAGCATTTTTTTAAAAAATATCCACATGTTGAGACTCATTGTCTGCTATAGGATACTTGACAATGAGTTTTTTTTTAATTCTAAGAGCGATATACTTACTTATATAAGATTTTATATACTAATTATTTATTCTTAATTATAAATCATATGGTTAGAAAAATATTTTTTTTGTCACTTTTTTCGTTGGCACTGGTGATTCTGCCATTGTCTGCAGAGGCATATTATTATGATACCCCTTCATCTGGAGTAAACTATGTGCATGTCACATCATGCCAGCAGGTAGGTGAGCATATCCGCATTAGTCGCAATAATGGCCCTTCCTATATGCTCACTAGTACTATCCGAGATGCAGGGCATGGGTTGCGAGATTATACGTTGAATTGTGTAGGAAGTACGCAATATAGAGTTGAGTGGACAAACGTGATACAACCATCGGACACGATACTTCCAAACGTTTCAATAAGTTCCCCCCAGATGACATATACAAGTGGGACAGTCTTTGGTGTGGCTGTAACTGCTAGTGATAATGTAGGAGTCGCAAGAATTGATCTATATAGAGATGGGATGTTTGTTGATTCTATTTTAAATCAAAGTCAGTTGAATTATTCTCAACTTGCATCATATAGCAACGTGACGTCTACCCATACATTTTATGCACGTGTGTATGATGCAGCAGGTAATACACGGCAGTCAAATAGCATAACTATATACATAACTCCTTCAGCGGCTACTATACTTAATATAGGTATGACCGATAGTCAGTATGTTCCTCGCAATATCGTTGTCAAAGCTGGTACGACTATCGTGTGGACAAATAATGGTTCATTACATCATACGGTGACAGCAGATGCCGGGACATTTACAAGTGGAATTTTACTGCCTGGGCAGACGTATTCAAGAACATTTAACACGGTGGGGACATATCCATATTATTGTGTATTTCATGGTGCACCTGCCGGTGTAGGCATGTCTGGTACAGTGACAGTGATATATTAAGTAACAAACTTTTGTGCCAAAAAAAGACCGGATGAAAATAAAGCCGGTTTTTTGATGTAAGAAAATCATTTCTGTGCTATACTATAATATAGAAAATATATTAATTTAAAAATTTTGAGACATGAACAACTCGTCACAAAATAAAATTCTTGCAGTTCTTGGAGCAGGGAATATGGGCACAGCTGTTGCCCAGGTTTTGGCTGATAATGGTCATGAGGTACGCATATGGAATTGGGAAGGTGATCATGTACCATTGAAGCAAATTGAGATGTATCATGAGAACAAAAAATATCTTAAAGGTGTAAAATTATCCAAACGCATTATCCCTAAGTTTCAGATTAAAGAGGCACTCGAAGATGCGCATATTATATTTCTTATTATCCCTAGTGGTGTTTTGGAACACACTATTTCATTTGCTGCCCGCAGTATTGCACACAACGCTATTATTGTGGATGTGTCAAAAGGAATTGAGCCAGAAAGTTTGCGACTCATTCCACATATTATCATGAAGCACGTACGACCAGATCTGAGGAAAAACGTAGTAACCATTTCTGGCCCCGCAATCGCAGGTCAGATGGTGTCCAAACAATTTACTGCCATGAACATCGCATCAAAGAATACTCGTGCTATTGCTGCCGTGCGTGATGTAATGGAAAATAATTATATCAGATTGGTGCCAAACAAAGACGTCATCGGAGTGGAGGTCGGTGGTTCATTCAAAAATGTATATAGCATTGCGATAGGTATGTGTGATGGGTTGGGTTTTGGACTTAATACCAAGGCGGCACTTCTTACGTATGCGCTCAGAGAGATAGCAGATCTCATTGTCGCTATGGGCGGGCGCAAAAATACAGCATATGAATTGGCAGGTTTGGGAGATCTTATAGGTACATCATTGTGTCCAGACAGTCGTAATCGTACATTTGGTGAATGGCTTGGAAAAGGGTATACAGGACTCCAAGCGCGTCAAAAAGTACAGCAGACTGTTGAGGGTGTTGATGCGACGCGTTGTCTCATGCGTTTGGTAAGGAAACACCACATACACGCCCCTTTTGCCCATGTCATATATCATTGTATAACGAGTAGACATGATCCACGTAGAGCCTTTTTGAATTTTCTTACGGAGTTGGGCTAGTTTTTGACATGCCTATATTAGTATGGTATGATAAGTATGATAAATCATACTTATTTTAAATATGGATATGCATTCATTAGGTAATTTATATGGGACTACGAGTATTGGCGAGCGTGGCCAAGTGGTTATCCCCAAGAAAGCGCGTGAAGAATTAGGTTTCAAAAAGGGTGATAACTTTGTAGTAGTAGAAAAGCACGGTATGCTTGTTTTGGCACCAGCTGAACTACTCAAAAGTTTTATCAATGATGTCACAGAAGAACTTAATAAATTAAAATAACATCTTTATGGAACAAGAAACAATAACATCAAAAAAGAAAAAATGGTATCGGAGGAAATTATTTTATGCGCTCGTTGTGGTTGGACTGCTGGTAGTAAGTATTGTCTATGGAAAGATACGTAGTGCTTACAAACAGCCAGTTTATGAAACAACTAAAGTTGAGCGCGGGGTGCTTACACAGACCGTAGACGCCGCAGGGAATGTAGAGTCAGCTGATGAACTGGATTTGAGATTTGATTCGTCTGGACGTTTGGGGAAAATATACAAAGATACCAATGAACCAGTGAAAGTAGGTGATGTGATAGCGGAGCTTGACTTGGGAGAGCTCAATGCGCGTGTAGCTCAGTCAAGTGCAAGTGTTGCAAAGGCAAAAGCAAATTTGGATAAAGTGCTTGCGGGAGAGACAAATGCGTACATTTCAAATTTGAAAGCAAAACTTGATCAAGCACAGGCAACTCTGAATCAAGTAAAGGCAACAAGCGCAGATACGGTAGCCAATGCACAGGCTGCCCTTGATACTGCACACAATAATTTGACTTTATCAGAAGGTGGTGAAAACAGTCAAATTGTACAAGATACATATGATGATATGATAGCCCTGTTATTGTCTATTCAAAATACGTTGTCGGATGGTTTGACTTCTGCTGACAATGTAGTTGGTATTGATAATATATTTGCTAATGATGAATTTGAAAGCGTATTGTCAACTCTTGATGGAAATAAATTGAACATGGCAAAAAATAATTACAGTTTTGCAAAAAATAAAAAACAAGAATTCGACAATCAGATTAATACTCTTGGCGCATCTACTCCCCATGATTCCATTGACAGTACTTCTGACTTGGGACTTACAGCACTTAGTGCTATGAAGGATTTGTTGTTTGCAGTATCAGAAACGCTCAACGTGACTGTACCAATCGGCGATTTAAACCAGGCTGAGTTGGACGCACTCAAGACGACTATTACGACAGCTCGTACAAATGTAAACACTAATTACACTTCTCTTATCAACCAAAAACAGGCAATTGACACTGCACAAAACAGTTATGATACGTATGTAGTTGCATACAACAAAGCAGTATCAAATTTGGAGAATGCGCGTACAAAGGCCGAAGCTGATACCATTGCGTATCAGGCACTCGTCGATCAAGCACAGGCAGCCTATGATGATGTCGCCAATCCACCACGTACCGAAGATGTTGCAAGCGCTCGTGCCCAATTGTCAGAAGCACAGGCTGGTTTGGCTCAGGCCGTTGCTGCACGTAACAAGGGTAGAATAGTAGCCCCCGTTGATGGAGTTGTAGGTAAAGTAAATGGAAAAGTAGGCGAATATATTAGTTCACAAGATACGGTAGTAAAACTTGTCAGCCCTCATTTTGAAGTCAAGGTAGATATACCTGAGACTGATATTATCAAGATTGCACTGGGAGTTGAAGCAGATATTACACTTGATGCATATGGAGACGAAACACATTTTACTGGTCGTGTTAGTCAAATAGAGATAGGTGAGACCGTTATTCAAGATGTTATTTATTATACCGTGACAGTATCTTTGGAAGACAAGGACGAGAATCATAAAATTTTGAATGGGATGACAGCCAATGTTGTATTTTACACAGAAGAGAAAGATAATGTATTATTTATTCCTCAACGTGTCATACGCACCGAAGAGACAAGGAAATATGTTCGTGTTTTGGAGAATGGAGATATAAAAGAAATTGATATCACCACTGGTTTGCGAGGTGATGGAGGATATGTTGAAGTGTTGTCTGGCCTTGTTGAGGGACAAGAAATCGTAGTAGGTGAGTTGGCTGAATAACTAAGTATGTTTGACCATAAGGCGTTATTTAAGATGGTACGCAATGTCGCTTCGCAAGAAGGCGTTGATGTATATACAGTTGGGGGTTACGTGCGTGACCTCCTTCTTGGTGTACAAACTAAAAAGGATATAGATTTTGTAGTGGTTGGAAGTGGAATTACATTTGCAAAAAAATTTGATGAGATATGGCATACACAGGGGTCATTAGTTGAGTTTCCAGATTTTGACACAGCGCGTTTTGTGTTTACCAAAGAATTAGAAGACGACACTAAGGAAAAATTATTTGAAATTGAGTTTGCAGGTGCGCGGAGTGAAACATATGATATAAAATCACGCAAGCCTAAAGTGACAGCAACAAATTTGGAAGATGATTTGAAACGTCGCGATTTTACAGTCAATGCGATGGCGCGCAGAGTTATTGCAACTGGTCTCAGTAAAAAAATTATAGATCCGTTTCATGGGCAAGACGATGTACAAAATAAGATACTTCGCACTCCACTTGATCCAGACATTACATTTAGTGACGATCCATTGCGCATGTTACGTGCAGCCCGTTTTGCATCACAGCTTGGTTTTGCTATAGAAAAAGAGACCTTGTCTGCAATTGAACGTAATAAGCATCGACTTAAAATTATTTCTGCCGAACGCATTCAAGAAGAATTTTTCAAACTTCTTTCTACTCCTAGACCATCGATTGGATTGTGGATTTTGTATGAAACGGGGTTACTCCAGGAATTTTTACCAGAAGTATGCGATTTATGGGGAGTGGAAGAATTATATGGGCAAGGTCACAAAAATAATCTTACACACACATTTAAGGTCGTAGATAATTTAGCTGAACGCTCTGACAAAGTATTGCTACGTTTTGCTGCATTGATGCACGATATTGGCAAATCGGGTACCAAAAAATTTATACGTGGCCGAGGTTGGACGTTTGATATGCATGAACATCTGGGGAGAAAAATCGTCCGCCAAGTGAGTAAACGTCTGCACATGAGCAAAGACGACACTGAGTATGTGGCAAAGTTGGTACGTTGGCATCAACAACCTATTGCGCTTATGGATGAAGGAGTTACCGATAGCCCAGTGCGTCGTCTGATTGTAAATTTGGAAGATGATTTGGATGATTTGTTACAATTATGTCGCAGTGATATCACGACAGGTAATCCCCAAAAGCTAGGACGGCGTCTTAAAAATTATGATTATTTGGAAAAACGCATTGCAGAAGTCATAGAAAAGGACAAGCTTCGCGCATTTCAGTCTCCTGTTCGTGGTGAAGAAATTATGAAAGAATGTGGTTTGAAACCTGGCCCCACAGTTGGTAAAATAAAAAAAGCACTTGAAGATGCAATTTTGGATGGGGTAGTTCCTAATGAATATGAGGCTACAAAGGAGTATTTTTTGAAAATTAAAGATGATTTTTTGAAAGACACACAGGAGTGGGAGAGACTGAGTTAACTAAGCCCTCTAAGCTATTTAATTTTTTAAAATAAGTAAAGAGCGCAGATAACTTTTAATGTATGAGTATTACAAAGTTGATACAAGTAGAAAATCTTACTAAACAATACGAAAATGAAGAAGTCGTGACAAAAATTTTGCATGGGCTTACATTTGATATCGAAAAAGGTGAGTTTGTCTCTATCATGGGACCTTCTGGTTCTGGAAAGTCAACACTGATGCATATTTTGGGTTTTTTGGACAAACTAAGCACAGGGGTATTTTCTTTTGAAGGACGCGATGTAAGTCAGCTCAATGATGACGAATTGGCTGATATGCGTAGTAAAAAAATAGGCTTTGTATTTCAGGCGTTCAATTTGCTCAATCGTGCAAGCGCACTTGAGAATGTGATGTTGCCTATGTTGTATACTGATGCAACCAAAAAAGAACGTACGAATCGGGCAAAAGAGTTATTGACACAGGTTGGACTTGAACATCGTATGGAACATTCACCAAGTCAATTGTCTGGTGGAGAAAAACAGAGAGTGGCAATTGCACGCGCATTGGTCAATAATCCACAAGTGATATTTGCTGATGAGCCAACTGGTAACCTTGATTCAAAATCTGGTTTGCAGGTCATGAAAATTTTGCAAGATTTGAATGAGGAAGGAAATACTATTATTCTCGTCACACACGAAAAATATACTGCGGAACATGCAAAAAGAATTTTGAAAATTAGAGATGGGCTGATTGTTGATGATTCATTAGTCACACAGCGACAACTCGCTGGTTTAAATGGGGAGCTGACAAAATAGAATTTAATTAGTTATGGATTTTTTAGAAAGCATTCACAATTCATGGAAAATAATCAATCGTAGCAAGGCACGATCGTTTTTGACTATGCTTGGTATTACGATAGGTGTTATGGCTGTTATTATCGTAATGTCAGTTGGTGCCGGTGCCCAAAGTCTTATCTTAAATCAGGTCAAAAGCATGGGATCAAATTTAATAGGAGTATTACCAGGTGCCTCAGAAGATGATGGTCCGCCAGCATCCGCCTTAGGAGTTGTTGTGACGACACTTACCTATGATGACGGAAAGGAAATTTTGGATAAAGGTTGCGATTGTATCGAAAGTTTGACTATGTATGTAAGTGGTAATGATAGCATTACGCGCGATGATACGAGTGTAAATACTACATTTACAGGTACGACAGCGAGCTATATTGATGTAGAAGATGCAGCCGTTGAATTTGGAAGATTTTTTAGTGAAGAAGAAGAAAAAGGAGTTGCCCATGTTGTGGTGCTTGGTAATGAGGTAAAAGAGAGCTTGTTTGGCGATCAAAATCCAATCGGACTTAGGCTCAGGATTAAAAAAATTAATTTCACTATTATTGGAGTGATGGAGAAGCGAGGAGTGAGCGGTTTTCAAAATCAGGATGATCAGGTGTTTGTACCTATCAGCACAGCACAAAAATTGTTACTCGGCATTGATTATGTAAGCTTGATACGTGCCAAAGTTGATACTGCAGAACATGTGGAGCAGGCTATGGATAGCGTAGAAAATATTTTGAGAGATCGCCATGATATAGCGACAGGGGAGGCGGATGACTTTTCTGTTAGATCTATGGCGCAAGGTCTTGAGGCATTATCTATGATTACGAATGCATTGAAATTTTTTTTGGTTGCAGTTTCTAGCATTGCGCTTGTTGTTGGTGGATTTGGCATTATGAATATTATGCTTGCAACTGTGCAAGAACGAACCCGAGAGATTGGTTTGCGTAAAGCGGTGGGGGCAAAAAGTAGTCATATTACGATGCAATTTTTGATTGAATCAGTTGTGATCACATTTCTTGGTGGAGGTATTGGGATACTACTGGGTATATTTATTTCTATTGTTGTGGCTCAGGTTGCTCAAGCAATGGGGTATGAATGGGATTTAGTCATAACTATATCTTCGATACTACTGGGTTGTGGTGTGTCCATAGGGATTGGATTGTTGTTTGGTATTAGTCCTGCACGAAGGGCGAGTAAACTTAATGCAATTGAAGCACTTCGTTATGAATAGTGTTTGAAATATATGTTACTAAAAGATCGTGTACAACTTGCCTATAGTGCACTCATACGTCAGAAATTACGTAGTGTTTTGACGATGATAGCTTTGAGTATAGGCATTGCCTCAGTGGTGATTATCATATCTGCTGGCAAAGGGCTTGAGGGGATGGTATTGAGCGAACTTGATATTTACAATCCGAATACACTTAATATAGAAGTGCGTATACCAGGTAAAGGTGAACAGGGTAGTGCCACGGGTATGGCAAGTGGTATTACCATTACAACACTCAAAAATTCAGACATGGATGAAATCGGCAAACATAAAAATATTGATGCGGTGTATGCGTATGTCACGAGTCAGGCGGTTATTAAATATCAGGGGGAAAATAAAACAGTGATTATTTTTGGATATGGAGCGCGTGCCCCAGAAGTTGAGACAATAGAATTATCAGAAGGGAGATTTTACGAACCAGATGAAGAAAATTCATTGTCGCAAGTAATTGTAATTGGCTCTAAAGTAAAAGATGACCTATTTGGTAGCGATACAGCAGTAGATAAGAGTGTATATATCAATGGAAAATCTTTTCGTGTGGTAGGTGTGCTCGTAGAACGAGGCGCATCTTTTGGTTTTGATTTTGATAGTCTTGTTTATATTCCTACATTGACATTACAAAAAAAGATGATCGGCACAGATTATGTTATGGGTATCAATGCGCGAGTGACAGATATGTCCCATATTGATTCGACAAAAGAAGATGTAGAAATACTTTTGCGTGATCGGCATGATATCACTGATCCTGATAAGGACGATTTCAAAGTCACTACCATGGATGAAATACGAGGCACGTTGGAGACAATCGTCGGGGGCATCACGTTATTACTTGTCGCGCTTGTGTGTATATCGCTTATTGTAGGTGGAGTTGGCATCACCAATATCATGTATGTTACTGTTGCTGAAAGAACTTTTGAGATTGGCTTACGCAAATCTGTCGGCGCAAAGAACAAAGATATACTATGGCAGTTTTTGATTGAAGCGATTATCCTGACGTTTGGAGGTGGTGTGATTGGCGTTGCATTGGGTTTCATCATCTCTTACGGAGTGTATTATGGTGCAGTTGGATATGGACTCAATTGGACATTTGAAATACCTATATATTCTATTATTTTGGCATTAGGTTTTTCGGCTGCTGTGGGACTTTTTTTTGGTCTGTATCCAGCCAAAAAGGCAGCAAATCTTAATCCTATTGAGGCTTTGAGGAAAGAATAATAAAAGGGGCATACTAATTGCCTTTTTGTTTGATTTTTGCTATTATAAGAGTAATTGTATGTTTGAAATTATTTGGAATGATTTTCTTTATAAACCGTTATTCAACGCGCTTATTTGGCTATATAATAATTGGGCACACCAAAATTTGGGATGGGCTGTGGTGTATCTCACGATAGGGTTACGTTTGTTGCTATTGCCCACCGCGATTATTGGCGAAAAGAGTAGAATAAAAAATGCAGGAGTGACAGATGAGATGGAGCGTATTGAAAAAGAATTTCATAACGACCCAATTCTCAAAAAAGAAGAATTACGAAAAATTGTAAAAAAGAGAAAAATTAAGCCATGGACCAGTGTGGTGAATATGGGGGTACAGTTGCTGGTATTGGTTTTGTTGTATCAGGTGTTTATACGAGGCATCACGGGCGAACGTATTTTAAAAGTACTGTATGATTGGATAGATTTTCCAGGGAGTATCAATATTATGTTTTTAGGTTTCAATTTGGGTGAGAGACATGATATAATATGGTCAGGTATAGTGGGGCTATTTTTGCTGGTAGAAATATATCTTGATTATCGGAAGACCAAGCCACAATTGAGTAAGTCTGACCTATTTTATTTTATTTTATTCCCTGCAGTTTCCTTTCTTCTGCTGTGGTGGTTGCCTATGGTGAAGTCGGTGTTTATATTGACATCTCTCATATTCTCTGCTATACTCCACCAGTTTATGAAATTATTATTCAAACCAAAAAAGAGTTAATACTTAGCCTAATTTTATTACCCTATGTCCTCATCTCTCGACAAACTTATGTATTCATTTGTGATGGAGGATGTCCTTAAGGGACTTTTTATCTATGTACCGCCAGGGTATGTAGCATGCGTATATGATCTTGGCAGGGGAGTACTAAAGAAGGTTTTAACTCCAGGTCTTCATTTCAAGATTCCATTTTGGCAAAAGGCAAAGTTATTTAATACCCAGACATTGGAGTATGGTATTAGCCGTGAATTTAATCCCGAAAATCTCAAAGCTATGGGTGACGTGCCTATTGCTGCAGTGACCAAGGATAATAAACGTATTGCGGTCGAGGGAACAGTGCTTTTGAGGCTAGATATACATCAAATTCCTCATATATGGCAGACGATAGGAGAGGATTTTGTAGAAAAAATTATACGTCCTACTATTCGCAGTCGTATGCGTATGGTAGTAAGTCGTTTTGACCAAGAAGAAATAGTAGGTGCAAAACGTGATGCTACTGAGACCGAACTAAAAAATGAACTTGAACGTATTTTTTATTCACGAGGCATTTATGTAGAAAATGTCCTTCTCAGTGAGATAGGGAGCGTATCTGAGTTTAAACGAGTAGCAAAGGAAGAAGATACAAAATAGAAAATATCTTTATAAAGCAAAAATCCGCTAAAATAAGCGGATTTTTTTGTGGATAAGTTTATATAATTTAGCATTTGACAGCAAAGAGTGATAGTGTTAAAATTATCACTGTGATAATTAGAGTGATAATATGCTCGACATTCGTAAAGAAAAAATATTGCAATTAGTTGTGGAAAATTATACAGAGACTGCAGAACCAGTGGGATCCAAATTTTTGGTAGAAGAATGCAACCTTGATGTAAGTGGTGCCACTGTGCGCAATGAGATGCGTGATCTCGAGGAACAAGGCTTCCTCACGCATCCACACACATCGTCGGGTCGTATGCCTACTGAGCAGGGTTTTGGATATTACATAGAACATATCATGAAACCAAAAGAACTCGGTAAAAAGACACAAGAAGATATTTCAAGATTTGATAATACCAACCAGATGCAGTATTTGAAGCAGACCGGCAAATATATTGCAGCTGATGTTCATAATGCAGTAATTATCGCATTTGGTGAGGATTCTTTATATTATACTGGTCTTAGTGATCTTTTTTCTCAGCCTGAATTTCATGATTATGCTTTTACGGTTCAAATGTCTACAATTTTTGATCACGTAGAAGAAAGAATTAGTTATGTGTTTGATTTATTTACGAATTCACAGCCTCATGTGGTAATTGGCGAGAAAAATCCCTTTGGCGGTATGTGTGGTCTTGTTGGTGGACGATTGGGTGATAAGTCGTTATTTGCTGTCTTGGGACCGATGCGTATGGATTACGCGCGTAATTATAGTTTTGTAAATTATTTACAACGTATCCTTAATGTATAGTTACTATGTCAGATGAACAACAATCACCAAATGAAGACGTGAAGCATGATGAGAAGAAAAAAATATTTTCAAAAAAATGTAAAAATTGTGGGAAAAAAGAACAGGAAGCACTTGAATATAGGGCAGGTTGGCAACGAGCGCACGCTGATTATCAAAATTTGGTTCGTGAGATGGATACAAAAAAACACGAATGGCTTGATTGGAGTAAACAACAAATTTTGGAAGATTTTATCCCCGTGTATGATAATTTTAAAAAAGCCTTTGCAATGGATATCAACAATGGGGATGATGGGGACGCAAAATGGGGAAATTGGAAAAAAGGGATTGGATTTATTATGAAACAGTTTGAAGATGTTCTCAAAGGTCATGGTGTTGAAGAAATTAAGACAGTGGGGGAACAATTTAATCCTGAATTGCATGAAGTAGTCGCAGAGGAAGAGTCAGAACAGACGGAAGGTATTATTTTGAAAGAAGTAGACGCCGGATATCTGATGAGAGGAAAAACGATTAAAGTTGCAAAAGTGGTTGTGGCGAAAGGTAAATAATTTCGAAATTAAAAATTATAAATTTAAAATTTATTTATACTTATAACCGCGAACGTTCATCTTGCGATGCCCGTTCGTTATTAGGAGATTTTATATGTTACCAAGAATATGGGATCCATTCCAAGAGATGGAAGAAATGATGTCTTCGCTTCCAGCTTTGCGTAACGCACAACAGATGCAAAAGGCATTTGTGCCTGCTATGGACGTATATGAAGACAAAAATAATGTCGTGGTAGAGACGCCATTGGCTGGTATTAGACCAGAAGATGTCGAAGTGAGTGTTGAAAAAGGGGTTTTGACAGTGCAAGGATCAAGCAGTAAAGAGCATGAGGTGGATGAAAAAAATTATTATCGCAAAGAGGTTCGTTCCGGTTCATTTTTTCGCCAAGTTGCTTTGCCAACACAGGTGAAAGAAGATAAAGTTGTTGCGGAATTTGAAAATGGCGTGTTGAAGATTACGTGTCCAAAAGCTAGTCCGACTGTTTCAAAGAAGATTGAGGTGAAGGTGGTGAAGAAAGATAAGAAATAAAAACATTGATTACACAGATTTTAATGGATTTCACTGATTGTTCCAGTTTATAAGATATTTGATTCTTCTCTTTTCTCCGGTCAAGGTCTGTACAACCTGAAGATTGGAGAAGGATTGAAGATTTAAATTATAACTATGAGCCCAATTAATAAATTATATCGCGGTTTTGACCCGATTTGGCATAGACACAAGAGAGATATTCCGACAATACTCACTTATTTGCGTCTGACCAGTGAAATTTATTATTTGGTAGTTTTTGGTCTTTCGTTAGTTGTAAATTTTATTTTAAAAAATAACACAGGTGAAGTAGATATATTGGTATGGATGTTGTTTATTTCGTCTACCATTTCAGCCATGTTGCTATTTTATTTGGTTTTAGTATACAAAGAACTATGGTATCTTATGCCAAATATGCGTTTTGATATGAAATTATGGAGATGTTTGTTTGGAGTATGGATGATAACATTTTTATTAATCAATATGTTTCAGATAATCACGGCAGGTGTATCGGGAAATGAAAAATTGTTTACTATTATGAATGTCTCTGTCAACTATGGGTTATTGATATTTGTGGTAAATGTCGGATTAGGTGCGATAGGGGGATTATTATTGAGAAAGATTACAAGAACTATTAACAGTTTTAATCAGCAATTTAATCATTAATATTAATAATGATCGTAGCAGGAAAGATTCCTCGCTACGCTCGGAATGAAATATACATATGGCAAAAATATTAGGAATCGATCTCGGAACCACTAATTCATGTATGGCTATCACCGAAGGTGGCCAACCAAAGGTATTGGAGAATAAGGAAGGGTTTAGAACTACACCGTCTATTATTGCGCAGTCAAAAACGGGTGAAATTTTGGTAGGACAGCTTGCAAAGCGTCAAGCAGTAACAAACCCAAAAAATACATTGTATTCTATCAAACGTGTTATTGGGCGACGCTTCAATGATCCTGAAGTTGAACAAGTAAAGAAGCATATGCCATTCGATATGTTTCAGGATGGTGATCGAATCAAAATAAAAATGAGTGACAAAGATTATACACCTCAAGAAATTTCTGCAATGGTACTTCGTAAATTAAAACAAGATGCGGAAGCGAAACTTGGCGAGACTATTACTGAGGCGGTGATTACCGTACCTGCGTACTTTGATGATTCACAGCGCCAGGCAACGAAAGACGCAGGAGAAATTGCAGGACTTAAAGTTCGTCGTATTATCAATGAACCGACAGCTGCTGCATTCGCATACGGTTTTGACAAGAAGCAAGACCAAAAAATAGCGGTCTATGATCTTGGTGGGGGTACATTTGATATTTCTATTTTAGATATTGGACATGACACTGAAGAAGGACATTCTACCGTAGAGGTAAAATCAACAAATGGTGACACACATCTTGGTGGTGATGATTTTGATCAGAGAATTATTGAATGGATTTTGGAAGAATTTAAACGTATGGAAGGAATTGACTTGGGCAAAGATCCTCTTGCTCTCCAACGTGTGAAAGATGCTGCAGAAAAAGCAAAGATAGAGCTTTCAAGCACTGTTGAAGTAGAAATTAATGAACCATTCATTTCTGCTGGTGCTGAAGGTCCAAAACATTTGAATATGAAATTGACTCGGGCAAAGCTTGAAGAGCTTGTTATGGATCTTGTTGAGAAAACGATGATTCCTGTACAAAAGGCACTTGATGATTCTGGATTTAACAAAAATGAACTTCATGAAGTTATCCTTGTTGGAGGTATGACACGCATGCCACTCGTTATCAAGAAAGTGGAAGAATTTTTTGGCAAAAAACCAAATGCTAGCGTGAATCCTGATGAAGTTGTAGCATTGGGTGCGGGGATTCAGGCAGGGCAATTGCAAGGAGATCTTGGTAAAGATATCCTCTTACTTGATGTCACTCCACTTTCACTTGGTATCGAGACGCTTGGTGGTGTGTGCACCAAACTTATAGAGCGTAACACAACAATTCCTACAAGTAAATCCCAAGTATTTTCTACTGCGGCTGATAGTCAACCGAGTGTGGAAATTCATGTGTTGCAAGGTGAACGTGAGATGGCAGGAGACAATAAGTCGCTTGGAAGATTTATGCTCGATGGTATACCACCAGCACCACGTGGCGTTCCTCAGGTTGAAGTTACGTTTGATATTGATGCAAATGGTATTTTGAATGTAAAGGCAAAAGATAAAGCAACAAATAAAGAGCAGAGTATTCGTATTGAGGCATCGAGTGGTTTATCAAAAGATGAAATTGAAAAAATGAAAAAGGATGCCGAAGCTCATGCAGATGAAGATAAGAAGAAAAAGGAAGTAATTGAGGTACGTAATATTGCTGACACTATGATTTATACAACAGAAAAAATGATGAAGGACGTTGAAGAAAAGAAAATTGAGGTCACAGAAGATGAAAAAAAGAAGGTGAATGATGCACTTTCAAAACTGAAAGAGATCAAAGATAAAGATGATGTCGAGGCTATCAAAAAAGCATCCGAAGAATTATCTACTGCGGCACAAGCTGTGGGGATGAAGATGTACCAGCAAGAACAAGCCAATAAACAACCACCAGTGAACAACGATCAAGGGGCGGATAAGAAAGATCAGAAAAAAGATGACGGAGAGAGTGTAGAAGGCGAAGTTGTGGATGAGAAGAAATAATGGAGTTTATAGTTCATAGGGGCGGAGGAAAACTTCGCCCTTATGTGCTATAATAATGGGAGTTATCTTTAATGTTATATACTATGCAAAATTTTTTGGTTTTGGCTGGGGCATTTGTAGCTATTGCAATTATAGTCTCCCGTATTATAAATAAGAAAAGATCATGGAAGAATTTTAAATTATTGGATGGCGAAAAAGTTGAATATGAAGAAAATGGTGTTCGAGTAAATTTTGATGCTAAACCACGCAATACATTCGTAAAAGCAAATGTTAAAGTAACAAATAAAAGAATTATTATTTTGGCTCTGAATATATTTGATAAACAAGGAACAGTGTGGTGGGTATTCGATTATTCTGCGCCAGTAGAAGGCAACTTGGCAGATACGTTCAGTGGACAATACTATATGGACAAAAAAGACATAAGGATGGAAAAGGGTAAAGATGGAAAAGAATATTTTTATGTTGAAGGGAAAATGGCACAGAAAGTGTATACGTATTCACTCAGGTTTCCTATTTCAGATAGCAGCAAGTTGAAAAAAATAGTTGGATTTTAATATCTTAAATTAATTATTTATTATGCTTCACTACTTTCATGAAAAAAGGAGACAACATCGTATGTGGGTTCTCCTGATTGGTTTGTTGTTGTTATTGTTTTTAACGGCTTTGACTTCACTATTTTTTAACATGGACAGAACAGGTTTGCTCGTGCTGTTTCCTTTGTTTGTGCTGTTTATGGTGTTGATTGATTTGGGGATTGAACATTATTAATAATATAGAGATAGAGTAATTCGTAATCTGTGTTATGTATGACGCGGAATCATAGCGCTTTCATTATTATCATTATTCTCCTATTTACAGGCTTTGGGTTATTTTGGTTTTTTATACATAGTATGTATTTTACATATTCTTGGCATGAATTCAAGGATGAAGTAGAAGTATTGCCACGTCTATTTTTGTTTTACCCTCCCATTTGGGTTGTCTTGTTGTCCATTTTTCATATTTTTAGCAAAAAGACAGCTGGATTGCATATTGTGATAGGAGAAATTTTTCTTATTATTGCATCTGTAATAAGTCTCTATATTTTTATGAATACATGCGATGGTGAATCATGCATAGGAGGCCCTTTAATTTTGTCATTGGCTTTTGGTGCCCTATTAATTAATCCATTTGTACAATTGATGATTTTTTTTATTAAGAAAAGATATCTTAAAGATCGAGTTGTAGAAGATGAGGGTATGTTGCCTAGGGAGATTAAAATAAAATAGATATGAGTAAAGACTACTACAAAATTCTCGGCGTAGATAAAAACGCATCTCAAGACGAAATTAAGAAAGCATTTCGTAAGTTGGCGCACAAATATCATCCAGATAAACAAGGTGGAGACGAAGCAAAGTTTAAAGAAGTAAATGAAGCTTTTCAGGTCCTCGGGAATGAGAATAAACGCAAACAGTATGATCAATTTGGTGCTGATTTTGCACAGCAAGGTGGATTTGGTGGTGGCATGAACTGGGATGACTTCATGCGTGCAGCCCGAGGGCAGCAAGGTGGATTTGGTGGTGGATTTCAAGGAAACTTTGGAGGTATTGACCTTGGCGATTTGTTTGGTGATATGTTTGGTTTTTCTGGTGGGCGTACACGTTCTTCACGCCAACGCAGAGGAAATGATATACAAGTAGATGTATCATTAGAATTTCGTGAAGCAGTATTTGGTATAGAGAAGGAAATCCGACTCACCAAACATAATGTGTGTGATGTATGTAATGGTACTGGCGCTGAGCCAGGCTCAGGGAGCAAAAAGTGTTCTGATTGTAATGGACAAGGTCAGGTCAGGCATGTGCAACAGACAATCCTTGGTGCTATGCAAAGTGTTGTGACATGCTCTACGTGTGAAGGAACCGGCCAAGTACCAAACAAAATGTGTAAACATTGTGGTGGAGATGGGGCGATGCGAGGTGAATCACGCTACAAAGTAAAAATTCCGCCAGGTATTTCAGAAGGTGAGATGATTAGATTATCAGGGAAAGGTGAAGCTGTTGGTGTAGGAAGTACACCTGGAGATCTATATGTTCGGGTGCATGTGCGTGATGAACGTGGATATGTACGCGAAGGAGATGATATTCATACTGAAATTCATATTTCATATCCACAAGCAGTACTTGGCGACAAAGTTGAAATCGAAACATTGGAGGGTGATAAGAAGCTTGTGATTCCTGAGGGGACGCAATCACATCAGAAATTTAAATTAAAAGGACTTGGCGTGCCCCGGCTTCATCATAGTGGAAGAGGGGATCAGTATGTGAAAGTGATTATAGATGTACCAAAGAAAATAAGTAGAAAAGGTAAAAAATTGTTGGAAGAATTAAAAGATGAGATATAAGTATAAAATTATTTGTGAGATTAAAAAATAAAATATTAGTTAAATATGGAATTCTGTTTTTGACATGTATTGGAATTTTTTTACTCATTCGTCTAACGTACATGGGTCCTATGTTGTTTGGATACGGTAGATGGGAAAAGTCCGATGAATCTATGATAGGAAAGAGGTATCACTTTGGTGAACATGCTATTGGAAAGAGTTTTTTTTCTCAAATTCCATGTTATATAATTGGAGGAGAGATTCATGAGTTTGTTGATGATGTTCCGTGTGGTGAAAATAAAGATGCGGTATGTATATATATAACCAAGTCATGCGTTCCAAAATAAAAACCCCCTTAGTGGGAGTTTTTTATTTGTATAAATAATTTTATCTTCGTTGGTCTAGTATTTTATTTACCTCGGCATCAGCTTCTTTGTTATTTTCGCGCAAGGTATGGTGTATTTTTATTTTTTTGAATTGTTGAGTGAGATTCCACGCAATGACAAATAATTTTTGTAATGTTGGTTCTTTTACTTTCCACCTGCCATTTAGTTGTTCACACACGAGTTTACTATCCATAATACATTCAACTTCGTCTGCATCTAGTTCTTTCGCTTTTTTTAGTCCAGAAATTACTGCCATGTATTCAGCATAATTATTTGTTTGCTCACCAAGATACTCGCCGTAATTGGCAATAGTCTTTCCAGTTTCATTTTTTATTACAATTCCTGTGGCGGCTGGGCCAGGATTGTTGCGTGAACCGCCGTCGGTATAAATAGTTAGTTTCATATAGACTTTTTTAAGTCGACAATAGTAAGTTGTAGTTCTCGATTTCCATTCCATTCATTTATATCCATTTCGAATACGAGATCAATTATATCACCTGGTTTCAATTCTTTACACCAGTTTGTTCCATTGTCATTACACAGACCCCATCCTATAGTTTTCCTTGTTTTTTCCCCATTCCTTATGATAATACGCAAATGTTTATTGTCTTTGCCAACCGGTTCTAACTTGTGGATTTCAACATTTTTTGCAAGATATTTTGGTTTTTCATTTGCTTGACCGAATGGTTCAAATTTTTGTAGTATATCGTATAATCCCCAGTTTGCATCTTCCAATTGTATTTGTGCGTCTATGTGTAGGGTGGGTGTGAGATTCATGTTGGTTGTTTTTTGTTCGAATTTTGATATAAGATTTTGTTTGAATTCTTCAAGTTTTCCTTGGACGAGTGTAAAACCGCATGCCATAGGATGCCCACCGAATTTGGTAAAGCAGTCAGGCATTGATTGGAGCGATTCTACTAGATTAAATCCTTCTATACTTCTGCCTGATCCAGTGATTTCTCCATTATTTTCAGCCATGACTATGGCTGGTTTGTAATATTTTTCCTTCAACTTCCCGGCAATGAGGCCAACGAGCCCCGTAGACCACCCTTGTCCGAGGACAAACAACACAGGTTGTCGTATAGTTTCTAATTCAATTTGTTTTAATGCTTCTTTTACAAGAGCATCGGTTGTTTTTTGGCGGTCCTGATTATTTTTATCTAATTGATAAGCAAGTTCTGCCGCAGTTGATGCATCTTGTGTCATCATGAGATTATATGCGACGTTTGCATGATCCATGCGACCTGCAGCGTTGATGCGCGGTGCTATCTGGAAACCAATCGTATATGTATCAAAGTCTCTTTTTTTGGTTCCGTCCTCTTGCATGAGACGCGCTTCAAGAAGGAGTTTTTGTAATCCCATACGCCGTGTCTTGTTGAGTACAATGAGTCCATAGAGCGTCAGTGTTCGTGATTCTCCTATGAGTGGTACCATATCTCCTACTGTGGCAATAGCCACCATATCGAGGAGCCATTTTTCATGAGATTCCTGTGTATCGTTATTTGGCAAGACGGAGTTTGTTTCTTTATGTTTTTTGAGAAGAGCTTGAATAAGCTTGAATGCTACACCACCACCGGCGAGCCCTTTGTCTGGATATATTTCTCCGGGAACTCCAGGGTGTATGATTGCATGAGCGGGTGGTAATAGCTCTGGAACCGTATGATGATCAGTAATAATTACATCTATACCAAGTGCACATGCATAGGTGATTTCTTTTGTATTACTAATGCCACAATCACATGTGATAAGGAGATTTGTTTTTTTGTCTGCCAACTGTTTGACTGTGTTCATGTTCAGACCGTATCCATCTATCTCTCTGTGAGGAATAAATACCTCGTAGTTTGTATGTCCGAGAGCCTTGAGTGTAGATAATATGATGACTGATGCAGATACACCATCCGCATCGTAGTCTCCATGCACTACAATTTTTTCTTGTTTTTTGATAGCTTCAAAAATTCGTTCAACCGCTTTTGTCATGTCTCTGAACAAAAATGGATCATGTATGTCTTGCGAATAGTCAGGATTTAGAAATTCGTCTATTTTTTCTTGAGTCCGTATGTTTCTATGGTATAGTAAACACGCAACTATCTTGGGGAGTTCAGGAAATTGCTCAAAAAAATCTTGCGGAGGTTCGGGGAGAAGTTCCCATTTTTTTTGCATGTATTTTAATAAAAAGCTGGCATGACACTAAAGAAAATCATTGCGAGCACGCCAATGATAGTAATGATAGTCCACAAGGTTTTCATTTTTTTGCTTCCGTACATATACACTGATTATATTGATTAAAAAATAATTTCACTGATTATGTATTCTGTGTAATCTTACATAATCAGTGAAATCAGTGTTATCGTTTTAACACTGCCAAATATGCTTCGGTAGGTATGTCCACTTTTCCTTTACCCATTGCCATCATTTTCTTTTTTCCCTTCTTTTGTTTTTCAAGCAGTTTGTTTTTTCTTGTCACATCTCCGCCATAGAGTTTTGCAGTCACATCTTTGCGTAAGGCGGACAATCGTTCTGCTGCCACTACTTTTCCTCCAATTGCCGCTTGAATTTTTATCACGAATTGTTGTTTGGGCAAAGAGTCTTTGAGCGAGTTAACAATTGTTTTGCCAACTTTATGGGCATCTTCTTCCCACACAAGCGTAGCTAGTGACTCTGCTTTTTCATCGGCAACGAGAATGTCGAGACGCACGACTTTTGTTTTTTCATATTCTTTTAATTCATAATTGAGCGACGCGTAGCCACTGGTAACAGTCTTCAATTTATCATAGAAGTCAGTGATAATTGACGCAAGGGGCATTTCATAATGAAGCATGGCTCGTTGATGGCTGCCCGCGCTCAAATATTCAGTATTTTTGTATCGTCCTTTTTTTTCTGCGATAAGTCCCATTACGTTTCCAATAAAATCTTCCGGCGTAACAATATCAACAGTCATCCAAGGTTCTTCTACGAGTGAGATGCTACTTGGTTCAGGTAGGTCTTGAGGACTTTTTACAATAAGCTCTTGTCCATTTGTTTTTTTTACTCGATAAGCAACACTGGGCACGGTCACAATGATATGAAGGCCAAATTCACGTTTAAGACGCTCCTGAAAAATATCAAGATGGAGCATACCCAGAAATCCGCATCGAAATCCAAAACCGAGTGCTTGAGAATGTTCAGGTTCAAAAAAGAGTGATGAATCGCTCAATTTTAATTTTTCAATTGCATCTCGCAGGGCAGAGTAGTCATCTCCTTCTTTGGGAAAAATTCCCGCGAATACCATTGGTTTAATATCTTTGTAACCATGCAAGGCTTCGAGTGCTGGATTATCTTTTAGGGTAACCGTATCACCAACACGCACATCAGATAATTCTTTAAGTCCACTTACCACATATCCGATTTGTCCATTTCCGAGCGTTGGACCAGACATGAGTTTGGGTGAGAAATGTCCAAGGTCGAGAACTTCCGCTGTTGCGCGTGTTTTCATAAATTGAATTTTGTCTCCTTTTTTTAATTCCCCATCAAGAACACGTATGGATGCGACAACTCCACGATAATCATCATAAAAAGAATCAAATACCAACGCACGAAGGGGTTCCTGTGCTGTTTGTTTGGGTGGAGGAACCCTTTGTATAATTTCTTCTAGCAGTTTATCTACACCCTCTCCTGTTTTTCCTGAACAATGCAAAATGTCTTCGCGTTTGCACCCAAGAAGATGAATAATTTCATCAGTTGTTTTTTCAATATCTGCATTGGGTAAATCTATTTTATTGAGAACAGGAACAATAGTAAGATCTTGTTCGACTGCTAAATACAAATTACCAATTGTTTGTGCTTGTACGCCCTGTGTTGCATCAACAAGGAGGATTGCCCCTTCGACAGCGGCAAGTGAGCGAGATACTTCATAGGTAAAATCCACATGGCCTGGAGTATCGATGAGATTTAGGGTGTGGTCTTTGTATTTCATCCTTACCGGTTGGAGTTTGATAGTAATACCACGCTCTCTCTCTAGATCCATTTGATCAAGCAACTGCTCTTTCATTTTCCTTTTTTCGACAGTCCCTGTTAATTCCAAAAAACGGTCGGCCAGTGTCGATTTTCCATGATCTATGTGAGCGATAATACAGAAGTTTCTTATAAAGTTCATACATTGTCTGGTTTTTCAATTTCTCCTTGTATATGGCGTAGTTTAAGCCATCTTTTTCTGAGACTTTCTTGAAAAAGCCTCATCTCGCGAAGTTTGAGTTGGTTGCAGATAAATCCATATACTAGGAGACCAATTGTACCAGATACAGTACCTTGTATCAATATGCCCCAAAATTTTTGCATATTGACGATGTGTGATATGGGGTATTTGAGTAATTGGATAGCGCATGCCATAAAGAGAGCCGCTATAGAAATTTTGAGGGCAGTGACAATGACGTCTTTTTCTTGCAGGGTGCCTATTTTTTGGCGGAGGAAGATCCAGAGGAATGCAATTTGTATAATCATGCTCATGGAGTATGAGATGACTAGACCACTGATGTTTAGAGTACGTACGAAATACAGAGCAAGTATGATATTGACGCCCGTACTTATCATCCCGATGATGAAAGGTGTCCATGTGTCTTGGAGTGCATAAAAACTTCGTGCAAGAAGTGGAATAAGTGATTGGGCAAACAGGGAGACGGAAAAGAAAGCCAATGCGTCAGCTGTGAGTATGGTTGCATTCCAATCAAATTCGCCAGTGCCCAAGACAACGCGGACGATTTGAGCACGCAAGAGGAGAAAGATAATGGTGAGAGGGATAATCAAAAACAAGATTTGTTTTGTTGCATGTGCTATTTGTCTGCCCATATTTTCCATATCGCGTTTGGCTGCAAGCTGAGCAAGTGTTGGAAATATAGCAATACCAAATGAGACGCCAATTATCCCTGATGGTACTGATTGCAGATTGTCTGCAAAGGTAAAAATGGCGAGGCTACCGGAGGCTAGAGTAGATGATATAGCCGTAATGGCGAGGAAATTTATTTGTCGTGTAGCCATCCCGAGCGTACGCGGGATCATGAGCGCGCCAATTTTACGTACATGTTTATTTTTCCATAGGAGAAGTCCTTGGTATCGAAATCCGTGTTGAATAAATGAAGGTACCTGTATAAGGAGATGAAGCAACGCCCCAAAGACAACACCATACGCCAGACCTGCTATACCCCATAAAGGCACAAATATGGTGATACCGAGGATAATACCTAGATTATACATGATGGGGGTAAGGGAATAGATAAGGAAAGATTTGAAACTTTGGAGTACTCCGCTCATGACACTGCTAATGCCTAGTAAAATAGGACTAATAAACATGATGCGTGTGAGGTTTACTGTCGTGTCAAATTTGTTTCCCTCAAATCCAGGGACGAGCATGTGCATTATTTCAGGCGCGAACCATATGAGTATGCTGCATATGATGACAAGAAGTATGCCCAGTATATTGATGATAGCATTGGTGACTCGCCATGCTTCATCTTTGTCTTTGTGTAGTAATTCTACAAAGATGGGTATAAAACCAGCAGAGAGCGCACCAACAATGAGCAAATTGTATACGAGATCTGGAATTTTGAATGCTGCATAGTATGCATCCATAATATCACTGGCACCGAAATGGTGAGCGAGTAGACGGTCGCGTATCATGCCAATAATGCGGCTCACAAAAGACGCAGCACCTATAATAATTGCTGCGCCAGTGATGGTATGAGATTGTCGGTTGAGTAAATTACGGATCATGTATATTGATTAAAACCATCTCCTTTTTTTCATGACAAAAATAATGAGTAAGATGATTGCGGCCAGACCAATAAACATACTCCATACTGCCCAAGGGTGCTCTGAATAGGGGAGGTTGATAATATTCATACCGTATATACCAGACAACAAAGTGAGTGGAAGTAGAGATACCGATATGACCGTGAGTGCCCCGATTACTTTATTTGTTTTTTGGTTGATGAGAGATTCGACCGTGAGATGAAGTCCGTCGATCGTTTCTTTGTATGTATCAGCAATGATCCATAATTTATCCAGATAGTCTTTTATATTGTCGAAATAAATGCTAAGACTTTCATCAAGAAAAAGTTTCCGTGTGTGGGACAACGTAGACATGATATATCGTTGTGGATCCAGTATACGACGATAGTTCAATACATTGCGTCTATGTAAGGCAAGATGCCTAATTGCTCGGGCGTCTTGGTCTGTAGTGAAGATTTCGTTTTCCATGTCTGATATTTGTCTTCCTATATTTTCAAGGGTTGGCCGTGCTTGGCTGTATAGCGCCTCGAGTAATTTGTATAGGAGGTAACCCGGGCTTTGTGTCATCCATTCAGCTTTTATCTTTCTATTATTCATGCAACGATAAAAAAAATTTTTAATTTCTTTATTTTTGCCATGTTGGACAGTGACAAGATAATTTTCTCCTACGAATATATCAATTTCTTGCGAAATTATTTTTTTGCCTCCCTCTTTCCATTGGGGCAGGAGAAAAACTAAAAAAAGATAGTTTTTATAAACATCTAACTTCGGATTTTGATTCTCACTTTGTATATCTTCTATGTCGAGTTGATGAAATTTGTAGTGTTTTTTAAGATACGTGATTGATTCTTCATTCACTCTGTTTATGTTTATCCATGTGATATTGTCTTGCCTTATTTCTTTTATTGACATACGTGTTGAGTTATGAAGTAATGTCTATTATTCAATAGGTATATTAATAGTGAATGACACGTAATCTGTCTTTGGTGTTTCTGGATCATCCATAGTATAAAAAACACCGTCTATGTCCCCATCTTCTTTTTTAAATGTAAATTGTATAATATGTTTATTTATACTTTGCATCCCAATAATGAATCCTTTTTTTCTGAGTTCAGTATCATAATATTCAAGAACGAATTTTTGACTTGCAGGTAGATCAAGCCATTCTATTTGAAATACATCGCGTTGGTCTGTGATAGGATCAGTCATGAATGCAATGAATTTTTCCCATTTTGTCATCTCTCGTTCGGTAATAGTGCGTGGTATGTATTTGAAATCTTTATCAAAGTGTATAACAAAGGGCGATAGGATTAATTTGGGCAAGTAGGCTGCCAATTCGACTTGTTTACTGCGTTCTTTGCCCGACGTATGGGTAATTTTTTCGATATTATCCACGTCATATACAGGCACTATGTTAGTGAACGTGGTTGGCAAGTCTTTGACTTCTTTTGTTCGGGGTCCTATGGCAAATCGTAATAGCAAAAGTGAAATAACAAATAAAATGAAAAAACAACCACACCCGGTAATACAGGTACGTTTTAGACAAGATCGTTTTTTATTGAGCTCTTCTAATGGTGGCTCTTTTATTTCTATTTTATCAATTTCTTGACGCATAGTTGATGGGGATAGTATATCAAAGTAGGGTGTATTTGTACAGTTTTATAACAGATAGAATGTTTGTGCACATTATAGTTGTATATATGTAATAGATGATACATTATAATTGATAAGGTTTTTATCATTTATCATTTATTATTTATCTCGACCTTCCTTTTTGACCTTTTTCGATGCGTTGTTTTGTGTTATACTGCATACAAAGTAATAAATATAATTATGTATGCATATACAATTTTGTGGTGCGAATAGAGGAGTCACGGGATCCTGCCATTTGTTTGATACGGGTACCAAGAAAATTTTGGTAGATTGTGGCATGTTTCAAGGGGGAGATTTCAATGAAGGGCGGAATCATGACGATTTTCCATTTGATCCGAAGGAAATTGATGTATTGCTTGTCACTCATGCACATCTGGATCACGTAGGTCGTATCCCAAAGCTCATCAGGGACGGATTTACTGGGTATATTTATATGACCCATGCCACAGGTGAATTGGCTCCTCTCATATGGGAGGACGCTTACCAGATCATGGCGTACGACAATAGGAAGTTTGGGTACCCCGTGTTATTTGATGAACAAGATATTGCTGTGGCAAAATCGCGATGCAAAGGTGTTGATTATCATGCGCCTCTCGATTTGGGTGGAAATATCTCCGCTGTGTGGAAAGATGCGGGGCATATTTTTGGTTCAGCGTTTATCGAAGTATCAGCAGGCAATATGGTGGTAGGTTTTTCAGGGGATATTGGCAATGAAGATGTCCCTATTTTGAAAGATACCGAGTCATTGGGGGATGTTGATGTATTGCTCTGCGAATCAACGTATGGCAATCGTATACATGAAGATATTGATACGCGTCGTCAAATTATTTTGAATCTTATCAAAGATGGTGTACAAAGGGGCGGCACTATTATGATACCAGCTTTCTCACTTGAACGTACCCAAGAATTTCTGTATGAGCTCAATAAATTGAGTGAATATGATGAGACACTTCCCAATATTCCTATCTTTTTGGACAGTCCACTCGCTATAGATGCCACCAAAGTATATAAGAAATATCCGGATTATTACGATGTAGAAGCCTCTCGTCTCCATAGCGCAGGTGATGACTTTTTGGATTTTTCTCAATTACATACGACATATACCAAATTGGAATCCCAACAGATAAATCGTATCCCTGGCCCCAAACTGGTAATGGCAGGAGCAGGCATGATGAACGGCGGACGCATTTTACATCATGCGTCACGCTATTTGAGTGATTCCAACTCTACGCTTATCATTGTTGGATATCAAGCTGAGGGTACACTCGGTCGGAAATTATATGAAGGAGCTCGACATGTGAAAGTTATGAATCAAGAAGTAGATGTGCACTGTATGGTGAAAGCGATTGGGGCATTGTCAGCGCATGGTGATCAAAGGAAATTGTTGAAATGGGTTGGGTCTGCGAAGAAAGCACCAAAACAAGTGTACTGTGTTCACGGCGAACCTGTAGCTGCTACCGAACTTGCTCATAGAATCAAAGACCAATATAAAGCTGAGACATTTGTACCGGAATATCTTGAAAAGATTGAAATATGATAAAATTATAAATGATGAATGCAAAATGATGAGTAAAAATAAAGATTTAAGATCCAAAATGATAAATGATATATGATAAATTTTTATCACTTATCATCTATCTTATTCATTGTTTGTTTCAGTAGTTTTCTTTTATGAAAAATATATTGTTAGTAATGAGTTTATTCTTGCTTACGCCAGGTATTTTAAAAGCAGAAATTATTGACTCTGATAATGATGGTCTTTCTGATGCAGACGAAGCACTTTATTATACGGACTCAAATAATCCAGATACAGACGGAGATACATATACAGATGGTATAGAGGTAAAACATGGTTATTCACCACATGCAGGACCAGGTGTGCAGATGCATCAGTATGATTATGACAAAGATAAACTCGACGATTGGTTGGAGGGATGGTTTCATGCTGACAGAGGAAAAGGGGATACTGATGGGGATGGCGATAGCGACTTCGATGAAGTGATGCGCGGGTATAGTCCTTCGGAGAAAAACGGAGAGAGTAAATTTCGTCGCTGGATAGAAGTTGATTTGCCAAAACAAAGACTTTATTATTTTGTAGATCGTGTAAAAATTTTGAATCTTCCTGTATCAACCGGAAATCCTGGGACAGAAACACCGGATGGTATGTTTGAGATCATGAATAAAATTCCTGTCAAACGATATACTGGCGTTGGGTATGATCTCCCCGATGTGAAATGGAATATGGAATTCAAAAAGGGTGGCTATTATATACATGGATCTTATTGGCATAATGATTTTGGTCTGAGGACACATTCTCATGGATGTATAAATATGCGTACCGAAGATGCAGGGCTTTTATATATGTATACAGATGTTGGTATGCCGGTACATATTACGGGGGAGACACCAAAAAAGAGAAATGTGGGGACATAAAAGATATTGGATAAAAAATATTGAGATATTAAGATATTAAAAAGGAATTATAGTTTAAGAAGAGATTTTTTAATAAAAAATTCACCTTCACGGTGGATTTTGTTTTTTAGTTTTTTTTATGAAGATACTCAAGAGAATGGAATGGGCGCCGCGTGGGAGAACTCGTACAAACGTCGAGGAAGGAGGGTGCTCGAGTTCGTTCGGTTCTCACCCACGCGGCGTCCCATATATGACTGAAAATGTGCGGCGGCCACCGCGTCTGGCTACCACACGGTAGCCATTTTCCCCGGTTCGCTACGTCCTTCACCCGCCCAGCACCCGCTGGGCAAGAATAGTTTCACCGTTAGCTGTAGCCGCCGCACCGATAATTATAGATAAGTAGTATTATCTATATCTATTGATGCGTCTGACTACAAATAGCATTTTTCAGTCTAAAGAACGGTAGACGAAATTATCATTAATTTGCCATTTTGTCAATAATATAGTATAATAATTTTTGAATTTTAGCTTAATGTAGCTAAATTATGTCAAAATTTAAGCTTAAATCCAGTTATAAGCCATCCGGCTCTCAGCCAGACGCTATCAAGGGTCTTGTTTCAGGTTTGGAAAAAGATATACGAACACAGACGTTGCTTGGTGTTACGGGGAGTGGGAAAACATTTACGATTGCAAATGTTATTGAACAGACCCAGATGCCGACACTGGTAATTGCACACAATAAAACTCTTGCTGCGCAATTGTGTAATGAATTTCGTGAATTTTTTCCAGACAACGCAGTTGAATATTTTGTCTCGTATTATGATTATTATCAGCCAGAGGCGTATATTCCTTCTTCAGATACATATATAGAAAAAGAAGCACAGATAAATCAAGAAATAGATCGTCTGCGTCACGCATGCACACAAGCGTTATTATCACGCAAAGATGTAATTATTGTTGCTTCTGTTTCTGCGATTTATAATCTGGGTAACCCAAAAGATTATGAGAAAGAAGTTATTCATTTACGTTTGGGTGAGGAGTTAGATCGTCGTGGAATGATGGAGCGATTGATAAATATGCAATATGAACGTACGAATGCTGATTTAAAACGTGGGCAGTTTCGCATGCGCGGACAAGTATTTGAAATCGTTCCCGTGAATGAAGAACGAATTTATCGATTTGAAATTTCAAATAAGATTGATGTAATTGAATTAGTCGATCCAGTAACTCGTCAGGTAAAAACAGAATTGTCTGACGCATGGTTTTTTCCTGCAAAACATTATGTAATATCAGAATCAGAAAGAAATAATGCATTCACATCTATACGCGCAGAATTAGAAGAACGTTTAGCATATTTTAAAAAAACTGGGAAAGTATTGGAATATGAACGGCTGAAACGCAAGACGAATTATGATTTGGAAATGATAGAACATATAGGGTATTGCAACGGTATAGAAAATTATTCGCGACAGTTTGACGGGCGCAAAGAAGGAGAGCCAGCGTTTACCTTGTTGGATTATTTTAAATGGGGGACAGGGGGCGCGGAACGAGGAATGGGTAACTTTCTTACTGTTGTTGATGAGAGTCATGTTACTCTTCCGCAAATTCGTGGGATGTTTAATGGTGATAGGGCACGAAAAGATACACTTATTGAGCACGGATTTAGATTGCCAAGTGCACGCGACAATCGACCGCTTACATTTGACGAATTTATTGCGCGTACACAACACATGATTTTTGTGTCTGCAACTCCAGCTGATTACGAATATCAGCATAGTGAACAAGTAGTAGAACAGATTGTGAGACCGACAGGTTTAGTCGACCCAGAGATTATTGTGTTGCCTGTGACCGGAGGAAAGGGGAAGAAATCACAGGTAGAAGATATTATTGAGAGAATCAAAGATCGTATTACAAAAGGTGAACGTACACTTGTCACGACGCTTACGAAAAAAATGGCAGAAGATCTGACAGATTATCTCAAAGACCAAAAGATAAAAGTTGCTTATCTCCATAGTGATATTCTGACGATTGAGCGCATAGAAATTATTACTAAACTTCGCAAGGGAGAAGTTGACGTCATTGTAGGTGTCAATTTGTTACGTGAAGGCCTAGATATTCCAGAAGTTTCTTTGGTTGCTATTTTGGATGCGGACAAAGAAGGGTTTTTGCGTAATGAAACCAGTCTTGTACAGACTATTGGCCGTGCGGCACGTAATGTAAATGGACAAGTCGTGATGTATGCCGATGTTTCTACTAAGTCAATAGAAAGTGCAATAAGAGAAACTAAACGTCGTCGTGAAATTCAGCTGGCATATAATAAAGAGCATGGCATTACACCTAAGACAATTGAAAAAAGTATTCGTAATATTCTCGAAGAATTCGGCATTTCTTCGTCAAAAGCAAAAACAGCAAAAGGTGGAAAACGAAAAGAACAATTGCTTAAATTAGATTTGTCTGGGGACGCGCGTCCTATCAACGAAATTATACAAGATAAAGAACAACAGATGAGAGAAGCGGCAAAAGCTTTGGAATTTGAATTGGCAGCAATTTTACGTGATGAGATACGAGAACTAAAATTGTATAAGAAAAAATAATATGAAGATTTTTTTGAAATATTTATTTTTGAGTGGATCATTTTTCTGTCTTTTTCTTTTGGGGGCACTATTTAGATCACAGACTTTATTTTTTCACCATACGTTGAACGTACATTCAGATATTTCGGATATCCCTGTGTTAGATGTTGCGTTGGTTTTTGGTGCAGGAGTTCGTCCCGATGGGCGGCTAACTGATACACTTCGAGATCGTGTACTTACCGCAATAGAATTATATGAAGAGGGAAAAGTAAAAAAACTTCTGATGACCGGGGACAATGGAAGGCAAGAATACGATGAGGTAACGGCTATGAAAAAATTTGCTATAGAAAGGGGCATCCCCGAGGAAAATATTGTTCTTGACTACGCTGGTTTTCGGACTTACGACAGCTGTTATCGTGCGCGTGATATTTTTGGTTTAGACAAATACCGTGTGGTGGCTGTGTCTCAAAAATTTCATTTACCTAGAATTTTGTATACGTGTAATAATTTTGGTATTGAATCAATTGGATTAATCGCAGATAAAAATACATATGTATATGCGCAGTTGTGGCAAGGAAGAGAATTTTTGGCTCGTTTCAAGGCATGGTTGGATGTTGAAGTATTTAGACCCAAGCCAAAGTTTCTTGGAAAACAGGAATATGTATTTGATTATTAAATTAAAAACACCGTGTGTACGGTGTTTTGTAAAATGTATTCCTATTGTCTGATAATCTGGTCTACTGCACTATTGTCACGTCTTCGATGCTTGTTTCTCCGAGTATTTCTACTTCTACATCATTACTATACGATTCACACACATCTTGTATCACGGCGCATAGCCTGAAATGTGCAACACCACCCGGCAGTCCAGCCCATGTTTTTTCACGGTGTGGTTTACCTCTTTCAAACCACCAGGTACTTGGATATGTCGGACTTGCTTCTTTGCCGTATACAATACGCCACCCTTCTGCTTGTTTGGCTATTTCATCTCCCACATTCCATTCGAACTGCACTGTATTTTTTCCTACTGCCTGGGCGCTCAGACTAATGTTATTTCCCGACACTGTATCTGTAAGATATGGGGTCTGCGTAGTATCTGAGGACATTGTGTCTGCTGGTTTAGTTTGTGTTTGGTTGTCTGTGTCTTCTGCCTGACTACAACCGGCTCCTAATGCAAGAAGCATCAGGATAGAAGCAAAAAAGATATTGGCTTTTTGCATACATTATCGTTAAAAAATAAGATATAGTGTAGCGTAGCTCTTTTTGTTGTTTTAGGCAAGTATACCATCTACCCTAATTATTTTTAGGTTTGAAATCAAGAGAGTACGAATTGATACAGTAACGCTTGCCTGTCGGCTGTGGACCATCATCAAAAACATGTCCCAGATGTCCACCACAATTTTTGCATACTACTTCTGTGCGGTTCATCCCATGGTTTGCATCAGCTCTGAGTTCTATGTTGCCTGACTGTACTACATCTGAGAAACTTGGCCAACCTGTACCTGAATCGAATTTGGTTTTTGAATCAAATAATTCAATACCGCAGTTGGCACAGGTAAACATGCCATTTTCATGGTGGTCTAGATATTTACCGGTAAACGGCATCTCGGTAGCTTTATCGAATAATACATCTTTTTGTTTTGGAGTGAGATTTGGGTTTTTATCCATATGCGTATATATTTATTGACAAATCATACCTACTAAGTATATAATACTAGTGTTCTTTTTTCAATATAGCTGTTATATACCCCTTGTTTATGGGGCTTTTTGACGTTTAGCCTATTAAATAATTTTAAATTTTTTTACTTTAAAACATATACTGTTTAATTACTGTTTAATCTAACTATGCAAGAAAAAATTATAATTCGTGGAGCTCGAGAACATAATTTGAAAAACATCAGTCTCGAACTTCCACGCAACAACATGATTGTTTTTACTGGACTGTCTGGATCAGGCAAGTCTAGTCTTGCGTTTGATACCATTTTTGCAGAAGGCCAGCGTAGATATATAGAAAGTCTATCTGCATATGCACGTCAATTTCTTGGAGGCATGCAGAAACCTGACGTGGATGAGATAGAGGGACTGAGCCCAGCCATCTCTATAGACCAAAAGGCGCATAGTTCAAATCCACGTTCTACTGTTGCTACTATTACTGAGGTATATGATTATTTACGTGTATTGTATGCGAGAGTCGGAGAACCACATTGTCCTGTTTGTGGAACAAAAATAGAGAAGATGACAGTTGACCAAATTGAAGAAAGAATAATAGAGAATCTGCTCGGAAGTAAAAAGTTGAAAATAGAAAGTAAAAAGGGTAATGAAATTATCATTTTGAGCCCAGTGGTGAGAGGTAGAAAAGGCGAATATTACCAGATGTTGTATGATATGTATAATTCTGGATTTTTGAATGTACGCGTGGATGGAAAGATGAAGTCGTTGAAAGAAAGAATTGTACTATCAAAGAATAATAAGCATACGATTGAGATTGTTGTGGATAAAATGGAGTTCAGAGTTCTGAGTTCTGAGTTCAGAGACGAAGACAAACAGCGTTTAGCTGAAGCCGTAGAACGCGCAGTAGATTTATCAAATGGATTATGCACTGTTATATATCCTGATAAGGAAGAACATATCTACAGTACACAGTATTCGTGTCCCAAAGATGGTTTTAGCTTTCCAGAGATTGAGCCAAGGCTTTTTAGTTTCAATAGTCCTTATGGGTATTGCGATTTTTGCACGGGACTTGGTACCAAAGAATTATTTAGTGAAGAAGTATGTCCCAAATGTGAAGGCAGACGTCTCAATAATAATGCTCTTTCGGTCAAAATTGCTGACAAAAATATTTGGGAAGCAACGAGTCAGACAATTGGGGAGGCAAAATCTTTTTTTGAAAATCTAATAGAAATATTGGATAAGAAAAAAATGGAAATAGCAGGGACAGCCCTAAATGAGATACACAATAGATTATCATTTTTACATAATGTCGGTCTTCACTATATTACACTCAATCGGAGAGCAGGCACTTTGTCCGGCGGAGAGGCCCAGCGCATTCGTCTCGCATCTCAAGTTGGCCAACAGCTTGTGGGAGCATTATATGTATTGGATGAACCAACTATTGGATTGCACCAAAAAGACAACGATCAACTTGTCTCCACACTTCGTAATTTATGTGATATAGGAAATACTATCATTGTCGTGGAACATGACGAAGATACTATTTTGACTAGTGATTGGGTGGTAGATATTGGGCCAGGAGCAGGAACACATGGTGGGAAGGTGATTTATTCTGGACCGCTCAACTTGCTACTTGAAAGTAAAAAGGAAAAAGTAAAAAATAAAAAGAATGATTCAATTTTAGGCTGCACCATCTTGGGTAATCCAGAAAATTCATTAACAGGTAAATATTTACGGGGTGAAGAAAAGATTGAAGTACCTGACACGCGTCGCAAAGTTGATGCTTCAACACCAAAAATTAAAATTAAAGGCGCGAGTGAACATAACTTAAAGACTATTGACGTCGAGATTCCATTGCGTCGTTTTGTTTGTTTGACGGGGGTGTCTGGGTCTGGCAAGTCTACACTCATGCACGATATTTTGTATCGTGCGGTTGCAAATAGAATAAATTATTCTGGCCATGTGCCAGAAGAACAAAAAAGACGTGTTGGTAAACACAAACAAATTTTGAACACGGAATATATAGACAAGATCATAAAGATAGATCAAAATCCGATTGGCCGTACACCACGAAGTAATCCTGCTACGTATACAGGAACATGGACTCTCATCCGCGATTTGTTTGCGGCGACTCCCGAAGCGCGTATTCGTGGATACAAATCTGGCCGCTTTAGTTTCAACAGGCCTGGTGGGCGGTGTGAGAATTGTGAAGGACGCGGGGTATTGGAGATCGAAATGCATTTTTTGCCAAGTGTAGAGATAGTATGTGATGTGTGCAAAGGCCAGCGATTTACCCAAGAGACATTACAAGTGCATTACAAAAGCAAAAACATTGTAGATGTACTCAATATGACGATAGAAGAAGCGGAAGATTTTTTTGAAGATATTCCATACATCTATGACAAATTGAAAGTGTTGAACAGTGTAGGACTAGATTATCTGCGCCTCGGACAATCTGCTACAACACTCTCTGGAGGTGAAGCACAGAGGATTAAACTTTCAAAGGAACTCGCAAAGAAGAATACGAGCAAGACATTGTATTTACTTGATGAACCTACGACAGGACTTCATTATGATGATGTGAAAAAGTTGATCAGTGTGTTGCAGGATCTTGTGTCAAAAGGGAATACTATTTTGGTTATTGAGCATAATTTGGATGTAATTAAGTCGTGCGATTGGATCATAGATCTTGGCCCTGAAGGTGGAGACAAAGGTGGCGAAGTAGTGGCGATCGGCACACCCGAGGATATTGCACGGAAAATTACTACCAGCTATACTGGGAAATATCTAGGTCGTGTATTAAAAAAATAAATATGTCATCTTTGAAAAATAAACGGAGTAAATTTAATGTGATATTAGCAACAGTTTATTATTTCGTCTCTATTTTTATTCCGATCGTCCTGATTATGAGTAGATTGGATGAATTAGCTTACGCACAGTCGTGGTACATGTTTACGAGCGGGCTCAGTGCATTGTTTTTGATTATAGGAGGGGGAGCAATGATTAGTGAATTGTTTCCGCGAGAAAATAGGAAGTCCATTTTACTATTTGTTTCTCTTATTATGAATGCGATTGTGTGGCTCATTATATCAGGGGATTATACGCGTGCTTACAAAATGGATATTTTGTTTATCAACGGCGTTATCACCTGCACTGGATTTGTGTGGGGTGTTCTCATATCAACCATAGTTGATGCATGGTATGACGAAGAAGCGGCTGAGAAGGGTGTACATATATCACTTGATACATTTAAAAAGAAATTGGCGTATATAAAAAAACAGCCCGGCATCATTGCTGGGTTTGTTGTTCTTCTAATTCCTGTTATTTTTATTTCTCACCTTGTAGTAATTGGTTTTGAACTTAACCTGAGTATATCGACATTATCACATTTTTTTGCAGGGTTACTATATATTGTTATGTTGCTCAATGTTTCATTGTCGAATTATAGAGAAATGAAAAAAATGTAATATTCATCATTTAGCATTTTTCATTTATCATTTTGTACCGCTTCAATCAACATCTGTGCAATTTTCCCATTCCACTGCTTGTATGTTGCTTCGTATGCAAACAATAAGCCTGGGCGAGAGTTTAGTTCGAGAAGTTTGAAACCTTCTTTTGTATTCATGAAGTCTGCAGAGTAGAGGAGCGGTCGATATTTGTCTACTTTTGGTTGAATATCGTGGCAAATTATATTTACTACGTCTTTTGGTATATCTGAAACTTGTACAGTAAAAGAATCACCGCCTTGGGAAACATTTGCCAAGAAGCTTCCTTTTTTGGGCATACGCATGAGGGAGTGAGCTATTTCCCCATTGATTACCTCGACTCGCAGATCATGATTTCCTTGTACCAGATTGTGGATACCGCACGTTGCATCGAGAAATTCTTGGAGTAAGACATCGTGCCAATCATCGTACGTGTGTTCACTCACTTCGCCGGCATTGATAATAAAAATTCCACGTCCTTCAGTGAGATAATTTTTTTTGAGCACAACGCGATCACCATTGCCAATAGCATATTCCTTCATCTTGCCAATGAATTCTTCATATGAATTGATTAGGTCTGTGCGCGGGGAGATTTCTTCGAATGTCTGAGCTGTGAGATGTTTATCAAGAGCAAGCTCGTCAAAATCAGGATGGTTGATCACTTTACAATCATAAATTTTTGGGATTGTATTTTTGTCATCACGATTAAAAATCAAATCTGCCTTTATTTTATTTTTGTATTCTTTAAGTTCGCCATTATCAAAATACCATCCGTGAGAGAAAACTCCATTCCCCTCGTATGAATTTTTTCCTCGGACAAAGTAAACGTCGATGGGGTACTTCGTTATGTCAGAGATTACATCCTGGTATCTATCAAAGTATTCACCTTCGTTGAAAGGATAACCCATTGGCTCTGGGTCGGAGAAGTAAATTGTGATTGTTTTTCTTCTATTCATAACATAAACAGCATAACGTTAATTTTAGACATTGTCAAAGATTATTAACCATAGTATATTATTGGATAATTAAACCACATATGTTTATATTTGATTCAAAAAAATTTCCAGATAGTCCGGGTATTTATCTATTTTATAATGATAAAAGAGAGCTTATTTATGTTGGAAAAGCTACGTCTTTGAAAGATAGAGTTGCGTCGTATTTTCGCAACCCCCTCCCAACCTCCCCCTTAAAAATGGGGAGGCGTCCGATTGAGTTGCTTATAAATGAAGTATCAGATGTCAAAATAATACAAACTGAATCAGTGTTGGAAGCGATTATTTTGGAAGCTAATACTATTAAGAAATTTCAACCAAAATATAATGTAGATTTGAAAGATGACAAGTCGTGGAATTATATCGTCATGACTAAAGAAAATTATCCACAAGTAAAAACTGTTCGCCAACATGAAATAGAAAATTCGAAATTCGATCCTCGATTTAATCGGGGACGAAATTTGAAATTTAAATTTGGTCCTTATCCAGGGTTAAAAACACGTGAAATGATGAAACTGTTGCAGAGGTTGTTTTTTATTTCGCACTGTAAGCCTTGCCAGCCTGGTAAGCCTTGTAGGCCTTGTTTGTACTATGCAATGGAACAATGCTTAGGCGTATGTACCGGAGAAATTACGTCACAAGAGTATAAAAAGAAAGTTATTCGTCCCTTAGTTATGTTTTTGAGAGGAAACAAAAAAGGCGTTATACGACAACTTGGAAAACAAATGAAAGAAGAGAGTAAGAAGGAAAATTTTGAAGAAGCTGGTCGTTTGCGAAATCAAATCAGCGCTTTGCAGAGAATACAGGATATAGCATTGTTGAATAAGTCATTTACTAGTCAACAAAAATTCGAAATTCGAAATTCGAAATTCGAATTTTCAAGAATAGAAGGTTATGATATTTCAAATTTGGGTGAGGCGGGCAAAGTAGGATCCATGGTAGTGTTTGAAAATAGCGAGTCGAACAAATCACAATATAGAAAATTTAAAATCAAAAATGTTCTTGGTCAAAGTGATGTTGGATGTCTTCATGAGGTGTTGGAACGCAGATTAAAACATAGTGAGTGGAGAATGCCGAATGTTATTTTGGTAGATGGGGGAGTACCACAGGTCAATAGAACAGTGGAAACTATTCGAGTAAATAAATTTAAAATACCAGTCGTTGGCATTGCCAAAGGACCCAAACGTAAGAAGAATGAATTTATTTTAGGGAGCAAAGAAAAAGAATTTGTGAAGTGGGTAAACAAAAATCAAGAATTGTTGGTTCGTGTGAGGGACGAAGCCCATCGGTTTGCTATCAGCTATCAGAGGAAGTTGCGCAAAATCAAACACTAATCTCAACATTAATTTACATCAATAAAAAATCGCGTAAATGACGCGGTTTTTTTATATTCCACTAAATATTTTATTAAATATGTAATGGAACGGAGGCGAACGATGGACGTCTACCTCGATGTGTGATGGATCTCCGGTCCATCGTTTCCCTCCATCCCTCCCTTGTGGGAAAAAGAACGTGCGACCCTGCATCGCCTCATGTCAACCGCCACAGTCGTCGTGGCGATCAGGGTCTTCTTGTCAGGTCACCAGACCGGCTGATCGGGAACTCGGAGTTCCCTACGCGACCGGGTCGATCCCCTTGGACTCGGGCGCTTCTTCGGCCAGCGGGGCCTCGGGCTCGGGCGCGGCGTCGGCTTCGGTGCCCTCGGCGGTGGGCTCGAGGACCTCGGTCGCGGTGGGCGCGGGGCAGCCCTGTCCACAGCCGCAGTCGGCTTCTTCGGCCAGCGGGGCCTCGGCTTCGGCGGCCTCGGTGACGCGGAAGTCCACAGGGAGCTCCCCGTGGTCGCGCAGGAACTGCTCGCAGGCCTTGTTGAGCTCTTCTTCAGGCATGACGCCCATGACGACCTTGGCGAAAATCGTGAGGAACTGAGTCTCGTTCATGATACCTCTTTGGTAGGTGTGGCAGTTGACTACCTTAGAGAAACTACATGGTCTTGCGCGTTTTGTCAATTTTTTAATTTACATTTTGTTTTTTGAACAGATATGTGGATAACATGGGTTTTCATGGTTGCAAAGAATAGTAAAGTGGGATATAATGGATGTACGTGGGGAAGAGTGGGGAAAATGCTTGTCTCTCTACTTTCTAAATACAATTATGTTCATCGGAGAATATTCCCACAATTTAGATGAAAAAGGTCGTCTTGCGGTCCCCAAAAAGTTCCGCGCTGATCTTTCCAAAGGTGCAGTTGTAACAAGGGGACTCGACAACTGTCTTTTTCTTTATACGAAAACAGAATGGAAAAAGCTTGCTGATAAGCTCGCGACGTTGCCATTCTCACAAGCAAATACACGTGCGTTTGCGCGTCTCATGCTCGCAGGAGCTATGGATGTCTTGGTAGATAAACAAGGTAGAATCATGGTCCCTGATTATCTACGCAGTTTTGCTGGTCTCAAAAAAGGAGTTGTCGTGGCAGGTCTATACAACCGTCTCGAACTTTGGGATCAGGAAAAGTGGGAAGAATACAAGACAAAGACTGAGAAAGAGAGTAATACGATTGCAGAGCAGATGTTTGAACTCGGTGTTTAATTCCTTAAAAGAATTATCATGTATCATTTATCATGTATCATGTATTGGTTCACTTGGTAGCAAATAAATGATATATGATAAATGTACATGATATTTATGAAACACGTGCCAGTGCTGTTAAATGAAGTCATTGAAGAACTTAATCTTATCTCTGGCATGAATGTCATTGATGGTACTTTGGGTGATGCAGGACATGCAGAAGAAATTTTGAAAGTGACAGCTCCAGATGGCAAGTTGCTTGGTATAGATGCTGACGCAGAAGCAATCTTGCGCGCAAAGAAATATCTGTATGATTTTGGAGATAGGGTATTGTTTGCACGAAATAATTTTGAACACATACAGCAAATAGTGAAAGAACAATCATTTGAACATGTGTCGGGGATATTGATGGATTTTGGCTGGTCAAGTCCTCAGTTTGAAGAGAGGGGAAGAGGATTTAGTTTCTTCAAACGTGATGAGCCTTTGGATATGCGCTATGACACATATCTCAAGTGTCCACATGAAGCAGACAACCCTCCACTGAGCGTCGATAATAGACCATTGTATGGTAGATGCACTGCAGCAGAGTTGGTCAATATGAAGTCGCAAACAGAATTGTCATACATATTTGATACGTATGGTGAAGAGAAATTGAGCATAGACATAGCACGCGCTATAGTGGAGAAGAGAGTTGACTATGTGCTCGAGACGGTGGGTGATCTCGTAGATGTGATTCTCGATGTATATCGCAAGAAGCTCAAGACAGACAAAGAAATACCTTGGGTGGGAGGCAATCATCCTGCGACCAAAGTCTTTCAAGCATTACGTATTGCAGTGAATGATGAACTGGGTGTCATAGAGCGTGTATTGCCACAGGCGATAGACATATTGGAGAAGCATGGCAGGCTTGCTGTGATCACGTTTCACTCTATTGAGGATAGAATCGTGAAGCATTATTTCAAATCACAACATAAGAAAACAATTAATCTTATACATAAAAAACCTATTGTTGCGTCTGAACAGGAGGTACAAGAAAACCCTCGATCCAGATCTGCAAAATTACGGGTTGTTGAAAAATTATGAATACATACTCACAAAAAAGGCAATCACTCAGACAAAAGAAAGAGGCGATACGAAATGTCCTCCTCAGTACGACATTCCGCACAGGATTGACTATCTGTATTGTTGTCTTTGGATTCATGTATGTATGGCAGACCAATACTGTGTCAACAAAAGGATACTTGATTTCAGATCTAGAACAAAAGATACAAGAACTTGAACAAGAAACACGTGGTTTAGAAGTAAATATTGCAAAACACAGATCAATGCAAAATCTTCAAAGTAGATTGTCAGAAACGAATTTTATTGTCGCAGCCAATGTAGATTACATGACATTGTCGGGTAATGTGGTAGCAAAACGCTGAACGCCTGTTCATAATTGAGAATGAGTCATCTCCTATGTAGGAGATTTTTTATTTTTATGGTATACTAGTCAAGTAGAAAGTAGAAAGTAGAAATATTATTGAAATGAGCTAAGCGGTTTGAATGACTTTATACTTTATACTTTATACTTTTAACTTTCTAGTCGTCGTATGTGGATCCTTGTTGCACAACGTATATTGCTTGAGTTTGTTGTAGATATTATTTATTTTCCTATTTGGTGGTTTACTGCTGGTGCACGTCATGCACTATTGTTTTGTGTTGGGCTTGTACAGGAAGCGAATGCAATGATGGCTCCCGGACTCTGGCTCAAGAATATATTTGTTCCTATGTTTGGCCAATGGGATTGGCAGGGACGGATCATGAGTTTTTTCATGCGTCTTGCCAATGTTATTATACGTAGTATTGGTCTCACCATATGGGTTGGTGTAGTCATTGTATTGTTTTTGCTATGGATATTATTTCCTACGTTTGTTCTATATATGTTACTTACGTCATTTTTATCTTTTGGATAACGTATGTTGTTTACCAAAAATGAACAACTTGATATTGTACAATGCGATACGTGCCGTTCTTCGGGATATGTGAAATTTCGTACATGTCCAACATGCAAAGGCATGAGTATGGGGCGTTTTGATGGTGAACAATTTGTCTTTTTTGGGGAACCACTTACCAAATATCATATTAGCGTGCGCAAAGCACGACGTGTTCTCAATCGTTTCCGCATTATTGGGGCAGTTGTGTTTTGGCTTGGTTTTTGGGCATTATTTTTTGTGCCGGTGTATCTCAAAAATACTTGGGATACTATATTTTCTTCGCAATATTGGTTTAATCAGATAGATGCGACCAAATCATTTTTTTGGCTTGGCGTCGTTGCTCTGAGTTATCTATGGTATCGTTCTATAAAAGATCATGAACCTGAACCGCAGATTGAGTACAAAAAATCTCTGACCAAAAAACAAGATACGGAGCATGTGGCGCCTCTTTCACCCATGACAACATGGAATGAGATAAGAAAGATTTCTCACAAACATAAAGTTGATTTTTCCTCATATCTTACTCAAGATGCGCGTCTCGTGCTGGAACGTGCATATATGTTGGCTGACTCGTACAAAAATCCTTTAGTCACCGAAATGCATATATTTCATAGTCTATTATCATCTGATCAAATAGCAGGTGTTTTTATTAGACTTGGTGTACCAGTCAAACATCTTCAATCAAAAGTGACGCAACTTTTCAAAACTGCTGATAGCCAGATTGCACCAGCGCTTTCTCCGGAAGTGAGGCAAATAGTATTCCATGCATACAAGATATCCCGTGAGTCAAAAGACATATTTGTTCGCGCGACAGAGATTCTCCTTGCGACAGTACGTCAGTCTGAATCATTGCAAGAGATTTTGTATGATATGGAAGTAGACGCGCAAAAATTGCTCAATGTCATACAGTGGGTCCGTATTCGTGAAAAATTGTATGAACAATACAGGAAATTTCGTCGTGCCGCAGCTGGTGTAAGCAAGCACGGTATGGATCGGGCAATGACCGCGGTTGCTACGCCATATCTCAATTCGTTTAGTAGTGATCTTACACTCATGGCCAAATTTGGGCATTTAGATTTGTGTGTAGCGAGAGACAAAGAAATAGATGAAATATTTCGTGTAGTTGAAGCAGGTCGGCAAAATATTATTTTGGTAGGTGATCATGGCGTTGGCAAGATGGCTATTATAGAAGGTATTGTGCAACGAATGATTGAGGGTGACGTACCCGCGCGCGTTCATGACAAACGTTTTGTCCAAATTTCCACATCGTCCCTTCTTGCTGGTACGACCGTTGCTGGCGCTCAAGAAAGGCTTATAAAAATTATGAATGAAGTCGCTCGCGCAAAGAATATTATTTTGTTTATAAATAATCTACATGATTTGACCGGAATGAAAGATTCTCAAGGTGAGGGGCTCGATGTGTCTGAGAGTCTAGCCGAACATTTGAGTAGCGGTAGATTCCTTATGTTTGCGACGACTTTACCAGATGGATACAACAAATACATTGTAAATACTGAGATTGGTACACTGTTTAGTAAGATTGATGTCAAAGAGATGGATACGAACCAGGCAATTCAGGTGCTGGAATCAAAAGCAGGTAGTATTGAGTACAAAAATAGTGTATTTTTTTCGTATGATGCATTGGATAGATGTGTTGTACTCGCACAAAAATTTTTTTATGATCAAAATTTACCTGAAAGTGCTATCGCCCTCATGAGTGAAGTGGCAAGCTATGTGCGAAGTTCAAAAGGAGAACATCATATTGTGGATACCGATGATGTGGGCAAGATTGTGAGTGACAAGACAGGTATTCCTACTGCCAGTATTACCGAAAATGAGTCACAGAAGTTGATGCGTCTCGAAGAAGAGATGCACAAACAGGTGGTTGGTCAAGATATTGCAGTCGAGATGGTAGCAAGTGCATTGCGTCGCGCACGGGCAGATATCAGATCACAAAAACGACCTATTGCCAATTTTCTCTTTCTTGGTCCTACGGGTGTGGGCAAGACAGAACTTGCCAAGACTATTGCGCGTGTATACTTCGGTGGTGAAGAGCGCATGATTAGAGTTGATATGAGTGAATACCAAGACAAGAGCGGTATATATCGTCTCATCGGACAGCCAGGTCAACAGGGTACTGGACTTCTGACTGAGGCAGTAAGGCAAAATCCTTTTTCTCTTGTCTTGCTTGATGAAATGGAAAAAGCAGATCCTGATATTCTTAATTTATTTTTGCAAGTATTTGATGATGGCCGATTGACCGATAGTGTGGGGCGTGTCGTCGATTTTACCAATGCAATTATTATTGCCACATCAAATGCGGGCACGAGCTATATCCAAGAACAAATGAACCAAGGAGTTGATTTGGAAGTCATACGTGATCATCTCATCCGTGGTGAACTCAAGCAATATTATAGGCCTGAGTTTTTGAATCGTTTTGATGGTATTGTGCTGTTCAAAGCATTGACTCGGGAAGAGACCAAACAAATTGCAGGGCTTATGCTCAAACGTGTTGGCAAAGATCTCGAAGCCCGTGGTGTAGAGCTTCGCGTAGAAGATGCAGCCCTCGAGGCATTGGCTGATGTCGGATTTGACCCTGAGTTTGGTGCGCGTCCGATGCGCCGTGCTATTCAGGATCGTGTAGAAAATTATTTGGCTGAATTAGTTTTGCAAGGTAAGTTGCAACGCAGAGACGTTATTATTTTGGGTGAAGGATGTCAAATAAAGGTAGAGCGTTCGTAAATGATAATTGGTTGCGTTATGAGACGAGCTTGGGCTCGTTTTGTTGTTTTTGAGGGCACAACATGTTAGAATATGTATGTTTCATTATGTACATTATGATATATCTGGCATATTTTATTTTCACTGGCTTGCTGTCTACATTTGTCACTTTTATTATTATCGTGGTGATGCGTCGTCTAGGTATTGTAGATAAGGCTCGAAAAGACGAACGAAAAATACACAAAAAGACGATTCCACTTGGAGGTGGCCTTGCTATTTTTATTAGTTTTTTTGTCGTTATTGGTCTCATTGTTTTATTTGGGGGACATTTTGTTCACGATGTAGTTCCTAGAAATTTACTCGGTTTATTTTTTGGTGGTTTGGTATTGATGATAGGAGGGCTTCTCGATGATAGATATATCTTGCGTCCGCGTTACCAGATATTATTTCCTGTTATTGCTTCTCTTGTTATTATTGGGTTTGGTATAGGACCTCATAGTATTAGTAATCCTTTTGGAGGTACATGGAATCTCGCGGAGTGGCACATACAGATAGATGGGCTTGGTAATTTTGTTGTCTTGGCTGATATGCTTGTCTTTTTTTGGCTTATGGGGATGATGTTTACTACCAAGTTTTTGGATGGGCTTGATGGGCTTGTCGCTGGTATAGTGAGTATTGGCGCGTGTATTATTTTCTTTTTGTCTTTGCAACGCGAATGGTATCAGCCCGATGTTGCTATGCTTGCAATAGTATTTGCAGGGGCAGTGCTTGGTTTTCTTGTATGGAATTGGAATCCAGCAAAAATTTTTTTAGGCGAAGGAGGAAGTCTATTTACTGGATTTATGCTTGGTTGTTTGGCAATTATTTCCGGAGGGAAAATAGCCACCACGTTGCTCGTGGTCGCGATCCCTGTTTTGGATGTCATGCGTGTCATTGTACGGCGTATCCAAAAAAAGAAACCTGTGTATATAGGAGACAACGAACATCTACATTTTCGTCTGCTTGAGAGCGGATTTAGTCAACGACAAGCGGTTCTTCTTTTATATGCGATATCGCTTTTGTTTGGCATTAGTGCATTATTTCTGCAAAGTAGCCAGAAGTTGATTGCTCTCATATTTTTGTTTATACTCATGATACTTGTTGGCGTATGGTTTTCGAGGCATGATGCTCAACGGTCGTGATATTATCTATTGATATGACAGAACAATCCTCCCGTTTCAAATTTATTTTTATTATTATCTTTTTAGGAACTGCTATTTTTTTATTTTTCTTCCAGCGTTTTTATTGGCCCCATGCAACTGTTGAACTGAAAGGTCAAACACTCAATGTACTCCTTGCAGAAAATATATATCAGCAACAGAAGGGATTGGGGGGACGAAACAGTATCGCGCCATATGATGGTATGTTGTTTCCGTTTTTCCTTGTAGGTAAGCACGCAATAGTTATGCGAGATATGGAATTTCCTATAGATATTGTCTGGCTTCTTGATGGTGAGGTGGTAGATTTTGCTCCATATGTCCAGATAGAACCTGACAAAACAGAGTTTGAGTATACAAAATATTATCCTCGCACAGAAGCAAATTTTGTTTTGGAGTTGCCTGCTGGCTGGGCAGATGAACATGAATTGAAGATAGGGGATAGGATGAGTGTAATAAGGTGAAGCTAGGTTATCTGTGGAGAGGATGTCTTGACATAATTTAACTATTTTGCTAAAATATCGCTGTTTCCCATATTATCAAATAATCATATTATATATGTTCGCAGTCATTGAAACTGGTGGTAAGCAATATCTTATCAAGACCGGAGATACACTCAAGATTGAAAAGCTTGAAGTAGAAGCTGGCAAAGAAGCTATTTTTGACAAAGTACTCATGCTTGCAAAAGAAGATGGTACGAGTGTCAAAATTGGCAAACCATATCTCTCTGGCGTCAGTATCGCCGCTACAGTAGAAGCTCAGGGGCGAAGCAAGAAGATTCGTGTCGTAAAATTCAAAAACAAAGTACGTTATAAACGCGCGCGAGGTCATAGACAAGCTTTCACCAAAGTAAAAGTGCAAGAAGTAAAATAAAGACCTGATACGCGACTCGCGTAACATAATATAAAAAATGAAAATCCGTCCTTGTTTGGGCGGATTTTTTGTATTGACAAAAAAGGAGAATTACTTTATGATGGCACACAGCTCCTTGATTTCATCGGCAGCCGTTCGCATGCAGGCCCCTCCCCTCCTATATCGTCCCAGTCGACGAGCTGTTGTCCCTGCAAGAGGGTCTCCTGCATGCAATCGCATGAGTCGGTCCGTTCTCCACGGGCTACTTGTGCATCCGGCTTGCCGTACCGTGCCGCACGAGCGTATTCTCGATGGTCATGGATTCCACCTGCCCTGCAAAGCCTTTGGAATTCTACATCGTGCGCTCGTGCGGCACTTCCTCTCTGTCCACAAAATTTGTGTTTAGAGAAGAAAAATCCACCCGAGTATGTAAGGGTGGATTTTGTTTTGTTTAGTTTTGAGTTCTATGTTTGAGTGCACTCCCGAGTGTTATCTCATCTGCGTATTGCAAGTCGCTTCCCATAGGTAGACCACGTGCAAGCCTCGTGACTTTTGTTTCAGGTGCAGTATTTTTTATTTGGCGTTCGAGATACATCATAGTAGTTTCCCCATTGATGTCTGGATTGAGTGCCAAAATAATTTCATCAACTTCATTTTTTTTGATTCGGTTCACGAGTTCATTGAGTTTCAGAAATTGAGCAATCCCATCATCATCAGGTTTGAGCGTACCACGCAAAATGTGGTATTGGCCATGGTATTCACCGGTTCGTTCTATTGTCTCTCTATCCTGTGGCTGGGCTACTACGCAGATCATCTTTGGGTCGCGTCTTGCGTCAGAGCAGAAATGGCAAGGACTTGTATCAGAAAAATCCCAACAAATTTCACAACTTTTTATATTATCCATGAGTTCTTTGAGGGCCAGTGTAAGTTCGCCAACATCCTTTTTCCCTTTTTTGAGCAGATGAAACACAAATCTTTCAGCTGTGCGTGGGCCGACGGTGGGGAGAGATGAGAAGGCTTTGATAAGATTTTCGATAGGTTTGGCGTACATAGTAGTTTATAGCCAATAGTTCATAGCCAATAGGATTATGAACTAGATTGATAGAGTGAATCCCTATAACGATAGAGCATACGTAATACTTCATCTAGTAATCTATCAACAAGTGAATATTTAGACACAGGTATAAAATCAAGTTTTTTTGAAATAAGTATTTGGGTTTCTAGCTCTGTGGCAGAACCAAATGATATATTTACAAATTGAGCATTTTCTTTTTTATTTTTGCGTGCGTATCCTTCCGCAATGTTGGAAGGAATAGATACACTGCATCTTCGCATTTGACTGATTAAACCGAACTTTTCTTCTGGAGGGAAGATAGAAGTAATTTTGTATACTTCTAATACAAAATCTATAGACTTTTGCCAGACTATAAGGTCTTTGTAAGTTTGCATAATTTTTTACGTCATCGACTATGAACTATTGGCTATGAACTAACTAAGTCCTGGGATATTAGGTAATCCGCCCATTTCTTTCATCTTCATTGCCATGATGCGTTGCATTTTTTTGAGGGCATTTTTGTGTGCATCTTTGAATGCATTTTCGAGTTTTGTTTTTTTGTCTGGGCTCAGCAGATCTTCAGCCACGACCACATTGGTGATTTCTAGGTTGCCGTTCATAGTGAGTTCTACGCCGCCTGATTTTTCAGTCACACTTTCACCAGCGAGGGCATCTTGCATAGTCTTTGCTTGGTCACGAAGGTCTTTGAATTGTTTGAGTTTGTTGAACATAGTTTTGTGTTGTTAAAGTTGTTGATGTTACTTATGTTTCTAAGGTTTTTATAGACATCGATAACCTTAGGGACTTTAGAAACCTTAGCAACTCCGTTAATTAAAAACTTGGAACGTTTTGTTTTTGGGGTTGTATCGCTTGAGGTGGAGGTACAGGTCCTCCCATGTTCATATCAAGGTTTTTGAAGCTCGCGCGTTGTTCATCGAAGAATACACGCACCATGCCGGTAGGACCATTTCTGTGTTTTGCCACATGCACTTCTGCGATATGTTGTTCATCAGGTGGAATATCTTCGATACGGTAATTTCGGTCAGCTGCTTTGCGATAAATAAACATGACCACGTCAGCATCCTGCTCAATACTACCAGATTCTCGTAAATGTGACAATTTTGGAATGGCTGGCTTTGATTGTTCAACTGCACGTGATAGCTGAGACAGGGCAATCACCGGGACATTGAGTTCACGCGCGATGCCTTTCAAGTTTCTACTCATTTCAGCGACTTCTTGTACGCGATTATCACTATGTTTGTATGAATGAGATTCAAGTAGTTGCATATAGTCTACGACGATGAGCCCAAGACCATGTTCAGCCTGTAGTCGTCGCGCTTTGGTGCGGATATGCATGACATTATTGCCCGGAGTGTCATCTATGTATATAGGTGCTTCGGAGAGCACACCCATAGCATGCCCGATGCGTGGGAAATCATCGCTATTTGGTTTGTCTGATAGATTACCTGTCCTCATTTTCCATAGATCAATGCCAGCTTCAGCACAAAGTAGACGATCAACTAATTGTTCCTTGCTCATTTCAAGAGAAAACATACCGACAGGTACTTTTGCTTTGACTGCTGCATGTCGGACAAAATCAAGCGCGAGAGACGTCTTGCCTACTGAAGGGCGTGCGGCCAGGATAATGAGGTCTGATTTCTGGAAACCAGCGAGCAGATTGTCAAGCTGTTTGAATCCACTTGGTACACCGCGCAATTTGCCTTTTTCTTTGTGTAATTCATCAATACGTTCAAACGCTTCACTTAGTACACCTTTGATAGGAACAAAGGTTTGTTTCAAGTGTTTTTGTGTAATGGAATATAAATACTGTTGTGCTTCATCGAGCACCTGATCCACATCCTCGACATCTTCTTTGTATCCGAGTTTGGAAATTTCCTGAGCAGAGTAGAGGAGTTTTCGTAGAGTCGATTTACGGCGGACAATCTGAGCATATTGTTTTATGTGTGATGCTGTTGGTACTGCATTCGAGATTTCTATCAAATAACTTTTTCCTCCAATTTTTTCAAGCAATCCTTTTTCTTCGAGCCTATTGGACATAGTGAGTACGTCTATAGGTTCATTTTTGTTGTACAGCTCAACCATAGTTTCGAAGATGTCACTATGTGCGCGTTTGTAAAAATCTTCGATATCTACCATGTCTGCAATTTTTATCATGGCGTCTTTGTCAAGCAAAATAGAGCCGATAAGAGATTTTTCAGCCTCGAGGTTTTGTGGAGGTATTTTTTCGAGTTCAGTAATGTCGACCATAGTTTTTCACTTTGTCACTTAAGCACTACAGCACCTAAGCACTTTTATTAAAGTAAAATATTTTTTGATTTAAATCGTTGCACTGTTTAAGTGTCCAAGTGCTAAAGTGTTCAAGTGACGTGTATCTTACCCGAAATTCGTTTTCAGCACAACCCTCTTTATTTCATAAACTGTGGGTGTCCTGTGCAAACTATGTTGACAAGAGAGAGAGATTTTGAGAGGATATTTTTAGTTTCTGGGACCGTCCGGATGGCCTGGATGGTCTTGTGTCTTTTGTGCACGGAGGTATCGGAGATGTCCGGTCATCACATCAAGCACTCGAGAAGTGTGGGGTCGATTCGGGCTGATGAGGAACGCGAGAGGCGGGAAGCGTCCCAGCGTCGGAGTGGGTTCAACCGCTCCACCGGGGAGTGGGACTGCCCGTGTGGGGTGTCGAAGAAGACGGCCGCGGCCTTTCAGAAGCATCAGCGCAACTGCAAGAAGGTTGGCAAGACGGCCGATCAGCGCGGCTAGAAGGAGGAATAATCCATGGCTCGAGGACCACCGTTCTCAAGGGGCTTGTGCAGAACCCTGTTCGCACTCGCCCGTATTTTTACTAAAATTATTTTGGTAGAAGTACGGGGAGGTTGCCACGTAAAATCGCTTCGCGATAACGTGGCTCGTGTGAACGGGGTTTTGTTTTTGGTGCATTATGGACTATAATAGTTCTTAGCTAATAGCGGCTATGAACTATTGGCTATTGGCTCAAATATGAAAATCTGTATCATCAACAATCTATACCCTCCCTATGCCCGTGGTGGCGCTGAACAGGTTGTGAAGCGCACTGTTGACGGACTTTTGAAACAGGGGAATGATGTCGTCCTCATTACCAGCACGCCAGATGACGAGGGTGTGGAGGAACAGGTTCATCTCAAGATTTATCGGATACGTCCGCGTAATATATTTTTTTATACTCAGGCGCACAAACATGATATAGCTTCCCGTTTTTTGTGGCATATAATAGATATGTTTAATGTCTTTGTAAGCAGAGAAACAAAACGTATTTTAACATGGGAAAAACCAGATATTGTGCATACACATAATCTCATGGGCTTGAGTTTTCTTATTCCTCAGACAATTCGTGCTCTTGGTATTCGTCATGTGCATACGGTGCACGATGTACAGCTCGTTGAGCCAAGCGGTATTATTCTCAAGACAAGAGAAAATTCATGGAGATATACAGGATTTCCCACAAAATTGTATACGTGGATTATGAAGAAGTTGCTTGGTTCTCCAGAAGTGGTGATTTCTCCGTCTCAGTTTTTGTTGGATTTTTATAAGGCTCGTGGATTTTTTAGAAATTCTGCAAAGACGCTTCTGCGTAATCCATTAACTTTAGATTTCAAAGAGGAGAAAGGGGAACGGGTTAGTACAGAAACATTTAATTTTTTATATTTGGGACAAGTAGAAGATCACAAAGGAATTTTTTTATTGGGTGAAGCATTTGAGAAAATCAGTGATGCTGTATTACATATTGTTGGTGACGGATCAAGGCTCGAAAATTTGAAAGAATATACAAAAGGAAATAAACATGTCGTGTATCATGGGCGCGTTGATCGGGAAAAATTGCCTGAGCTTTTTTCTATGATGGACGTCACTGTTGTGCCATCGCTTTGTTATGAAAATTCACCAACAGTTATTTTTGAGAGTTTGTATTTTGGTGTGCCTGTGCTTGCAAGCCGTATCGAAGGCATTGCCGAACTTATTGAAGAAGGAGAGAACGGTTTTACGTTTGAGGCTGGTGATGTATCATCTTTGATACATAAGCTTTCGTGGTGTGTCGAACATAAAAAAGAAATTGACAGTATGCGTATAAAAATTCCGACCACGAGTAGGTCGGAAGGAGAATATATTGAGAAGCTTATTACATTGTATAGTAAATCAGTCTAGACGAATCCACCACCTCATGGTGGATTTTTTGTCCGGATTTAATTTTGTTTCGATAATATCTTCAAGTATTCCACCACTTGCTTGTATTATTTTACGTGAGCCAACATTATCTTCATCACAGGTGATCATTACTTTCTTTAGTCCAAATCGTTTTGTTTTTTTGAGGGCAAGCGCAAGCATGTGTGTGCCGTATCCCTTTTTGCGTTTACTGGGGCGAATACTGTATCCAATGTGTCCACCATATTCTCTCAATTTTTTGTTGAGTTTGTGTCTAAATGAGACAGCACCAACGAATGTATTGTTATCTATGAGCCACCACGTAGAAGCTGGGACAAAACCTCGAGGTAAATCTATATTTTTTTCATGGTTGCGTATGCGCTCAAGATACTTCTTGAAGTTTTTCCGCGCGAGTTCTTCATCAAAAATACCTGGATGATCTCCTTCTTTTTTAAATTCATCAAGTGCTTTAATAAAGCTTTTTTATACTTGTTTGTTGGTTTGATAAGTTTGATCATACGGCGTTAGTTCGTAGTCAATAGGAAGAGATTTGTAGATGGTATGTAAAAACTATTGGCTATCTGCTTGTATATGTGAAAATCCAAATTTTATCATTGATGACATGCCACGAGTCAGCGGTTTGTTTTGCACCTTCAACAATAGTATTGAAATTATCCCAGTACCAATTCACGACAAAGTATGCTTTGTTTGTCCCTGTTAAGTCCATAACTTCATCCATATATTCGCGTTTTTGTCCCTCGTACAACATTTTTTGATAGATCTTGTATAGAGGTCCGCCAGTCGGGATTGAATAATAAAATAGTTCTCCTTGTTCAGTTTGAAAATGTTTTATAAAACTATATTTGGTAAGTGCAGCGACAGAGGTGATAGAATTTGCAAGGACAACATAGTCATAGTTTGTGTTGTCTGCATTGATCCATTCGACTGTTTGTACATCATATTGTGTTACATTGAACCCGGTGAAATATACTTTTGGATTTCGTTGAGGATAACTTAGATACAGCGAAACCATGAGAAGTACAGAACTTATGATAATTCCGAGTGTCATCCACTGTCTTTTTGATAGGGTCTGTACTCCATCGATAAGGCTTTTGCCAATATAATATATCCCATACATGCTCCACGGTATGAGAAATAGGAGGCCAATAACGAGGAGACGTGTCGGATATCCACCTTGCTCTAGATTTATAACATTGGGGAACACGATCCATGTTCGCAAAAGCCATGCAGCAATCCACATACTAAGAGCGGTGAGTGGAAAAATATATTCCACAATTTTCTTTTGTTTTTTGACAAAAAAACCAATAATGCCAAATCCAATCACGAGGGGAATGATAAGGCGTTGCCAAATATAGAGTAACTCAAAGAGTAACGGAGAATTTTGTCTATACCAATACGGACGTTTGAAAAGTTCCAAAAATTTTTCAATTTCCAAAAAAGGATTTGAAAATACAGGCATATCGTATCCGCCAAGTTTCAAATACATGGTGAACATAATGGCCGGGAGTAGCGTGATCCCGAATGTATATAATATGAGGAGCGGGATTTGTATTTTCTTAATTTTATTCACCTGTATGATAATCATAGCAATGACAAACCCGAGGAGCGGAATGCCAATGAATGGGTGAATAACTGTTGATATCAGGGCAAGCGCCGTAGGGATGATCCATGGGATATTTTTTCTTATATATCCAATCGACGTAAATACCGTGAGTATAGTAAGTAGTAGGACGACATTGTATGGTGTGGTGAGATGGAGAGATGTGATAAATAAGAATGGTAAGAGGAGGACTAAGGAAAGAGCACTATCACCATCAAGATTCCATGATTTTTTGAGTGTATAATAAATTACGAATGGCAAACTGAGAGACGCGAGTACGGGAACAAGATATACATCAATAATCTGAACAGAGATATGCGTAAGATTTGAAAGCCATACGACGAACCCATATTGCCCAATATAAAATGGATTTTTTGGTGTAATCATACCATTGGTTTGGATCCACACCTCGGTAGCTCGATGTATGAGTCCATCAAATCCATACCCTAGTTTGTAGATGATAGGTGCTACTGAATAGGTGATGAAGAGATGAAGCGACGTAAGTATGATGTCACTTGTCGTTCGTTTCGTTTTGGTGATAATCCAGATGAGCAGAGCTGTGGCAAGAGCATATATGATGAAGAATGATTTCCCCAGCGTCATCCAAGGCGAAGGGAGTACTTCTGCTGTCTGATTATGAAAGAGTGTATAGAGCAATATTGCTTCGAGTATGAGTAGTAGCGCCGTAGGGAAACAATATGATCGTTCAAAATAGTTTTCTATTTTGTCAGTAGGTATTTCGCTGTTTTGTTTGAAAAAGAAAAGAAACAATGGAATGATAAAAACAAATGCTGTGGTAAGGGAGGTAATTTTGTATGGGTAGTATATGATGACATTGAGGAGTACTATGAGGCATATGATAAGCGTCATACCCCAGAAGCGTCGTCCTTGTTCGCCCATATATCTAGGGAGGAGCGAACTCGTCCATGTACCAATAGTGTAGATGTATATAAGAAATGCAATACTGCCAACTACGACGTTTTGGAATACAAAAATATTGAGAATACCCAAAATAGTACTACATATAGCCCAGGCGAGAAGTTTTTTTCTATTAAAATACATATTGATTTTTATTGTTTTTAGTGTATACTAGACAATGTTATTTTAGCGAAAAATATGGAATTTATCAATACGTTTAAGCAAAAACATCCGGAGCTCTTTTCCTATTTGCAAGCAGATGAGATACATGCGCATGACTATTTTTTGGCACGCACATTTTTGAAACTATTGCCTGCATCAGTTACACCAAACAAAATCAGCATATTTAGAATTATAGCTACGCCCGTAGTTTTTTTGTTTATACTGTATGGATGCTATCGTATTGGTGTTGTGTTATTTTTATTAGTCGCTTTTACTGATGCACTAGATGGTTCACTTGCACGCACACAGGCCAAAGTTACACGGTTTGGTATGCTCATTGATCCACTCGCAGACAAGCTCCTTATAGGATCTATGGTTTTGCTTCTCGTATTCAAGCATTTGGATTTTTGGCTCGGCATTGCAGTACTTGGAATAGAGATTGTGTTTATTGCAAGTGCGTATGTAGCGACGGTGAAATTCAAGACAGTGCGTATGGCAAATTTATGGGGGAAAATAAAAATGTTTTTGCAAGTATTGTCAGTGTGCGCTATTCTTATCGCTCTCGTGTTTGATAATGAAATATTTTTGAGAATAGCGAGTGGGATTTTGGGTTTGTCTGTTGGTTTTGCATTATTGAGTTTGTTTCGGCATGGCGTGTAGTCAATGTTATAAAAAGGGGAACCCGCTCATCGGTTGATGGCGGGTATCAGGGAGAGCGTTTGCGTTCCGCGAGCTTGTGGGACAAGCTCTGGTACGCGAACGGAATGGCGGTCGCGAGGGAAACGATTCCGACGTAGCCAGCCCAATGGGCGTGGGGGGAGGGAAGCGAGAGGATCAGCCCGCCCAGGCCGATCATCTCGAGAGCCATCTTCAATTTGCCTGAACCGGGTGCGCGGAGGTCGACCTTCTTGGCCGAGCCATTGCCACGTTTGTTATTCAGGTAGTCGAGGGCACGGATCGTGCCCAAGATGGCTTCGAGCACGCAGAGGGTGCCGAGCGTCACCGACGTGATAAGCGTGTACCACATTGGCGCGTGGTGAATGAGCATGAGGAGCGTTCCGGCCGCGACACCTGCGAAGAACCACTTATCGCAGAAGGCGTCGATGAACTTGCCGAAGTCCTCGTCATCATAGTGGCCTAGCTTCTTGTGGACGGTAGCCACCAGTCCGTCTACGAAGTCCATGACAGCAGCGATCACGAAGGTCACGAACGCTGCCATGAAGTACTCATAGGCCATGAGTACTCCCACGGGGACGAGCGCGACAGTCCGCGCGTAGGTGACACGGTTGGCGGTCATGAACAGGATCTTCTGTCCGCCGCTCAGCCACTGCGGCAGGTGCCGCGGGAACACGTACGGAACCGCGGGCTCGAAGAACGCACGAAGGAAGTTGTACCACGACATGAACAGTCCGATCGTTTCGGAGTTTTCCATGACGAGCGCCTTTCTTGGTTTAAAGGTTTTCACGAAAAAGAACGGTAGTATTTTGTATCAGTTTTTTATAGTTTGGTCAAGTTTTATGAAGAATTTTTTTCATAGTAAATATAATATAGTACTCCTGATTTTTTCTTTAGTGTTTTTTGTTTTATATAATTATTTGAATTTTTCAGTGCCGGGGATTTTTAATTCTCCAGATGAAACTGCAAATTTTGTTTTTACTCAGACTATTGCAAAAGAACATAAGCTCTCATATCGATTGCCAAATGATTATGGAGCATTGAATGAATTTATTCATCCGCGCAGTACATTTGTCGAGGAAGTTGGAGGTGACGAGATTTTGCCAGTCGGTTTTTGGGGAATGCCGGCGCTATATGGCATTGTTGCCAAATCGATTGGTACGAAGTTGGTTGTATTTTTGACATCTATACTTGCGATATTTGGAGTTTGGGCGTTTTATGGAATTATAAAAAAAATATTCAGTGAACAAATTTCATTTTGGAGTTCTGTATTATTATTTTTTCAGCCAGTACTCTGGTACTACACAGGGCGTAGCATGTTCCATAATGTAGGATTTGTAAGTTTGGTGTTGATGGGTGTTTGGCTTTTGATTTCTAAGCCAATAAAAAAATATATATGGTCGAATGATATCCTTGGTATGGTCATTTTCATGCTTGGGATTCTGATGCGGCCGAATGAAATTGTGTGGATTGTATTATGTATATGTATTGTTGTGATAATGTATAGAAAAGAAATCAGTTTTTCACGATTGCTTACATGGGTAATTATTGGACTATTATTTGTTGGTTTGTATGGATGGATAAATATACAGGTATACGGGAGTTCAGCAGGTAGTTATATTAGTTCTCGTTCACTTGAAGTCAGACATTGGTATTCATTCATATTTCCATTTGGTATTGATATTGAGATGATACTGAAAAGTGGATGGTTTTATTTTGTGAAAATGTTTTGGTGGTTTAGTATTCCTGCATTGTTTGGTTTTTGTCTATTTATTTTTGAATGGATCAAAAAAAGACTTACCAAAGAGCAGATTGTCTTTGGGATAGTATTCATTTTGGCGAGTTTATTTTTGTTTGTGTACTATGGTAGTAATCACGATACTCTTTTTGATCAGAAGACAATTGGGGTTGCGTATACACGGTATTGGTTGCCACTTTTCGTGGCGAGTACAATATTTGTGGTTTTTGCTTATTTTTGGCTACTGGAGAGGATTTCGTATAAGAGATTTTTGAATATTTTGGGCATAATATCAGTGATAATTTCCTTTGTATATAGCGCAAAAGTGGTATATGGAGGTATAGATGGGCTTGATAATACCAAAGATAACCTTCTGTATGCTTATGAAGTCAAAACATGGGTCTTGGCTAATACAAAAGAGGATGTTATAATCATAACTGACCATGAAGACAAGTTTTTCTGGCCAGAAAGACAGGTGATTGTCCGTTTTTTTGACTCTCGAGTTGGGGAAGCGGTACAGAAGTTAGCCCAGGAACGTAAAATTGTCTATTATTTTTGTCCACGTTTAGATGATGTACAGAGGGAGAACGTTTATATTCATCTGAGGCGATTTGGTCTTGGAATGGGCAAGATTATGGATTTCCAAGAACATGAACTATATATAATAAGACAGTAAAATATATGAGTGATTGTATCTTTTGTAAAATCGTAAAAAAAGAAATCCCCAATTATACCGTGTATGAAGATGATCATGTACTTGCTTTTTTGGATATTGCTCCACGGGCAAAAGGTCATACATTAGTAATCCCCAAAGTTCATGCTGAACATTTACTTGAACTTAATGACGAGTTGTTGGGCTTTTTATTATTTGGGGTTAAACGTGCGCAGGAGAGAATAGATCATATATTGCAGCCAGATGGGTATAATGTGGGTTGGAATCACGGTGAAGTGGGAGGACAAGTTGTCCCTCATTTGCATATACATATTTTTCCACGATGGAGAAATGACGGCGGTGGGAATATGCATTCTATTATAGATCAATCTGGAGATAAGACGGTTGAAGACGTGGGGAAATTATTTAAGACTTAAACACTCGGACATTTCAGCACTGGAGCATTAAAGCACTTGAGCACGTTGTTCCAAAGAAGACACATTTAAAAAAGTGCTAAAATGCTGTAGTGCTCAGGTGAACCATATGCCGAAACATTTGAAAAAACTTACTGAAGAGGTACTCCACGAGAATCCATGGTGGAAATATAAGCACGATACATACGAAATGCCCAATGGCAAGCCTGGTGATTATTTTTATGGAGAAACAAATGGTGTTGTCATTGTCGTTCCCGTACTAGAAGATGAAAGAATTGTATTGACATTGCAACATAGATATCTTGTTGACAAGCAAAGTATCGAATTTCCTGCAGGAGGAATAAGAATAGGTATGACGCCTGCTGAAGCGGCCCAATTGGAACTTCTCGAAGAGACAGGATGTGTGCCAAGAGAAATGGTCAAGATGGGAACATTTGAGCCGGCAAATGGATTTGTAAAAGATATGTGTCATGTATATTTAGCTCATGTTGCATCACAGGGTCCTCAGCATCCTGATGAATCTGAAGAGATAGAACTTATGTATCGCCGGCCAGAAGAAATAGATGATATGATTCGTAAGAATGAAATATGGGATGGCGAGACTATGGCCACATGGGCGCTTGTCCACCATTATTTTTTGCATTAATAGAGTAATAGCATATGTCCGAGTTTATAGAAAGTACGATATACAAATTGGAAGAAGAAAAATATGCTATCTTGTGCGTAGATCTTATTATTCTTGATACAGAGGGGAATGTTTTGCTTGGCAGACGTACTCTTGAACCAGCAAAAGGACGCTGGGTATTACCCGGTGGTTATGTACAAATTACTGATGACAATATAGAGTCAGCAGCAGTGAGAAGCGCAAAGACAGAATTTGGTGTTGATATTGAATTGACGCATCTAGTGGATGTAATGGGAGATCCAGATATGAAACCAGTTGCAGATCCACGTTTTTATGCAGTGCAGGTATTGTATACAGCAGTAATCAAAAAAAATAGTTCCCCGATAGCCTCATCATATTTTATGAGTGAGGGTATGTGGGTTAAACCGAGAAAAGCGTTGTGGAAGAAACTTGGTTTTAATCATAAAATGCTTATCAAATCTTATCTCAAGAAAAAAAGTGAAGAACAACTTATCCCAATAAAACGTACACTATATACGCAACATTTCGGACAAGTGCATGATTATCTAAAAAATAATTATATGCATACCGTGGTGATGGGTATTGTTATTAATGAACGTAACGAGATATTACTTGCACATCGTGTGCAAGAGCCGTTCAAAGGTGCTTGGGATCTTCCGGGCGGACATATGTATGCGCATGAGTCTGTAGAGGAATGTCTCAAACGTGAAGTACGTGAAGAATTGGGAGTGGATTGTGAAGTGGGTGATTTGTTTCATGTATATTCTGACAAAGGCATGAGCCCCAAATTTTCACGTGCCATGGTTTTATATTTTATTAGAATCAAAAGTCAGGAATTTGTGAAGAACGTAGAAATGGATGATTTTGGATATTTTCCTCTTGATCAGATCCCTGACAATCTTGCCTATCATATTGATGGCGCACTAAAAGACGTAAAAGATTTCATTGCACAAAGATAAATACGCATATGATTTTTGAAGAAGAAAAAATTTATCCTCGCTGTTCTGCCAACATGATTATTTTTGATGCTGCAGGCAATGTGTTACTGACTAAGCGTGGCGTAGAGCCATACAAAGAATATTGGGTGATACCCGGAGGACATATCAAGCGTGAATCTCCCACAGACGCAGTGAGGAGAGAAATACATGAAGAACTCAATGTACAGGCTGAGCCAACGAGATTGTATGGTGTATATGAAAATTTGACCAATGATCCTCGTAGACCAACCGTGTCCATCTTTTATATTGGGCATATAGTGAGTGGTGATATTGAAGCGACTATAGAGGTCTCAGAGACAAAGTTTTTTAGCTTGCATGATTTGCCTGACAAGATAGGGTTCAATCATCGTCGTATACTAGAAGATATTAGGAAGTTCCCTGAAGGGCAACCGCTTAAGTAATTTTCAATTTAAAATTTAAAATTTTCAAATGAGCTATGAAATTATTAGTTACCGGAGGTGCTGGTTTCATTGGGTCAAATTTTATTCGATATTGGATGCGAGAACATTCACAAGATGAAATTGTTAATTTTGATCTTTTGACATATGCAGGGAATTTGGAAAATTTAAAAGATGTCGCTGATAATAAAAATTATACATTTGTAAAAGGAGATATCTGTGATAGAGATTTAGTTTTTAATTTGATCAGGGATAATGATGTTGTTGTTCACTTTGCTGCTGAGTCTCACGTTGATCGTTCTATTATGGACCCCAGTTCTTTCATCCGTACAAATGTACTTGGTACCCAGACTATTCTCGATGCTGTTCGTGAATATAAAAAGAGACTACATCATATTTCCACAGATGAAGTATTTGGAGCGTTAAGACCAGGAGAACCGGCTTTTAATGAACAGACGCGATATGCACCTCGAAGCCCTTATTCAGCGAGCAAAGCTGCATCAGATCATCTTGTGTGTTCATATCACACAACGTATGGGATTGAAATGACTATTTCAAATTGTTCAAATAATTATGGGCCGTATCACTTTCCAGAAAAAATAATTCCATTATTTATTTCGAATCTCATGGAAGGTAAGAAAGTTCCCGTGTATGGCGATGGACAACAGATGCGTGATTGGATTTATGTCGAAGATCATAATCGCGGAGTTGATATGATTTTACAAAAAGGAAAAATCGGAGAGACATATTGTCTTGGTGGAAAAGACGCTGAAATCACAAATTTGGAATTGACCAAAAAACTTATTGAATTACTCGGTCGTGATGAAAGCTATATTGAGTATGTGAAAGATAGACCTGGACATGACAGGCGCTATGCTATAGATTATACAAAAGCTAAAAAAGAATTAGGTTGGGAACCACTTATTGATTTAGATGAAGGATTACGAATGACGATTGATTGGTACAAGAATAATCAAGAGTGGGTAGGTAGATGCAAGAGTGGCGCATATCAAGAGTATTATGAAGAGTGGTATGGGAGATAGGTATTGGGTTATAGGTTTTAGGTATTAGATTAATAATGAAAAGACAATTTTTTTAATACCTAAAACCTAATACCTAAAACCTGTTATTATGAAAATACTTATTATCGGTGGTGGATACATCGGTCATCGGTGCCATGATGCATGGTCTGATTCAGTTTTGAGTACTGACCGAATTGAATCAAAAGAAGATATGATTAAACTTCTCGACGAGCACAAACCAGATGCGGTGTTGAATGCGGCTGGTGTCCGTGGGAAGCCAAATGTGGATTGGTGTGAGACTCACCAACTTGAGACAATTCTTGGAAATACCAAGCTCCCTATCATCATTGCCGAAGGATGTCAGGAACGTGGTGTATATTTATTACACATCGGTTCAGGTTGTATTTTTTATGGTGATTCAATGCATCCAGACAAAAAGTGGAGAGAGGAAGATATGGGAAATCCAACCGAGGTGACCTATTCACGAACGAAGTGGGCTGCGGATTTAGTTTTATCGACATTGCCAAATGTGGGAATTGGGAGAATTAGAATGCCCATAGATTATATACCATCTCCCAACAATATGATCGATAAATTGGCAACATTTCAGAAAGTTGTTGATGTGGAAAATAGTGTGACGATTGTCGACGACATGGTACATGTTTTCAGACAGCTTATGGAAAAGAAAGCTACTGGTATTTTTCATGTTACCAATCCCGGCACACTCAAACATAAGGAAATTGTTGCGTTGTACGAAGAATTGGTTGATCCGAGTCATACCAATGAGTGGATTTCAAATGAAGATTTGGTCAAACAGGGTCTGGCAACAAAGGGACGATCAAATAATTTTCTTGCTTCAGAAAATTTGAAAAATATTGGCATAGAAATGCGCGAAGTACATGAAGCGATGAAGGATACCATGGGGAAATACGCAAAGATGAAAAAAGAAGGCACAAGTAGTGATAAAGTATTAACATGTTGAGTATGGAATTTGAAGAACGGCCATGGGGTTGGTACAAAGTATTGCTTGATACTCCTACATACAAAGTAAAGGAAATTTTGGTTAAACCAAGGCAACGCCTGAGTTATCAGTTGCACCATAAACGTAGTGAACATTGGTATGTAGTACAGGGTGAAGCAACTATGACCTTGAATGACAAAGAAATTTTGTTGAAAAAAGGAGAGTATATTGATATCCCTGTTGAACATAAACATCGTGTCGCAAACAGGGGAGATAAAGATATGACTTTTATTGAGGTGCAGACAGGAGAATATTTTGGTGAAGATGATATTGTTCGTTTTGAAGATGACTACGGGCGTCAATCGTCTGATCACTTGAACACTTAATCATGTATGGATTTATCAGTTATTACGGTTACGTGGAATGCAAAAGAAAATATTGATGAACAGATCAGGTCTGTTTTTTCAGGTTGCAAAAATATAACATGCGAAGAAATTATTTCTGACAATGGTTCAAAAGATGAGACGGTTAATATAATTAGAGAACAATTTCCTCAGGTAAAGATTATTGAAAATGGTGGAAACCTTGGTTTCGCCAGCGCGAATAACAAAGGTGTTGGTGTGGCTCAAGGAGAATTTTTATTGTTTTTAAACCCGGATATGCGCGTGGAAGAGGGAAGCTTGGATATCATGGTTGATTGGATGAGGAAACATCCAGATGTCGGGATCGCGAGTTGTAAGCTTGTGGATCAGCATGGCCAGTTTAATCCGGAGGCATCTCCTCGTCGATTTCCAAAAGTGTGGGAACAAGTATTGCTTTTGCTCAAAGTACCACATTTTTTGCCTATGTTTTTGGATAACTATCTCATGAAAGATTTTAATAGGGAAGTTGAACAAGAAGTAGATAGTGTACGTGGTTCATTTATGCTTATGCGTAGAGAATTGGTACAAAAATTAGGATGGGCGTTTGATCCACGATATTTTTTTTGGTTTGAAGACGTAGATACTTGCCGGGAAGCCAAGCGTCTTGGTTTCAAAGTCATGTATACGCCTATTATCTCGTGTGTGGATTATGTAGGACAGAGTTTTAAGAAAAGAAAGAGTTACTGGAAACAGAAAAATTTTAGCAAAAGCATGCTCACGTATTTTAAAAAATGGGAACCAATGCATAAGTGGATATGGATTGCAGTATTTAGACCGGTTGGTATAGTTTTGGCTTTCTTGGTTGATTTGTTTGTATAATTTATTTGTATTTTTTTGGATAATTTTTATGAAGCTGAGTGTACATCTCGTCACTTGGAACGGAGCAAAGTATATTCCGTATCTTTTCGATTCATTAAAAAAACAGACTTTTAAGGATTGGAAATTAATTATTTTAGATAATGGATCAACAGACGACACCGTGGGGAACATGAAAAAAGAATTACTTGATTTTCCAGTTGAATATGAATTGGTTGAAGGAAAAGAAAATTTGGGTTTTGCAGGAGGTCATAATCTTTTGTTCAAAACTAATAACCTAAAACCTAATATCTATAACCTGTTATTGAATCAAGACATGTATTTAATGCCGGATTGTCTTGGAAAAATGGTGAAGTTTATGGATGAGCCCGGGCATGAACATGTTGCATCAGTGAGTCCGAGGTTGATGAGGTGGAACTTCGAAAAATGCAGAATTGGCGAATCTTTAAGCAATAAAATAGATAGTTTAGGCTTGAAAGTGTTTAGAAATAGACGTGTTATTGAGAAATACACAGGAAAAGAATGGGATGATAAAAAATCGAAATTGGAATTATCATTTCGTACACATGGTGAAGCTATGGAGGTATTTGGTGTCTCAGGAGCATTTCCTATGTATCGACGTACAGCGCTAGAGGTTGTTGCATTTACTGATGGAACTTTTCTTGATGAATCGTATCATTCATACAAAGAAGATGTTGACTTGGCATTTCGTCTACGCTCTGCAGGATTTACATCGTTTGTATTGTTGGATACAGTTGCTTACCACGATCGTTCAGCTGCAGGTCCAGAAGAAATGGGTGATAGTAAAGCTTTAGAAAATAAGAAGAAACAAAGCGATTGGGTAAAATATCATAGCTATAAAAATCACATCATGACGATTTACAAAAATGAGTATTGGCAAAATTGGTTGCTTGACGCAGTATTCATAAAATGGTATGAACTAAAGAAATTTATTTATTTTTTGTTGTTTGATAGAAGTGTTTTGAAAGGGTTGGGGGAGATATGGCAGTTGCGTAAAGATCTGAAGACAAAAAGATTAAAGATCAAACAACTGAGAAAAATTAGTTGGAAAGAGATGAGACAGTGGTGGAAGTAATTTTTATGTAGTGTGTAACATATAACTTATAACATCTTTTATGACATTGACTTTTGAAACAGAACATTTTATTGTCAAACCGCATCCAAAGCCATTTCTGCCACGGCTTGAAGGTGGACATTTGCGGATTGAAATAAAAGATACATCTATTGAGGATAGGACAGAGCTTGTTCCAGAGGTCGCTATTGAGTTTATGCGTCTTACTATGGTAGTAGGTAAAGCATTTCCCATTGCTATGAAACGACGTGGTATTGATATTATAAAATTGAATTATCAAGACATGGGTAATTGGGCATTTAAAGAAGGAAAGCGACCTTGTCTGCATCTTCATATTTTTGGTAGAACTGCAAATGCAGTCAAACAACCATGGCCAGAAAGTATGTATTTACCAGATAGAGGGACTGGATTTTATGAAGGCTTTGATCCTCTTACTGATGAAGATATGTCAGAAATTATAAAAGAGATAGAAAGAATTTTTAAGGAAGAAAAGTATAAGGATGAAAGATGGTTTTGTAAATCTGTGTAATCCCGGCCCGAGGCGGGCTGGCATCATAGTCAGTGAAATCAATGTTATGAAAGACATCAATATCGTACTTCTTAATTACAAATGTAAAGACGACATCGTACGCGCGGTGGAGTCTTTGGTTACAGATATTGCTGATTGTCCATATGATGTACAAATAACAGTTGCTGATAATTCACAGAACTGCGATGGAATGAAAGAGGCACTAGTGCGTTTTCCAGGAGTTTTATATATCGATTCTGGTGGGAATGTTGGTTTTGGTAAAGGCAATGTCATGGGATTTAAAGCTTCTAAAGCTCGTTATTATTTCGCTTTGAATCGCGACACTGTTATACCTGAGAATTCAAAAACAGTAGAACGTATTATCAATTTTATGGACACTCATCCTAGAATTGGATGCATAGGACCAAAATTGCAGAATATGGATGGATCACTTCAGTATTCGTGCTATCGGTTTGATTTACCTTCTATTCTTATCAAGCCATTGAAACAAATTAATTTTGATCAAAAGTATACGTGGGTTCGGAAACACGCGGATAAACTTATTATGAAAGATTTTGATCATAATGAAACACGACCTGTGGACTGGGTGCTTGGTGCAGCTATGGTCGTGAGAAAGGAAGTGGTAGAAGAAATAGGCTGGTTTGATGATCGTTATTTTATGTATTTGGAAGATGCAGATTGGTGTCATCGCATGTGGGAAGCGGGCTGGCCAGTGTATTATGTTCATGATATAGTAATAAAACATGTTCATGCGCGAGATTCTGCAAAAGTGCCAGGTATTTTCAAAGCATTATTCAAAAATAAGCTTGCGCGTATCCATGCCAGAAGTTGGTTCCAGTATTTATTGAAGTGGAGAGGGAATCACCGTTTTTATAAAAGTAAAATATAAATTTTTGAAATTTAAAATTCAAAATTTGAAATTAATGTATGAATTCATTTCCTAAAATAGCAATTGTTTACCTTTCGTTTCATTGCGAGCCATATATTGATGATGTTGTTTCAGCGCTCAAGAAAGTGACATATCCAAAGGATAAATTGGAATTTATTATTGTGGATAACCCTCATCCAGAGCATGGGCATTCAGTGAGATATATAGAAGAACGTGTCATGCCTTTGTCAGGCAAAGAAATCCCACATACCACACTTCTTCCTCAGAAAGAAAATTTAGGATTTGCAGGCGGAAATAACGCAGGAGTGGACTGGGCGCTTGAACATGGCTTTGAATATGTGTTTTTTCACAATAATGACGGTTTTGTTGCGTCAAATGCATTTGAGCCACTTGTCGAAGCAATGGAAAATGACAAAGAAATTGGCCTTGCTCAGTCGCTCATGCTACTTCATCCTGAAACAGAACTTTTGAATAGTGCAGGGAATTCTATGCATTATCTTGGTTTTGGTTATTGTGATCAGTACCGTACAAAAATAAAGGAACTGGATTTACCATCTGTAAAGGAAGTGTCATACGCAAGTGGCGCTGCCCTTATGGTTCGGAGCGAACTTATTAGAAAATTTGGTTCATGGGATCATGATTTCTTTTTGTATCATGAAGATCTTGAGTGGTCATTTCGATTGCGTGCTGCAGGCTACAAGATTGCGCTTGTGTCGGATTCTATTTTTTACCACAAATATCAATTTAGTCGCAGTATTTCCAAGTTTTATTGGATGGAGCGAAATAGATATGGTGTCATGCTTATGTTTTTTCGTTGGCCTACGTTATTACTTTTATTGCCTATGGGATTGGTACTCGAGGTTGGTTTGTGGTTTTTTGCGTGGCGAGGCAAGTGGATTGATAAACGTTTTGAGGTATATAAATATTGGTTGCAAAAGAAGCATTGGAAATTGTGGCTTGAAAAACGAAAGAAAATTCAGCATATACGCAAGGTGAGTGACCGATATTTGCTTTCATTTACCGTGCCTGGTGTATATTTTCAAGAGAAAGCAATGGAAAATCCTATACTTAAATATATTGGCAATCCCATTATGACATTATATTATTGGGTGGTTGTTAAGGGATTAATTTGGTGGTGATCACCCATGACATATCTCACAGATAACATAACTCAAATATAATTGTGTCATGTGTTATCTGAGATATGAGTTATATTTTTGAAGTCAGTCTATGCATATCAAAAAAGCAATATTGACCGGCGGAGGACGTGCAACACGATTGCACCCGATCACGACAACAATCAATAAACATGTATTACCGCTTGCAAATAAGCCTATGATTTTTCATGCTATAGAAAAAGCGGTAAAGGCTGGGATCAAGGAAATTTTTATCAATACAAACCCTGGAGAGACTGAATTGCAACAGTATATTGGTGATGGGGGACATTGGGGCATAGATATTACTTTTTTTGAACAGACGGGCGGTCCTCAAGGTATTGCTCACGTGGTCAAAGAGGCAGAGAAGTTTATTGGCCACGATCCTTTCATGTTTTATTTGTCAGACAATATATTACTCGGAGGCTTAAATGAGTTGTTTGATGAATTTAGTGCGGGCAAATATGATTGTATGCTTGCTTTGTCAGAAGTAAATGATCCAGAACGATTTGGCGTCCCTGTATTTGATACACAACATAATCTCATTGACGTGTTGGAAAAGCCACAAAATCCTCCAAATAATTTTGCAGTCACGGGTATATATCTTTATGGACCGCGTGTATTTTTTGAAGCATTTGATCACATAGAAAAATCAACACGTGGAGAATACGAAATCTCAAGTATTCATTCGTATCTACTGAAGACTGGCAAAAAAGTTGGCGCCAAAGAAATCACCGGTTGGTGGAAAGACACGGGGAAAATAGAGGATTTGCTTATTGCCAATCGTCTATTGCTTGAAAAGATGGATACAGCTGATTTTCCTAATCATGGCATTGTAGAAGAGGGGGCGCGTATCCATGGTAATGTTCACATTGGGCTTGGCTCTCGTATAGCCGGAGATGTCACACTTAATGGACCTCTTATTATTGGTGAAAATTGTATTATGAAACAGTGTACTGTTGGTCCATGTGTTGCCATAGGTTCTGGGTGCGAGGTTATTGGGGCTCATGTTGAAGACAGTATCATTCTCGACAATACAGAGATTAATGCTGATTTGTTTATTCGTAATAGTATTCTAGGGAAAAATGTGAAAATAATTAAAAAATCATCCACTGAAGGACGATCTATAATTGTTGGTGACAAGTCAGTAATAGAACTCTAATAACGCAATGAATATAACGCGTAGCCTTCAGTATCATGAGGACTCAAAAATAGGAGTTCTCTTTTTTTAATTAATGCTATAGTATCTTCTATGTTTGGTTCATTGAGGAGTTCATGTCCTACATAATAACCTGGATTGAAAGATTTGAGACCCTGGTTAGTCACAAAAAGTATGACACCTTCTCTATCAAGAAGGAGAGCATTTTTTATATTATCCCCGCTTCGGCTGAGTAGGTTCACTCCACCATCTTCGTAGATGCTTGAAAGTTCCCAATTTGTTGCAACCCACCATTCACGTGTTTCGTGATGATTATATATTGGATTTCCTGAAATAAGCTGTCTATCATACAAACCCTGGTTATTATACTTGGCAACAAGTGTTCTGTTGTCAATAAGTTTAAGTATAATTCTATTTTTATTTATATCAATAATTTGTTGTACAGGTTCATCTATATAAAATGAGTTGTTGCTATTCATCTGCGAAAGAGTATTGTTTTCTATTGTCCACAAAGCATTGTCGGCATCAATATACCAGAGTGTTGAAGTTGATTGTGCTGCATCTGTCTTTGAACCAGCGAGTTCTATGCGCATGATATGATTGTTCTCTTGAGTATAGAGTGGCTGTGATATATCTACATTGTTCCATTGATGTACTATGGATGTAGGTGAAGTGATTCCGATGGTTTTTAAATCCTGAGGATTATCCAGTGATATAATATAGCCTGTATGTGCGTTATTTTCTTGTGTTTCAATATACACGATATCAAAAAAGGGTGATACTTCTATATATGGTTCTACAGTCGTGCGCATGATTGGGGTGAGTGAATGCAGTACGCTATCAAATGCCAATATTTCAAATAGAGCATCATGTTGCGAGAGAATGATAACTGTTTGACTTTCTTCGGTGCCGTAGATGTGGAGTATACCTGTAGTATCAAGTGCTATACGCTGGGGGACAGCGTCTTGTATGAGTGTGATATCTTTTATATATGTTGTTTGGTTGCTTGATATAGTGATATCTTTTTCCCATGATTTGTAGCCCTCCCTCTGTATGCTGAGACGGTAAGTACCGGGGGCTCGATCAGCGATACGGATAGGGATTTTTTTATCGATTTTTATATTATTGAGATATACTGTCGCATCTGTTGGTTTTATATCTACACTCAAGACGCCTTTCTGTTTTATTTTGTGTTGAGTTATGTCATAGCGATAGCCCGCTGTGTACAATATAATAAGTGGCGACATGACAAAAAAAGATAGGAATAGTAACCCCATGATTATGCGACGTATGCGTCGTGTGAGCCTATGTTGTATCAGTTTTGTATGATTTTTATCCATAGTTGCTATTCTGCTTTTTTTGCGTTATAATCATAACGTATTTTACACACAAAATCAATTCCTTATGGCAAAGTTTATTATCGAAGGGGGCAAGCGCCTCAGTGGTTCGGTAGATGTAAGCACATCAAAAAATTCGGCTGTTGCTCTCTTGTGCGCGTCGCTTATGATACACGGCAAGGTTACCTTGCTTGATATGCCCCGTATTGAAGAAGTTTTTCGTATTTTAGAAATTTTGGAAAGTATAGGCGTGGTGGTGGCATGGTTGGATGATCATACATTGCATCTGGATACGTCCCACCCATTGGACATGAGTACTATACATCGCAAGGCGTGTGAAGTAACACGATCTTCATTGCTTTTGCTTGGCGCGCTTGCTGCTCGTGAGAAGACATACAAAATCTATAAATCAGGTGGTTGTCGACTTGGAGAGCGCACGGTCAAGCCCCATCTATTTGCACTTGAGAAATTTGGTGTGCACGTCGTATCAAATGCAAAATACTATGAAGTAACTAATCGTACACTCAAAGCGCGTGATATTGTCATGTATGAATCTGGTGACACACCAACAGAAAATGCAATCATGGCTGCTGTGCTTGCTCCTGGGGTCACCACGATCAAATTTGCTTCATCAAATTATATGGTGCAGGATCTGTGTTATTTTTTGCAGGCAGCAGGCGCACATGTTGAGGGGATAGGGACAACGACACTTACTATCAAGGGTACTAAAAAGTTACATAGTGTTTCTGCGTATCCAGTAATGCCAGATCCTATTGTCGCGATGAGTCTCATTGCACTTGGTGTCACGACGAAGTCACCCATTACCGTTAGACAATGTCCATTGGATTTTCTTGAGCTTGAATTAGAAAAATTGTCAGTCATGGGGCAACAATTTAGCCTCAAAAATAAAAGGGTGTCCAAGAATGGTAAATTTACTATCGTAGATGTCGTTTTGAAACCTTCCCATCTTGTCGCGTTACCTGACAAAGTATATGGGAGACCTTTCCCCGGACTCAATATAGACAATCTACCCTTTTTCGTTCCCATGCTTACACAGGCAAAAGGACGGACACTTGTGCATGATTGGGTATATGAGAATCGCGCTATTTATTATCTTGAATTACAAAAATTAGGAGCTCAGATTACACTACTCGACCCCCATAGAGTATTTGTCGAGGGACCTACAAAGCTCAAGGCAAATGAACTCATGTGCCCGCCAGCTATTCGTCCAGCAGTGGCAGTGCTTATCGCTATGCTTGCGGCAAAAGGCACATCTGTGTTGCGAAATTCTTATCCTATAGAGCGCGGATATGAAGATCTCACAAGTAAATTGATTTCTATTGGAGCTTCTATCACTCGTGTAGAATAACTACATATGGAACAACAAATATATACAAGTCATCGTGCAAAAAATATAGCTTTGGTTGTTACGGGATTTTTTTTATTTGGTTTGGGTGTGGTCGTAGGTATCACACACAAAGTAAGCACAACACTATTTGATGATGAAGGAAATATACAGATCAATAAGGTAGTGGGTCTTTACAATAAAACCCATTCTTCTGAAGTTGAGTTTGAACAGTATTGGGATGTCTGGGACAAGATAAAACAAAATTATGTCAAGCAGCCAGTGGATGATGTTGCTTTGTTCTATGGTTCACTCGAAGGCCTTGTGGCAGGATTGGGTGATCCATATTCAACCTATTTTCCTCCAGCAAAGGCTCAGGAGTTTACCCGTGATTTGTCAGGGGAGTTTGAAGGAATTGGGGCCGAAATTGGATTGCGTGATGATCAATTGATTATCATAGCACCTTTGCCTGGTTCTCCTGCAGAACAAGCGGGTCTTCATACAGGTGACAAAATTATGGCAATAGACGGCCAAGATACTGTTGATATGAGCGTCGAGGAAGCAGTGCTCAAAATTAGAGGGAAGAGAGGGACAGAAGTTACCCTTGCTATTACAGACAATGGACTTGAGACATTGCATGATGTGGTGATTGTGAGAGATACGATTAGCGTGTCTAGTGTGACATGGGAGAAAAAACAAAACGATATTGTATATCTTCGCGTGGGTTATATCAATGATAATACATGGCAGGAATTTGACAAAGCTGTCAAGGATATTTTACTTGAATCTCCCAAAGGTATTGTGCTTGATGTGAGAAATAATCCTGGTGGTTATTTGGATACCTCAGTGCGCATAGCAGCCGAATGGATTGACAAAGGTGTTATCGTGCGCGAGCGATTCAATAGTGGCAAGGAAGATACCTATGGTGCCGAAGAAGGTAAGCATAGATTTGTTGGTATACCGACCGTGGTACTTATTGATGGAGGGACTGCTTCTGGCGCAGAAATTATTGCAGGAGCTTTGCAGGACTATGGTGTAGCGACTATCATTGGTGAGACAACATTTGGCAAAGGTTCTGTCCAGGAGTTTGAAGTGTTGTCAGATGGATCAGCACTCAAGTTGACTGTAGCTGAATGGCTCACTCCAAAAGAGAGACAAATAAATGATGTTGGTATAACTCCTGATGAAGAAATGCAAGATATGTTCATACAAAAGGAAGGCACAGAAGGTACTGCACCAGATGATTATATTGACAATGGGCTTGCACGCGCCATAACCATATTAGAATAAAATAATATGATACATGGTATCGTCATACATGGTGATGGCCTCGGGCGATCATATGGATACCCGACTGCCAATCTTGATTGCATACGCAAAGATGTAAAATTTTCGAGTGGCGTATACGCAGCTTGGGCATTTGTCAATCACAAAAAATATACATCAGCCCTTGTTATTCAGCATGACCCATGGAAAGTTGAAGTATATATTATTGGATTTGATGGAGATTTGTATGGTAAATATGTAGAAGTTGATCCTGTGCAAAAAGTAAGTGAGTTGGAGTGGTTTGAGACGACAGAAGAAATAATCAAAAAAATAGATCAAGATATCGTGCTTGTGAAAGAAGTACTCGCATTGAAGTGACAATTTTAGAGATGTGTAATCAAAATCACCCTATATTCTAGGGTGATTTGTTGTGTGGACTTAAGGGTGTGTGATAAACACTCAGGGAAATATTGATAAGGTTTGCCTAAACATGCGGATTTTGATACAATAATCACATTATGAAGCTTACCTCGCAAGAAATTGAACATATAGCAAAATTAGCTCGTCTGGAGCTTACAGAAAAAGAAAAAACTATGTATGCCGAGCAACTCTCGGTTGTTTTGGATTACATTGAAGTATTGAACGAAGTAGATACCGAAGGAGTAGAGGAAACATGCCAGGTAACAGGGCTTGAAGATGTTGTTCGGGAGGATGTCGTGGAAGATTGTAGTAAAGAAGCAAGGGGAAAAATAATAAGTCAATTTCCGAGCGCGCATGGAAATTTATTGAAGGTGAAGGCTGTTTTTGATAACACTGATTCCACTGATTTATAAAAGATTACACTGAAAGAAACATCAAATTGAATCAGTGAATTCATTCCCTAATCTGTGTAATCAGTGTTATGAATATTAACGAACTAACAATTAAACAAGCCTATGATGGTCTCAAAAAGGGAGACTTTTCTTCGGTTGAGCTTACCAAGGCTTGTTTGGCTCGGATAAAAAAGCGAAACAAAGATATCAATGCATTTATTACAGTGACCGAAGACTTGGCTTTAGAAGAAGCACAGATAGCTGATGAAATGATTGCAAATAAAAAACAAAAAATGCTCACGGGTATCCCATTTTCTGTCAAAGATGCGATAGATGTTGCCGATGTTCGTTCTACTGCATCTGCAAAAATTTTGGATAACTATGTTCCGTCATTTGATGCTACTGTAATTAGTAATATTCGTAAGCAGGGAGCCGTGTTAGTAGGCAAGACAAATTGTGATGCGTTTGGACATGGTGCGAGTAATGAAAATAGCATGTATGGACCAGTGCGTAATCCATATGATCTTGATCGTGTTGCAGGTGGTTCATCTGGTGGATCTGCTGCATCTGTTGCAGATCATATGTGTATTTTTTCAATTGGTGAAGATACTGGTGGATCTATCCGCCAACCAGCGAGTTTGTGTGGTATAGCAGGGCTTCGTCCGAGTTATGGCAGGAATTCTCGTTATGGCATTATGCCCATGGCTTCTTCGCTCGATACGGTAGGACCTATGGCAAAAACAGTAGAAGATATTGCGATTTTGGAAGAAGTCATGGCAGGAAGAGATGAAAAAGATGCGACGACAGTTGATAACGAAGTTCCTGAATATAGTAAACAGTTAACAGCAAACAGTAAGCAAAAATTGAAAATTGGCATTCCAAAAGAATATTTTGACTTAGAAGGAATGGACGAAGAAACAAAGACTATTGTTGAAAATAAAATTAATGAAATTGCCAAATTGCCAAATTGCCAAATTGTTGAAGTGAGTTTGCCATATACGAAGTATGCCATCCCTGTTTATTATATTGTTGTACCGAGTGAAGACAGTTCAAATTTGGGTCGCATTGATGGTGTTCGTTACGGTGTACAAGCGCAAGCAGATAATCTCTATGATGTGTATGCACGATCTCGCGCGCAAGGACTTCCTGAAGAAGTGAAGCGTCGTATTATGATTGGTACCTATGCATTGTCTGCAGGTTATTATGATGCATATTATCGCAAAGCACAAAAAGTTCGTACGCTCATTAGACAGGACTTCGAGCGTGTATTTGAAGAGGTTGATTTACTTATTACGCCGACGTCTCCATTTCCTGCTTTCAAAATTGGTGAGAAAAAAGATGATGTACTCGCCATGTATTTGGCTGATGTATTTGTTGCACCAGCTAGTGTAGCTGGTTTGCCTGCAGTTTCTGTACCCGTAGGCAATACAAAAAGTGGCCTGCCCGTAGGGTTACAAATTATAGGAAAGAGACTTGATGAAGAACATGTACTTCAATTAGGACACACTATCGAAAGACTTTGATGTTAATAGATAATTATGAAAGAAGAAAAACAAAAAAAAATTCAACAAGAATCTCAAAAGGATTTTTCATATGCCTTAAATGAGTCGGGTGATTACCGTGAGTCATGGCGTATTTTTCGTATCATGGCAGAATTTGTTGAAGGGTATCAATTTTTGTCCAAGTTGGAGCGTGAGGTCACCGTGCTTGGGTCTGCACGATTTAAAGAAGATGATTCGTATTATCAAATTGCTCGTGACCTAGGTGTACTGCTCGGGAAAAATGGATTTACCACGCTTACTGGTGGGGGACCGGGAGTCATGGAAGCGGCAAATCGAGGTGCATTTGAAGTTGGAGGAAAGTCTGTTGGTATCAATATCCAACTTCCGTTTGAACAGCGTATCAATCCCTATGTAAGAGAGTCTACAGCATTCTATTATTTTTTTACACGAAAAGTGATGCTCACATCACCTGCGAATGCATTTGTGTATTTCCCCGGTGGGTTTGGTACCATGGATGAATTTTTTGAGGTTGTTGATCTCATGGAACTTCACAAGATGGAAAGAAGTCCTATTGTTCTTGTAGGCTCAGACTATTGGAATCCACTCATATCTTTTTTGAAAGAAAAATCATGCGCTATTGGCTCTGTACCCTCTCGAGATATAGATGACTGGCATGTAGTAGATAGTGCGCAGGAAGCATACGCATATATCAAGGATACCAAGGATCGTAAACCTGTATGTGAACTTTCTCCCTCGAGTTTCCATTGTGAGGGTCAGGTTGATTGGAAAGTATTTCGTATTATGGCAGAGCTTGTCGAGGGTTTTGAATTTTTGACAGGTCTTGTCGAGGATGTCACTGTTTTGGGTACCAAGAGTGTACATGTAGATTCCCAATATTATGATGCAGCATACGCGCTTGGTCAGCAACTTGCTGAAAATGGTTTTGCAACGGTCACTGGTGGTGGTCCTGGTATTATGGAAGCAGCAAACAAAGGCGCATTTGAAAATGGTGGAGATTCTATTGGCGTTAATATGAAGTTTGGATCTCGGGAGAGGGTGAATCCGTATGTGAAGCGCGCTATTGGATTCCAATTTCCGTTTACGCGCAAGCTTATCCTCACCGCACCATCCAAAGCGTTTGTATTTTTCCCCGGAGGGTTCGGTACATTGCACCAATTATTTGAAGTGCTCACACTTATTCAGACCAAGAAGATGCAAAAAGTACCTATTATACTCTATGGTCACGACTTTTGGGAGCCATTGCATGGTTTTATAAAAAAGATTTTTGTACACAATTTTGAGACTATCAATGACGAAGATGATGAATTGTACGAAATTGTGGATGATGTGTCCACAGCAATGGATATTATCAAAGAATTTAGAAAGAGCTAATTTTCTGGTGAATGAAAAATATTAATCAACCCTATGTTTCTAGAGTTGATTTTTTTATTATAGTTTGATATTCTGATCATACTTTAACAAGAGGTCACAGGGAGAGTTCGCATATCCGCCCTAGGCGGACCCGCCTGGGGCGGGGTGGTCTTTCTTTTTTATGAATTACTACGTTTATATTATTTATAGTGATACTCTAAGAAAAAAATATATAGGATATTCAAATGATTTAAAGAAAAGATTGGCTGAACATAATTCTGGCAAAAGTGATTTTACGTTAAAAGGAATACCTTGGAGGTTGGTCTACTATGAGGTTTTTAATTCAAAGAAAGACGCGAGAAAAGAAGAGCTATTTTTAAAGACCGGCAAAGGAAGAGAAAGAATAAAATTTTTGTTACAAGATACAATTGGAGAGTTCGCATAGTGGTCTAGTGCGCCGCCTTGGAAAGGCGGTAGGCTCGAAAGGGCCTCGAGGGTTCAAATCCCTCACTCTCCGCCAATTTTGCACAAACATATAAGTCTTTAGTCATCTTGTTTTTATATATTTTATGAGAACTGTGGATTCAATAGCACATATAATAGAACAAGATATTTGTAGTAGTGAAGATGTATACCATGAGTATATAGAGAGGTTGAGAGAAGGATTACTAACGCGCGATGAAAATTCACAGAATCATTTTTGTGTTTATTTTTTGCCTTATAACATACAAGTCAAAAAGGTATTCCTAGTACATCACAAGAAATCTGGTTTGTGGTTATCGCCAGGTGGACACGTTGATAAGGGAGAAACTGTTTTTGAATCATTGAATAGAGAGATTCATGAGGAACTCGGAGTAAAAGATTTTTTTAAGGATATTCAGATACCATTTTTTTTGACTATTACTCCAATAGAAAATCAGAAACAACCATGTAAAAAACATTTTGATGTTTGGTATCTGGTACCAACAGATGGAAAGAATTTTATTATTGACTCTCAAGAGTTTTTTGATACCAAATGGCTTACGGTAGAAGAAGCAAAAAAAATAGTAATTAATCCACAAAATATCAGTGCGTTAAAAATTTTAGAGAAAATTTTTGGTTAAGTATTGCTAATTTCTATCATACATATTGTTTACATACGTTATATTGACACTAAATTTATTTCATATTACACTAAACTTAGTTTTATTTACATAATTTATTGAGTCTATGACAAAAGAAGCATTTATTGCAGAACTCAACAAAGACCTAGAATGGGAATATGCTGCTGCAGTCCAATACGTACAACATGCTACAGCTATCACTGGTCCAGAGTATGATGCTATTTCCAAAGAACTGATAATTCATTCCAACGAAGAAATGGGACATGCAGTACTGATTTCCCAACTCGTCTGTGATCTTGGGGGTGTGCCTACTATCAATGTCGAGGAGAGACTTGTTTCAGAAGATTCCAAACACATGCTTGAACAGGATCTCGGCGGAGAAGAGCTCGCTATATCTCGCTACAAAGAGCGTATAAAACAAGCTGACGAGATGGGCGAGTATGGCGTCCGTCGCGTACTCGAAGATATTCTTATGGATGAAGAAGAACATCGTAGAGATCTTCTCAGCTCTCTTGGACGTTAAATTTTTATCATCAAAAAAGACGACCATGGTAAGGTCGTCTTTGTTTTGTTTGGTTATCTTTTGAATATGAGAAGTATTGATGACAATATAAGATGTAAGAATGATAACATGAGCGCATATATAAAAATTGCTATCAAAACTCCCATATATTGGGTTACTTTGAGTACATAATGGGTGATATCTACTCCGAGAGATAAGGTGATTGCATTGATCACTATTGCTACTACTACCAGCCATGCGAATCCTTTCCACATGCCTTTTTGATCTTGTCCGCTTGGTGCCATGTGAGAACTAATAGCAAACGATACATACAAAAAAAGCCAAAAATTCCATGTAGATATATTTGTAGAAGAAAATAAATTTTTTAGAGATGATATAATTGCGTGTATAAGTCCTGATATAGTTTGTGTATTTTCTGCCAAAGGTTGAAACACATCTTTTCCATTTGGTACAAAAAAATATAGAAATATGATGAGTACTAGAGATCCAAATATCATGGGCGCAGCTCCAATGAAAAAATTGCCAATTCGTTGGTAAAGACTCTTGGGATTGTATAGGTGATCGACATGTCCAAGGTTGCCTGACGCTTCATCTGGTCTGAAAATAGTAATATTGGTTATCTTGTGTCGGAATAGCTTGGCAAAAAAAGCGTGGCCAATTTCATGGATAGGTGTGCCAATCCATGCAGTCCAGAGGATTCCTTTCCATCCGAGCGTACGTCGGTAATTTGTATGTGTCCAATATTGGAGTTTGGAATGTACAAATCCGAGTATAAAAAAAATGCCAAGTACACCTATAATTTGGAAAAATACCGCAGTGATGAGTGTGATGAGGTATGTTTGCATATAGTGAGCAATAAACAGTGAATAGATTTATTTACCGTAATATAGTATATCAGATTTAGTTGGAACTTGAAATTTTTGAGGTATTATGATATTTTATTATGTATATGGTAGAAGATATTACAATTTATGAAGTACGTGAGCCAGAAATCGCGTTCCCTATGGATCGTGATAAATTTTATGATGAACAAATAAAAACTATCAAAAAAACCGGCAAGGCGGATAAAATTGTTGAAGTCGTTGCTGTTTTGCTGTTTAACAAAGACCGTGAAATTATTTTGCAAAAACGTTCACATCATAAAATTCATAATCCTTTTCTTATAGATAAGGCTATTGGTGGCCATATTACCTATGGCAACTCACCAGGTTATACTGTAATGGTTGAAACAGTACAGGAGTTGCGTGTGCCATCTATTGTACTTCGCAATGAAGGTGATTTCAAAAAGACTTATAAATTATTAGAGACGTACCTTGATAACATTGCTGTCATTGAAGAACTCGATCATAAAATTTTTGAATTAGAAAGAGTCATTGGTGGTGAAAAGTATAGTATGCCGCACAAGGTTCATCTCTATATCGGAGTCTATGGCGGAGCTACGAAAGCTGTCGATAGAGAGGCGAGTGGTGTATTGAATTATGGCCTTGATATTTTGAAAAAAGAAATGGATGCACAACCGCAAAATTTTACTGGGGATTTGCATTTTTATTTGAAAAGATACGAAAAGGAAATTAAAAATTTTTTACAACATTTTGACTAATTTTGAAGAGGTTATGTCTGAAATCATCACTACATATCAACTCACTGATCTTGATCAGCAAATCCCGATGGATCGAGATGAATTTTATGATGATCAAATTGAGGTGTACAAAAAGACTGGCAAGCCAACACGAGCCGCGGCGATTGCTGATATTTTTCTTTTTACTCCAGAAAGCGATGTTATTTTGCAAAAAAGATCATATCGCAAAAAACACAACCCCGGACTTTTAGACAAGACCATGGGCGGACATATAAAATTTGGTGATACACCCAATTATACAGTCATGGTTGAAACATTGGAGGAATTAAATGTGCCGTCTATTGTTACATTTGATTTTGATGAATTCCAAAAGACTTATAAACTTTTGAAAAGTAAAATCGGCACTACCGCTATACTGCAGTTTATTGATAGCCATTCAGTAAATCTAGAAAAGATATTTGGAACTGAAAAAGTTTTGATTGGTAACAAATATTTTTTTTATTTGGGTATTTATAACGGTTCACTCAAGCCTGCTGATAGGGAAGCGGCTGGTTTGATTTTTATTCCGTACGATCAGTTGCAAGAAGAAATACAAAAAACACCAGAACTATATTCCGCTGACGTGAAATTTTTTTTGAGCAAATATAGTAGTGAAATAGAGAAATTTTTGAAGAATCTCAACTAATATAGAGTAAATATAACTTGAATAAACTTGAATAAATAGACCCTTGACAAAGGTCTATTTTTGTGATAAAGTCATGTATCTTTAAATCTTATGAATTTTCCTTTTGGCTCGCGCAGAGAGTTTTTGTTATATACAAAGAAAATACATAAGATTTACTTCTACAATCTAGTAGTAACAACCAAAAGAATTCCGACTCGATCGGGATTCTTTTTTTCTTCTTTCTGCGGGGTCCAAAAGGTTTGGGCTCTTTTTTAGATTTCCGCACGGAGGAAACTCATGGCTACGGGAAAGCTCTATCTCGTCGCCGGAGCATCCGGCGCGGGAAAGTCAACAGTGGTTGCGGCGATTGCTGCTACCATGCCAAATGTCGTTGTACTTAAAAAAGCGACGACGCGTCCTATTCGGAGTGGAGACCCGAATGAGGACGCCTACGCACACCCGTCGTTGGTCAATTTCAAAGATAACAGTCGTTTTCTCGTCTACGCCACTAATGGTTCGTTGTTGTATGGCGTTGACGTAGAAGAGATCAAGCAGATTCTCAACAGTGGCAGAAATGCTATTTTGGTGAGCGTGCATGCGGGGGCACGCAGACAACTTGAGGAATTGCTCGGTAGGGATCATGTTGTGGAGGTGTTCATCCACCGTGACTTGACTCCTAGCATGCGAGAGCTCCTCTTTGCTCGTGGAGGGCTTCGTAGGCTCGTGATCCGTGAGAGGATTTATGAAAGTTTGGCGACAGGACAGTACGTCCCAGACTATATTATCATCAACGAGCGCGTTGATCTGGCAGTGAAACAGTTTCGGTTGATCATGCAGGCGAATGGTCCATCGCCTCGCAAAGATTTTACTGGAGCTGCCGGCATCCTGCATATCGTGGTTGCGGCCACGGGCGTCCTTCGGGACGTTGTGCAAGATGCACCGTTTGCTCTCCAGGGTTGGGGTCGGGCGTACTGCAAGAAGGGCACACCAACCCCAAAAGAGGCCGATGAAAATTCACTCCCGCAAGGGTGGATGGAGCACCGGCTGTTCGGACGGGTCTACCGGCTTGACCCGTCTGATGTCATCGCTCGTGTTCATGATCTTGGTGTAGCGTTTGTCATGTTCTCAGACGTGACTTCGGCTCGTGAGCTACAAGGACTTGTTCAGAAAGCCGGATTCGAGGCACCTATTCACTACCTGCATCAGGACCAGAAGCAGGTCGATGATTCGGTTCAAGACTTCCCAGAGTGCGAATGGGAAGCAAGACTTCAACACGCTCGTGAGCTCCAAGAGCGATATGAGTGTGAGCTGATATTGCAGGCGCATCCGATCCTGCTGGTCAACGGTGTGGAGGGTGCACTTGATTGGGTGTATCGTTGCATTAACGAACGACCACGTCGTCATTAATGTGCCCACAAAAAGGAGGAAAAAAGGAGGGCACAAAAAAACAGCTTACATGAAGTAGGCTGTTTTTATTTATTTAATTTTGGATTCGTTTGTTCCTTCCGAGAAGTAGACCAAACTTTTTATCAAACTTATTGGGGAAATGTTCAACGGAAAATCCGTGTTCACGGAGTATATTTTCTAAGTTAACACGTTTATTTTTTTGCGTTTCATGATACTCCACTGCCATATATTGGATTGATCGAAAGATCGAAAGATCGAAAGATTTCAAAATATCAAATTCCGCGCCTTCAATATCCATTTTCAGTAAACCTATGGTATCGATATGTTCTTTTTCTATGAGTTTATCGAATGATATGGTACGAACCTGAATATGATCAGAGGATGAACTGGTTGAGTGATCTGACGAAGTAGTATGGTTGTGCGAATTTTTAGAAATAAATAGTTTTATTCTCGTTTCAACACTATCACTCAAGGCATAGGGGAGTAGGTGTACATTTTTTAAAAGATTGAGTGAGCTATTTTGTTCAAATAATTGTATATTGTCTGGATGTGGTTCAAGCGCGATTATTTTCACATTAGGATTAAGCGTACGAGCATATAATGAAAATACACCAATATGCGCGCCAACATCAATTATTGGATATTGAATATTGGATATTATTGAATCAAGCGATCGGTACATGTGGTCAACAAAAAATTCGTCGATGACGGATGTGTCTGAATCATCGCGATATTTGATTGATATATATTTTTTTTGAAATGATATATCCCGTGTATTCATAATCTGTAATTTGAAATTTATAATTGTTTAAAAATTTTAAATTAAAAATTCAAAATTAGAAAAATCCGCCTCTTCGGCGGATTTAGTTATGCGGTCATGACATGGATGTACTTTGCAGTACGGAGAGAACCATCAAATCGTTTTCTTTTTTTTGTTTGGAATTTGATAGTGCCTGCCAATCCTGCGAGAAGCGTATCATCTTTTCCTTTTTTGACATTTTTTCCTGGGTGGATCTTTGTCCCACGTTGTCGGACGAGCACCATACCTGATCTCACTGTTTGGCCGTCTCCGACCTTGACACCGAGGTACTGTGGTTGTGAATCTCGTCCCAACCGGGTGGAACCACCTGCCTTTTTATGTGACATAGTAGTTTGGTTTTAAGTTGTAGAAAATTAGATTCTCAGCCTATAAAGGCCCAAGAAAATGGAAGTGGGATTAGTATAACGCTTTTGCTTTTTCTTGTCAATAGGGCTATTTTGGCGTATACTTTGGGGTAGGAAGCAAGAAGACATATCCATATGTCTCTTATTGAATCTTTTATCATTTTTATGAAATTTCGTCTGTATCCGCTCAAGCTATATTTTCTCAATGTACCTGTCGGTATATTATTGGGTGTTGCCTTGCTACTCAATATATTTAGCTGGGTGTGGCTATGGGTCCAGATGCCCCAGACAAGTGAACAGGCTTTTCTCCATTACAATATTTTGTTTGGTGTGGATGCCATAGGAGAAAGTTGGAAAGTGTTTTATGCCCCTTTTTTGGGATTTTTTATTTTGATTATCAATGCGCTTTTGGGATGGATATTGTATCGCAAGGATAAATTCATGGCTCAGATATTGAATTTTATTACCTGTTTGTGTCAGATTTTTATTGTTATAGCCTCATTTTTGTTAGTATTTTTGAATATCTAACTATATAGACTCTGGTGTATGCGAGATACTACGAGATCAGCTGATTATGTGCTCCTCACATATTTTTTAATTCTTGTTTTGTTTGGGTTGCTTATTTTGAGTTCTGCTGGAGTTGCGGTAGGACTCGAAAGATTTCAGGATCCTTATTTTTTTATCAAACGTCAATTATTGCTCGGTGTTATTCCTGGGGTTATATTATTTTTGATAGCAGCCAAGATTGATTATCATATATGGAAAAAATACTCTTTTTTTATTTTTATCGCGGGCATTGTGTTGCTTCTTCTCCCGTTTATTCCTGGCATAGGCTCCACGCACAATACCGGCTCACATAGTTGGATTGCTATTGGGGGTCATTCATTTCAGCCTGCAGAAGCAGCCAAATTGACTCTCATTATTTTTATGGCTGCTTTTTTGTCCAATATGTCAAAGCGCATATATGATTTCAAACATGGTTTTTTGGTTGCGCTTGGTGTGGGGATGATTCCTATTGTACTGATTGTATTACAGCCAGATGTTGGTACTACGTTTATTTTATTTAGTGTATTGATTGTCTTGCTTTTTTTGGCTGATGCACGTCTTTCACATCTCGCATTACTCGGTTTGGCTGCAGTTATCGGTTTTGGAATTATTATTTTGGCTGCGCCTTATCGTGCGGAGCGTTTCACTACTTTTTTGCATCCAGAGTTGGATCCCCAAGGTCAAGGGTACCAGATCAATCAAGCTTTTTTGGCAATTGGTTCAGGAGGTTGGTTAGGCCTTGGTCTCGGACATTCACGTCAGAAGTTTCAGTATTTGCCTGAAGTTCATGCTGATAGTATATTTGCTATTGCAGCAGAAGAGTTGGGATTTGTCATTATCACATTATTTTTGTTATTATTTGTGCTTATCATACTGAGGGGATTGCGTATCGCAAAATATAGTGATGGATTTGGCAGACTGCTTGTCGGGGGGATTATGAGTTGGTTTATCATTCAGTCACTTCTCAATATTGGCGCCATGGTTGGTCTCTTGCCACTTACGGGCGTGCCTTTGCCATTTGTGAGTCATGGAGGCTCTGCACTTATGATTGGTATGGTCGGTATGGGGATGATTATGAATGTAAGTAAATATAATAGTATATAACCTATATAGCATATAACTCATTATGAAAATCATATTCTCCGGTGGTGGTACACTTGGACCAGTCACACCACTCCTCGCTATAAAAGACATTATTCAAGAAAAACATGTAGATGCTCAATTTCTTTGGGTAGGAACTAGGCGTGGTCCAGAAAAAGACCTTGTCGAAGAAGCGGATATGCGTTTTGTGTCTCTTTCTTCGGGTAAATTTCGTCGATATATATCGTTGTGGAATATAATAGATATAGGTAGAATTATTATTGGTTTTTTTCAATCAATTAAACTTTTGTGGAAAGAAAATCCAGATGTCTGTATTTCAGCAGGCGGTTTTATTTCAGTGCCTCTTCATTTCGCTGCATGGTTTCTCGGTATTCCCACATGGGTGCATCAGCAAGATGTAGTTGTTGGGCTTGCCAACAGACTTATGACTCCATGTGCGCGCGTGATTACGACATCTCTTGAACACCAGATGAAATATTTTTCAAAAAAGAAAACCAAGTGGCTAGGCAATCCAGTTCGTGTAGAATTGTTACATGGGAGTAGAGAAGAAGCTGTACGTATATTTAATCTCAAAAAAGATATTCCTGTTGTATTTGCAACAGGTGGAGGTACTGGATCTCTCAAAGTAAATCAGCTCATTGTAGAGGCAGTACAGCATCTCAAGGGATTTGCTCAGGTGATACATCTATCTGGCAAAGAACGTCCTCAAGAACTCGTGACGCGTGCAGTTAAAATTTATGATGATTATCAGGTACACCAATTTTTCACTCATGAGATGAAACATGCGTATGCAGTAGCAGATATCGTTATTTCGCGCGGGGGATTTGGATCGCTTACCGAGATAGCTGCACTTGGCAAACCAGCTATTCTCATACCGAAGCCGGGACATCAGGTAGAAAATGTACGTTTTCTCGAGAAAGCGGGGGCTGCAATGCTCGTAGATGAACGGACAGCAGATGGGCTCTATCTGGCAAAAGTTGTGCGTCAAATTTTGGATGATAAGGTGAAACAAAAACAACTTGCGTTTAATTTACACAAGATGTTGCCAGTAGCAAAAAAAGAAGACATACTAAGTATTATAGGTAGATTGGTAGATTGAGGAATGTGAGAGATTTTGTATATTTTTCAGTGCAGGTATTTTAATTTTTTTGAACAAAAAACAGCCTCTGTACTGTTGTTTGTTTTTTATGCCGCGACTTGAGTAATTTGTCCTTTTTGTTCTTCCCAGTCAAAGTGTGAAAGATCATCAGGTGTCAATACAACTTCTCTCACTTCTGGCATCTCGCCATGTCGTAAATATGCATCTAACGACTGACCATTGTACATCAACGCCAATTTTTGGGTAGAGATTGTTTCCGGTTCTTCGTTGGAAGATGTATTAAATTCTAGACGTCCCTCATTATCTCCAAATAAATTTCTGACTAGTGGTTCCAATTGTTTATTAAGCAACCACGATTTTAATTTAATTTTTTTGGCTTTTATATCTCCATTTCTTATGTCCTGTGCAAGTGCTTTTAATCCCTGTAGTATGTTTGGAATTATTTTTTCTTTTTTTGTTGAAGTAGGAGGAATGTGGATTGATATTTGATCAGGATTATCTTGATGATAAGCTAAAGTTTCATTTAGATAAATAAGCCCTGTATTTTCATCTAAACCTTTTTTATGTTCCCAATTGCCGAGTAGCCAACTATTTAAGTATAGTTCATCAGCTTTGTGGGCGAATCCTTGTTTATCAAATGTGCCTGCCTCAGCTTGACCCAAGGCATATTCCAAAAATAATTTACCTGGGTCTTCTTTTTCTTCCTCTGCCCCACGTTTTTTATGTTTTTTTAGACCACCCCATTTTTTTTCTTGGCTGTTAATGTTACTTTCATAGTCCCAGACTTCTTGTTGTAGTGTGTGCATACGGTCTATGACAATTCCTTTTGGAGTCCCTGGATCCTGTAATATTTTTTGGTATATTTCAAAACCTCTGCACAACCTTTGAAAAGCGGGATTATTAAGGAGAATTTGTTCTCTGGTTAATTTACTCTCCTGGGGTGATATATGTTCTGTCTCCATATAAAAAAGTCTTATTTTTTAGTAATTTTGCGTATATGTATCTAGTTTGGTTAAATGTTTTTGTAGTAAGTATTATTTTACCTCTTTTCGGTTTTTTTGTATACTTAACAAAATATGGATTTAAAAGATCAAAGATATTTGTTGGGTATTGCTCGCCAAGCGCTCGAGCATTTTTTTGAAACCCAATCAAAAATAACTATTGATGAATCAACGTTGCATAGTCCTTTTTTGAAAGAAAAACGAGGTGTATTTGTTACCTTGTATAAACATGAAGAGTTACGTGGGTGTATTGGTTATATTGAGCCGATTGAAAAATTGTATAAAGCTGTCAGAGAAAATATTTTGAGCGCTGCTTTTGACGATCCACGTTTTGAACCACTTGAAAAAGATGAACTGAAAGATATTCATATTGAAATTTCTGTTTTGACAATACCAAAAAAGTTAGAATATAATGCTCCTACAGACTTATTAAAAAAATTAAGACCACTTGTAGACGGGGTGATAATAGAAAAGGGGGATTATAGTGCAACCTATTTGCCACAAGTATGGGAAGAATTTTTTAGAAAAGAAGATTTTTTGTCATCATTGTGTGTAAAGGCGGGTTTGGGTGAGGATGAATGGAAACAAGGTCATCTTGTCGTGTATACATATAGTGCAGATATTTTTCATGAGTGAGATAGTGTGATATACTTGTACTGTACTATGTATGTCATAAGTTATTATTGTTTTGTATGCCAATAGGCAATCTACAACAAAAAGGCGGTGAACAGAAAAAAGAAGAAATCTGTGTTTTTGCGCAGACCAATTTTCGTAATCGTTTGACCAAATTTGGCATCAAGACTGATGACCGACGCCGTCATATGTATGTGATTGGCAAGACAGGTATGGGCAAGACCACGATGATGGAAAACATGGTTTTGCATGATATCTATGCAGGACACGGAGTAGGTATTGTGGATCCACATGGTGACTTTGCTGAAAAAATTATCAATTACATACCTTCAAATAGAATTAATGATGTCGTATATTTTAATCCTGCTGATGTCAATAACCCTATTGGGTTCAATGTGTTTGAGGTCCAGAGTGAAGAACAGAAGCATTTGGTTGCTTCTGGGCTTATGGGTATTTTCAAAAAGATATGGCCTGATGTATGGAGTTCAAGAATGGAATATATTTTGAATAATACTATTTTGGCTTTGCTCGATTATCCAGGATCTACACTACTTGGGATCAATCGTCTGCTGGCTGACAAGGCATATCGTCGTAAGGTAGTAAAGCAATTGACAGACCCTGTGGTCAAAGCTTTTTGGCATGATGAATTTGCCAACTATGAACCACGGTATGCAAAAGAGGCCGTAGCTCCTATCCAAAACAAAATTGGTCAGTTTTTGTCCGCGTCAGTTATTCGTAACATGGTTGCTCAGGTGAAATCTACTATCAATGTGCGCGACATCATGGACACACAAAAGATATTTATCATGAATTTGTCCAAAGGTCGTATTGGTGAGGACAATAGTCGTCTGCTCGGAGGCATGCTTATCACCAAATTACAGCTCGCTGCCATGGAACGTGTAGATATACCCGAAGCACAACGCAGGGATTTCTTTTTGTATGTTGATGAATTTCAAAATTTTGCCACACCTTCATTTGCCAATATTTTGTCTGAAGCTCGAAAATATCGTCTCAGTCTCATCATGGCTCATCAATATGTAGCTCAGCTTGATGAGATAGTGGCTGACGCAGTATTTGGCAACGTGGGTACTATTGTTACGTTTCGTGTTGGTGGTGCTGACGCCGAAATGCTTGCAAAAGAATTCGAGCCTACATTTCTCGAGACAAATATCGTGAACTTGGCGAAGTATCAAGTATTGCTCAAACTTATGATTGACGGTGTTGCGTCGCAACCATTTAGCGCGCTTACATTGCCTCCTATAGGTTCTATTACCGACTCTGCAGAAAAAGTCATACGTGTTTCTCGCGAACGATATAGCAAACCACGCAGTGTGATAGAAGACAAAATTTTGCGTTGGAGTGGTATGGAAGCTGAGATGAGGGGCGATGATGATTTGTCTGATGATGAAGATGGCGTGGGTGAGGGAGATGAACTTGGACAAGAGCTTGGACAAGAACAACCAGTGCAGTCCCAACCAAAACCTAAAGAAGCTGAACCTCAAGAAAAGACTGAGCGAAAAAAAGAAGAGAGAAAAGAAGAAAAGAAAGATTTTCATGGACCTCATGAAAATAAACAGACTGTTTCTACTCCGCAAAAGAGTGAAGAACAAGAGAATCATCAAAAGAGTATTTCTCTGAGTGATCTCTTGCCAAAGACAGACCCAACAGACAACTACATGTTGAAATTTGAAGAAGACACAGCATCGAAAAAAGATGCCCAAGCTCCTCAAGTATTGTCAGAAAAAAAGTCTGATATCTCTCGTACGTCACCAACGGCTCCTATCTTCAATTCAGATCAAGTCATGCATACTGATAATCAACAACCGAAAAAGAAAAAAAGACGTAGAAGAAAAAAGAAAAAAACATCAGGGTCAGGAGAAAACACACCTAGTGTGGCTGTGGCTCCTTCTCAACATAGTGGACCACGTCAATTACAGCCTGACAAGATTATACGTTTTGACAAAAATGATACAAAAGGCAATGATGATTATAATGACCATGATATTCCTGATTCAGAACGTTAATATATTATTATAATGTTTTGTATGTCTTCAAAAAATAAAACATGGACAGAAAATATAGCTACGAGTTGGGGTAAGTGGACCCCTCCTGATAGACCATCTCCAGGAGAGATGCGTGTATATGAAGATTTCTTGAAACAAATCCTTAGCAAAAAGAAAAAACCAAATGTTATGGTGCTTGGTTCGACGAGTGAATTTCGTGATTTATATGCCAAATATAAAGTGCCTTGTACGGTAGTAGATTATAGAAAAGAAAATTATGAAGCCATGGGGACACTCATGAAACGAAAAAAATATAAAGAAACTTTGCTTACCGAAGATTGGCGTACAATGAATCCTAAACAAAAATTCGATTTGATTCTCGGAGATTATTGTATAAATGTACTCTTCAAAAAAGACCAGCCAGAATTTGTCAAAAATATTTCACGTATATTGAAGCCAGATGGTCTGTGTATGATCAAGACTTTTGTTCGTTATGATAGTGAGCCGGGTGATCTAGCACAGGCATTGCATTTTTATAGGACCAAAAAGAAAGACAGACCAATTTTGGAAACAATCATGGCCCCTATGTTCAAAAATGCGTATGATTACAAAAAAGAACAAGGTACTTTTCCTGGCGTGTGGAATAATTTTGTAAAACTTTATAAAAATAAAAAGATGAAAAAGGAAGAGATCGATTATTTTGAGAGTCTTGATCTGGAAAATATTCCACTCAAATTCTATATCCCCCTATTCCAAGACATTATCAAGATCATAGAACAAAATGCAGGTTTGTATGGTGTACGGTATGGTGGTGAGTGGTTTTCTACGGACGTCCCTATACTTATCATGAAGAAACAATAGTTTAGATTATGTATTATAGACTACCGTTTTTGCCTTATGGCAATACGGTAGTTTTTTGTTATTGACTTTTTTGTCTCAACAGAGCACAATATATGTATATGTATAGTATTGATAAGACTATTTTTGAACAATTGAAACGGCCGGATGTACATAGCCACAAGGGTCAGAATGGACGTCTTTTGGTAATTGCAGGATCAGACAAATTTCACGGAGCATTGATGATGACTGTGCAGACTGCATCACGGATCGTAGACATGGTGTACGTATATACCACACCAAACAATAGGTATCTGATTGAAGATTTGAAATCAGATATAGCTGTATTTATTCCAGTACTTGAAAATGAATTGTGGAATACCATAGAAATGGTAGATGCAGTTTTGATTGGTCCAGGCATGGCCGAGACAGAGGAGACGGTGGATCTTGTCAAAATATTACTGGCAAAATATGCACATAAGAAAGTAATAGTTGATGCAACTGCGATGTGGCATCTCAATCCTGCGTGGATCAATAACAATACTATTTTGACGCCACATTCTCGTGAATTTGAACAAGTCTACAAATGCAAGCCAGTGCCCGAACATGTAAAAACTATGGCAATAGAATATGGAGGCATTGTACTTTTGAAGGGTGCATATGACTATGTGAGTGATGGGAAAGAATTATGGGAAAATAGGACAGGAAATGTAGGGATGACCAAAGGCGGGACAGGAGATGTTGTCTCAGGAACTATTGCCGCTTTGTCATGTACCAATGACAATCTCCTTGCGACAAAGGCAGGCATACATCTGGTTGGTTTGGCAGGTGATGAATTACACAAAACATATGGTACATTTTATAATGCCGAGGATGTAATACAGAGTCTAGGTGTTATTTGGAAAAAATTAATTATCTAATTCTATTGTATGTCCGAGACAGGTCATGGAGATGTTCGTTCATCAGAAGAAATAGTAGAGGCTCGTTTGGCAGAATATGGCGATGCAGTTGATCGCACTTCTTCATTTCCTTTGGAATATGAACGAGATGAGAAAGGGGATGCAATTTCTGCAGAGGCAACATGGTTGCGTATAGACGGAAGAGATCAATCAATTGAAGGGAAGTTATATACACCGAATGAAGATAGAAAAAGAGAACTGGTTATTATGAGTCCAGGTTCTCCGGGCGACGGGACTGTCAAATATGAAGAGCGGTATGTACCAAGTCTTACCAAGAGTGGTTTGACTGTGTTTACTGCGCGTCATCCTGGTTTGCGAGTAGCAGATGATGCACCAGATACATATGTACACTGCAGAGAAAAGAAAGCGCAGGCTGGTAACCGTGGGCAAGAATATTTAGATGGATCATTTAGTTATGAAGAATTAGGTAGAGAAGCTTTGACAGTTATGTCCGTTTTGGAAAAGAATTTTGATAGGGTACATTTCGTGGGACATTCAGATGGCATGTATGTTATTTTGAGATCACTTGTACATCTTTTGGAAGAGAAGCCAGAGCTCGCAAGTAAGGTGGGTAACCTTGTTTCTCTTGCCGGTGTGACGGGCCCTTATGATGAAAAAATTTTGAGAAAATTTTTGCAATGGATGGAAAAAGAAAAACTATATAGACTTCCAGATGAAGAGCAAAACGTACGAGAATTTCAAACAAACGTGGCAACATTTAGAGGGACAGATTGGTCTCGATTCCCTCATATGTCCGGCATGTTTATTACTCCCACAGGATTGCTTGGAGGGACGCCCGATGAGTACATGCCCCAGAGCTCTGTTCAGGATTTTGCTGATTTTATACAAGGTCAAGGTTGTAAAAGAGTACGTGTCGTAGATTATGCCAATCTCCGTGTAGATACAGAGGGAGGGGAGGAGTCGCATGATTTCAATCATTTGAGTCCAGGCATTACTACCAGATGGATTACCGGAGAGACCCAAGAACTATTAGAAAAAAAATTTAATAAAAGTTAATTTCTATGTCCTATACATACAATCCAATCTATACTCATTTTAAAGGCAATGATATTTCCCGATCAGAGCTAATTCAGAGGATGGTGGTGCAGACAATTATAAAAAGTAAATTGTCAGACAAAGAACGTTCATGGAGCAAAGTTTTTGAATTAAAACATAGTTCTTCTGTAATTCAGATTGGGCGTATTTTGGGCCAAAAGCGAGGACTAAAAATTGATCTGATTGAAGTCATTTGCGCTTTGCATGATATTTATGTCAATTCTACTGGCAGGGTAACAGATCATGCACACAAAGGTGCGCCAATTGCAAAAAAAATGCTAGAAAAAACTAAAATGTTTAGCAAAGAAGAGATTAAAATAATTGTTCAGGCCGTCCGAAATCATAGTGATAAACATGTATTTAATAAAAATAAATATGATGAATTGATTAAAGATGCCGATGTCTTTGATTGTGGTCTTTATGAAGGAGTACATGATGCCTATGTTTTTGAAAAATCTCCTTCGATTTGTCGCACGTATTTCGATCGTATAATCAAAGTACGAAAGGAATTGGGTTTGCCATATGACAAACGTTGGGAAAAGGTAGAACTTATTGAACAAGGTAAAAAATATTATGAGCAACGAAAAAAATAATTTGCCATTTGATCCTGAGGGTAATATTTTTCATTGGGGACCAGTACCAGGAAAATTTTTGTATTGTTCAGTTTTTACGCATGTCCATTATACATATTTTCGAGCGAAATACGAAGAAAATTGGTCAGAAACATTATGGTTATTTCAAAATAATCGCATGTTTTGGATAAACGATACTGACGATGTCCGAGCAGCTGGTTTGAAAGTTTTTTTAAAGTATATGTTGCCAAAAGATAAACGGAGTGAAATTTATCAAGAGTGGCAGGGGTATGTAAAAGATTTAAACGTTATTGAAAATAAAATTGACACAACTGATTTAACTAAAATATCTGATGATGAATTGAAAAAAACATGGCATGACTTTCATCAAATATATATAAAGTTTTGGGTATCCGGGTCAGTGCCAGAGCTAGCTAACTATGGTGTAGATAAATATTTGATTGATAGTTTAAAACAATTTGTTGTTGATGAAAAAGAATTAGCTAGTGTTATGGAAGTTTTGACAGCTCCAACACGATTGTCGTTTTATCAAGAAGAAGAGATCGATTTGCAAAAGAGTGATGACCTGGTGAAACATCAGCAACAATATTTTTGGTTAAAAAATAGTTATGCTGGTACACAGGTTTTGCCAGTAGATTTTTTTGCACAGCGTAAACCAAGTATTAAGTCTGAGATAGAAGAAGAAATGAAAAATAAGATGTCTGAATTGCCAAAACAAAAAATGGCTTTAAAAGAAAAATATAATTTGTCTGAGGAAGTTTGGGAAATTATTGAGGCGGTCAGCGATGGCGTGGGCTGGCAAGATGAAAGAAAAAAATATATTTTTATGGTTTTGCATTATCAAGATGTAATGCTCAAAGAAATTGAAAAGAGATTTAATTATACGTGGGAAGAATTAGATACGGCTTGGTATTATGAAATAGAAAAAATTATTGTTGGTGAAAATTTACACAATATACTTCAGAAAAGATTAGAAGGATTTGGGGTGAGATTTTTTCATGAATGTGAGGAATTAGATGCCAAGCAGGTAGAGTTCTTTTGGCAATTGTATGATTCCAAAAGTGAAGAGGGTGCATTGCAGGCTAAAGGTATCGTAGCTAGCAAAGGTAATGGCGGAGTGGTAAAAGGCAAAGTAAGGATTTTGTTAGATCCGACAAAAGTAGATAGCTTTGTGGATGGCGAAATATTATTAGCGCCGATGACTAGCCCAGAATATGTCTTTGTCATGAAAAAATCTCTCGCTGTAGTGACTGATACTGGTGGATTGACTTCGCATGCTGCCATTGTGAGTAGAGAATTAAATATACCATGTTTAGTTGGGACAAAAAATGCGACTAAAATATTTAAAGATGGTGATGTGGTTGAGGTGGATGCAAACGAGGGAGTGGTAAGAAAAATATGAAACATATCAAATTTTTTAAGGATATAAATAAAGACAGTGTTAGTGAAGCCGGAGGCAAAGGTGCTTCTTTGGGTGAAATGAACGGTGCTGGTATTCCAGTGCCGCCGGGGTTTGTAGTTTTAGCTGGTGCTTTTGACAAATTTTTGGAAGAAACAGATTTGAATATAGAAATAAAGGCGAGATTGAAAGAAGTGAATATAGGAGATACCAATAGTATTGAAAAAGCGAGTGTAGTTATTAGAGATACAATTCATGACCATGAGATGCCAGAAGATTTGAAAGAAGAAATTTGGGAAGCATTTGATAAACTTAACGCTGACTTTGTCGCGGTTCGTTCGAGTGCAACAGCCGAAGATTCTTTGATTGCAAGTTGGGCAGGGGAACTTGAAACATATTTAAATACAACACGAGAAAATGTTGTCGATAGAGTGAAAGAATGTTGGTCATCTTTATTTACTTCACGCGCTATATTTTATCGCCATGAGAAAAATTTGATTGATGCGCATGTGTCTGTTGCGGTCGTAGTGCAAAAAATGGTACAATCAGCGGTGTCGGGCATTGCATTTACTGTGCATCCAGTTACCGAAGATAGAGACCAGATGATTATTGAAGCTGGCTTGGGCCTGGGTGAAGCTATTGTTTCAGGACAAATTACACCGGATTCGTACGTGGTAAGTAAGAGCACGATGCAGGTTTTGGATGTAAATATTGGGAATCAGAGTAAAATGTTGAAAAGAAGTGAAGTGGCGGCTCTGGAGCCGCCTGTACAAAACGTCTGGGTAAATTTAGATGAGTCACATGGTAATAAGCAAAAATTATCAGGCAAACAGATTATAGAGGTTGCAGAAATGTGCAAGAAAATAGAAGATCATTATGGATTTCCCTGCGATATTGAATGGGCGTTTGCTGAAGGAAAATTTTATATTACACAGTCGCGTCCCATAACAACATTAAAATAGTGACAACATATAAACCATTGTTACATTGCTAAATTGTTAAATTGCTGTGCAATATGCCTAGCAAGATAACAATTTAACAGTTTGACAATTTTAACCATTTTAACCATTTATCATATGAATCTCAAACGCGCGTTTGGCTACGGAGCGATGCTCTGGGTCATTATCTTCGTCGTTATTTCAATTCTCATTTTTTTGCCATGGTTCAAAGACAGTGAGTTTCGTGTAGATATTGCATGGTACATATTGGAAATTCCTATAGTACTCATATGGGCAAAGATGTATTTCAAAGCCGATCCTCCTACTACCAAAAAAGGATTGATGCTTGGGCTAGTAGCGCTTGTTGCAGGTACTATATTGGATATGATTATCACTGTTCCTCTGTTTGTAAAAAGTTATGCAATGTATTTTGGAGATTGGATGCTCTATATTGGTTATGTTGAACTTTTGGTTTTGACCACATATGCAGGGTATGAGTTTGATGGAACATACACAAAAGAGTCTAAAAAATCGAAAGAAGAAATTGAACATAATTAATTAGCCATATGGATTTCAAGCAATTGATTCGTCAGTATCCACTCGCAGTCGGGGGATTTGGTTCTATTATATTAGGATTGATCGTAAATAGTACGTTTCTCATTTTTTTAGGGTTTATTGTATTGTATATTTTTTTCTCACAGGCAAAGAAAAAAGGAACTACCAATAACTTTGATATCAAAAAAATATTTAGCAAATTTAACTTTAATTCAGGAAAACCTATGGAAACAATTAATCCAAAGAGGGGGAGAAGAATAGGATTTTGGATAGTACTTCTCGTACTGTTTTTCGTATTCTTAAGTTTTGTAAGTGCATTTTGGGTCGTCGTAGAAGCTGGTGAGACAGGTGTAAGATCATTTTTTGGTAAGGTCCAAGATAATGAATTTCATTCAGGTTTTCATTTGAAGAATCCGTTGGAGAAAGTTACCAAGATGAGTATTAGGACACAGGATTATACAATGAGTGTCGCACAAGGAGAAGGGGAACGTGAAGGGGCAGATGCGATTACCGCATTGACCAAAGAGGGTTTGAGTGTTGATCTTGATATTACTATCCTCTACCATCTTATGGAAGAGAAAGCATCTGACGTTTATCGCGATGTAGGATTTATGTATGATGAGACAATTATTCGCCCAGCAATTCGAGCAGTTATACGTGAAGTAATTGCGCAATACGATGCAAAAGATATCTACTCAGAAAAACGCCAAGAAGCAGTGCAACAAATTATTACAGAACTCACCAAGAAATTGGAACCAAGAGGTATAGAACTTGAAGATGTTTTGCTACGCCATGTGCAATTGCCAGCTGATTTAGCGGGAAGTATCCAGCAAAAGTTGCAAGCAGAACAAGAAGCGCAGCGATACGATTTCATCTTACAGACTGAACAAAAAGAGGCAGAACGCAAACGTATTGAAGCAGAGGGCCAGCGTGATGCACAGCAGATTATCAATCAGAGTCTTACACCCAATTATTTGAACTATCTCTATATACAAAATCTTGAAAATCGTGCAGGAACTATTTACGTGCCAACAAATCCTAGCACGGGGGTACCTTTGTTTAGAGGGTTGTAAGTATACATCAAGAGAATTATACCATTGACAAAAAAGATTTTATTTGGTATACTGTTTCTCGTTGGGTAACGAATATACACGAAGCCGTTTAGGTCAACTATATAACGTTCCCAAGAGACCCTATATTTATATGGGGCAAAGGTCGGAAATTTTATTCAAATATATTGGGAACAAGTTATGTACAATAACGATAGACAAATGTTTGATGTAGATGTCAATTGTGCTACATGTGGTGCTCACATTTCACAATTGCCATTCCAACCATCAGGCGACCGTCCTGTATACTGCTCAGATTGCAATCGTGCTCATCGTCAGACACGTCGTGATGATTCTCGTCGCGAACGAAGAATGTATGATGTAGACGTTGCATGTTCTGGATGTGGCACAAAGATTACACAATTGCCATTCCAGCCAAAAGATACCAGTAATATTCTCTGCCGAGAATGTTATCTGAAGAGCAAGGATGCGTAATCATATTATCTTCAAAAAGAACGCTCTATGAGCGTTCTTTTCTTATTGATTTTTATCTGTTATTTGATACTATAATGATATACTGATATCACGTGTTATGAATTTTGAAAAAGGGAAAATATTAGTCGCCATGAGTGGTGGAGTAGACTCATCTGTTGCCGCTGCTCTACTTGTTGAAGCTGGTTATGAAGTTACTGGTATGTTTGCGGTTAATTATGATGATTCTGATGTCGCAACACATGATGAAGAATATGCCAAATCATGCTGGGTGCCTGATTATAGAGATGCTCTGCGTGTGGCTGCCAAGCTTGGTATACCACTTTTGAAATTAAATTTTACCAAAGAGTACAAAGAGTTGGTATTGGATTATATGTATAGTGAGTATGCAGTAGGTCGTACACCAAATCCAGATGTCATGTGCAACCGTTACATTAAGTTTGGGGTCTGGTTAGATAAGGCGCGAGAGTTAGGGTTTGATAAGTTGGCTACTGGACACTACGCTACAGTCACTTTAGCACATGAGCACTCAAGCACTGTAGCACAATATAAATTACGAGTGGCAAAAGATACAAATAAGGACCAGACGTATTTTTTGCATCAACTTACACAGGGTCAGCTTTCTCATGTTTTATTTCCTATTGGTGATTACACTAAAAAAGAAATACGAGAGCTTGCAAAGAAATTTGATTTGCCAACCGCAGAAAAAGAGGAGAGTATGGGAATTTGTTTTGTTGGTGAGGTAGATATGAAGACATTTTTGCAAGACAAAATTGGTGACAAAGTACAAGAGGGGAATATTATTTTTTCTGATGGTACTATACTTGGTCAACACGAAGGGTTGGCATTGTATACTATAGGCCAGAGACATGTTGGGGTAGAAAGTGGCAAAATAAAAGGTACACATGGTGATACTAGGCCTTTATTTGTCGTTGACAAGCGATTGGATACTGATGAACTTGTAGTTGGGTATGAAGATGATCCTTTGTTATGGAGACGAGAGGCACATGTATTGGACATGCACTGGATTTCTGGACGGGAACCCCTTTTTCCGTTACAATGTGAAGTGAGACTGAGACACAGACAAAAAATGCAGAATGCACAAATCACTCGAGCACGACAGCACGACAGCACGACAGCACTACTAATTGATTTTGATGAACCACAGCGGGCAGTGACTCCAGGGCAGTTTGCTGTTTTATATAAAGATGACGAATGTCTTGGCGGTGGGGTAGTCATCTGATATTTTTTATATTTTTTAATCATATATAGTATGAATGAACCAAATTTTCTCGTTGGTTTACTCGTCACTACCTGGCCAGTTTTGTTACTTGTGGGCATTATTATTTTTATTGGTTTTAAATATTTTAAGTAAGTCCATATGAATCTCATGAACCATACACTTACACGTTCTTGGAGAGTCGTGTATATAATTTTTGCATTTGCCATTGCACTACTGTATGACGTATTTTTTTGGAACGTGCAACCGGGTATTGGTTTTGCGTTATTTGTCGGCTTGTATGTGCTTGGTTTCATCATACTCACGACCTTGAGTGAACAAGTTCATCAACCAAAAGCATTGTATTTACTTATTCCTATACTTGTTTTTTCTTTGGATGTCGTATTGTACAACAATAATTTCGTGCGTAACTGGGTTATGTTGTTTGTTGCTGTATTATTATTTATTTTTTCTATTCTTTTGACACTCAAGAATCCATCCAAGTATCTTTTTTCTTTTTCTCATATACCTATTTTGAGAAGTATTGATTTACCATTCATGAAATGGGGAGCCATGTATCGAGATCTTTTTTCTTCAAAAAAAGAAAAACGTAGTGAATTATATAAAAAGATAGCTATAGGTATTGCCATTTCCATTCCTATTTTGATTATTTTTGGTTCTTTGTTTGTGAAAGCCGACGCGGTGTTTGCTGAATGGGCACAGCATATGTTTGATTTTACTATACAAGAGACTACAGTCTGGCGTGTGGTGAGATCAGTTATGATTACTATATTTTTGGGTAGTCTTTTGTATGTTGTGATAGACCCATCATATACTCTCGGGGACAAAAAGCTTTCAGCATTCAAGATAGATAATACCATTACGACTATTGTACTCGCGTTAGTCAATATATTATTTTTGACATTCGTATTTATTCAGCTCAATTATCTATTTGGATCTCATGATTTTGTTGTAGAACATGGCATTGTGTTTGCCGAATACGCGCGCAGTGGATTTTTTCAACTCGCATGGGTTATTGGCCTAGCTGCAGTGATGCTTATTTTTTTCTATCGTAGTGCTGTATTCCACGGTAGTACACTGGTATTGAAATTGCTCAAAATTTTGCTCATCGTGCAGGTAGGAGTCATAGCTATGTCTGCGCTTAAACGTATGAATATATATCAAGATGTGTTTGGATATACAGTATTACGTTTGTATGTAGAGTGGTTTATTTATTTTTGTATGGTTATTTTGGCCTTGTCAGCCGTAAGTGTTGGTATTGATTGGAAATTTCGATATTTTTTTTATACCAGCATGCTGTGTGGTGTTGTCGCGATGGGTATTGTATCATCTATCAATGTGGATCGTATGATAGCACGAGAGAATGTTGATCGATATTTGAATGGAGGTAAAGAGCTTGATATGGGATACCTTGTTTTCTATTTATCTATTGATGCTGTTCCAGAGATCAAACGCGCATTTGATGCAGGGTACGTGTATAAAGGTACAAACAATGATTTACATTATACTAAGGACAATTTTTCAGAAATATATCTTGGCAATAAGTTTACGCATTTACACAGGCGTGTCTCTGGTAAAAAATATATGAGTTTTTCGCAGATACATGAATCATGGAAAGAATTTAATTTCGGCGTTCATACATTAAAGAATTTATAAGTTATGATTACCTCATACGAGCTGAGAAAAAAATATTTAGACTTTTTTGCATCAAAAGGGCATGTCGTTATTTCTTCAGCATTGCTCATACCGGAGAATGATCCTACGACGCTGTTTACCGGTTCGGGTATGCAACCAATGGTGCCTTATTTACTTGGCGAGAAACATCCGATGGGAGACAAAATTACTGATTCACAAAAATGTTTTCGAGCGGTAGATATGGATGAAGTGGGGGACAGTCGTCATACAACCTTTTTTGAAATGCTGGGAAACTGGTCACTTGGTAGCTATTTTAAAGAAGAACAAATTCAATGGATGTGGACTTTTCTTACGGATGTTGTAGGGCTTGATCCACATAGATTGTATATTACGTGTTTTCGTGGTGATGAAGAAAGTAATGTGTCAAAAGATAAGACAAGCGCAGAATTGTGGAAAACGTTATTTGAATCAAAAGGTATTACTGCTGATATTGTAGATTTTCCTGAGCGTGATGGTATGCAAGGTGGAAGAATTTTTTATTATGATGCGAAAAAAAATTGGTGGAGTCGTGCGGGGGTTCCACACAACATGCCGGTAGGTGAACCAGGAGGTCCTGACAGTGAGATGTTCTGGGATTTTGGTGAAGATTTGAAATTGCATGAGAAGTCAGTGTGGGCAGATCAACCATGTCACGTCAATTGTGATTGTGGTCGGTTTATTGAAATAGGCAATAATGTTTTTATGGCATTCAAAAAGACAGATCATGGGTTTGAAGAACTACAACAACAAAATGTTGACTTTGGTGGAGGACTTGAACGTATGGCAATGGCTTTGCAAGATACTCCTGATATTTTCAACATAGATCTTTTTTCAAACACATGTCGTATTCTTGAACGCATGACGGGAAAGAAATATGGTGATGTGGAAAAGGAAACCTACGCGTTTCGTGTTATTTTGGATCATATTCGTGCAGCTACATTTCTTATTGCAGATGGAGCTGTGCCATTAAACAAGGACCAAGGATATTTTACTCGCCGGCTGATTCGTCGTGCTGTGCGCTATGGCAATGATCTTGGAATCAAAGATTTGTTTCTGTCAGAAGTTGCACAAGGCTATATTGATACATACAAAGATGTGTATAGTGATTTAGTTACTAAACATGATTTTATATTAAATGAATTAAAGTCCGAAGAAACAAAGTTTCGTAGTACACTAGAGTCGGGAATTAAAGAATTTGAGAAATTATTGCAAGGATTCGCAATGGCAGAAGAAAAGACAGGAAATAAAATTGCAGAAATTTCTGGCAAACAGGCTTTTAAATTATATGATACATATGGTTTTCCATATGAAATGACGGAAGAACTCGCTCATGAGCAAGGACTTACTATTGATAAAAAGGGATTTGATGAAGCATTTGGAAAACATCAAGAACTTTCTCGGGCTGGAGCAGAACAAAAATTCAAAGGCGGTTTGGCAGATACTTCTGAGATGTCTACTAAGTATCATACTGCGACCCATTTACTTCATGCTGCGCTTCGCAAAGTTTTGGGTGATCATGTCGGACAAAAAGGAAGTAATATCACCGCAGAGCGTCTACGTTTTGACTTTTCGCATCCAGACAAAATGACTGATGAACAAAAGAAACAAGTCGAGGATTTAGTAAATTCTGCAATTCAAAAAGATTATCCTGTGAGTTTTTCTGAGATGTCTGTTGACGAAGCAAAAGAAAGTGGAGCCATAGGTTTATTTGGAGATAGATATGGTGAAAAGGTAAAAGTCTATTCAATTGGTAATCCATCTCAAAAACCTCTTGCCGATGCATCATCACTTACCTTTAGCAAGGAAATCTGTGGTGGCCCACATGTGGAACACACTGGACTTCTGGGTCATTTCAAAATTCAAAAAGAAGAGGCAAGTAGCGCGGGAGTTAGAAGAATTAAAGCAATATTAGAATAATTTTTTTTATGAATTACACTCCTCAAAGACCTTCGCAGCAATCATCTCCCACACAACAAAATAATCTCGACCCTATGACACCTGCACGCATACGTTCTGTTGTCGTAGGTATTTTGTTGTTTTGTGTTTTAGCAGGAGTGTGGGTAGTATTTGGTTTGGCACGTCCCCAAGATTGGTTTGGAAATGACAATAGACCTGTTGAGGAATTTGTATCTGATGAATCATCAAATGTCTTATCTCAAAGTAATACAGACCCTATTGAAATAGGAGTATTCGCACCACAGGATTTATCTATACCTCTTGTCCATATCTACAATGCATGTGACGTAGATCATGCGTTTGATACTCTGTATACAAATTATACCGTTGTTTCATCTCTCCCCGGTGGTGATCCTGCTATGAATGGTTTGTATATATATGTGGTAGCTCACTCTCCATATTCAGGAGAATCTTTTAGCTATGATATAAGCCTCAATGTGTATGAGTTATTGGACATAGCTCTTGTAAATGAATCTCTTGAGTTATCTGTTTTGCAACAACGTATTGACGAAAGATTTGGATCAGTCGTGACATACAAAGTTTTTTATAGGGCAACATTTGATAATACCACATCACTTCTTACGTTGGAGCAAACAGGAGAATCAGGACCTCTGAGTGACACAGAGATATTTGATGAATATTATAGCGTGATGAGTGATGACTGTGGGGCACGCATACCTGGTATATAACATGTGTATGGCACATAAAAGCTTTGTATACATGTGGTCACTTCGTCATCAATTTGCAAAATATTTTGTTGTAGGTTTTTCTGGTCTCTTTCTTGACATGGGGACACTTGTGCTGTTTAAAGAAAAATTTGGCTGGACGCCAGTCTTTGCCGTCGTAGTCAATCAAGTTCTTTTACTTACGTATAATTTTTGTTTGAATAAGTATTGGTCATTCAAAAATAAGGAAATGCCACATAAGCAGTTGGCAAAGTTTTTGACCTTGGCTGGATTTAATTATTTATTTTCGGTCGCGGCGATGTGGTTGTTCAACGGACAATGGAATTTTGATTACCGGCTTGTTAGACTCGGGGCAATTGCAGTCATGGTAAGTTGGAATTTTTTTCTGTATAAATACTGGGTGTATAAGGTTTATAGCCAATAGCTGTGGAATTTATTGGCTTTTGGTTATGAACCCAGCACCGTAGGGTGCTCTGAGTGAACTATGGTAAAATAAGCAAAATTTTGATATAGTAACCTTATCCACGTTTAATCCTTGACATTATTTTTATTTTAGGCTAAAATAGTGTCGCTAATTACATAAAATCATGGGAAAGAATAATGACGTGATTGAAGTCCGTGGCAGAGTTGAAGAACTATTGCCAGGGGCAAAATTTCGAATCATATTGGAAAACGAACATGAGGTCATTGCTCATCTGGCCGGCAAATTGCGAGTACACAATATTCGCTTAAGTGTTGGAGATGAAGTACGCGTAGAATTGACGCCTTATGATCTTTCCAAAGGACGTATCACGTTTCGTTTCTAAATTGTTTAAAAAGATCTCAACTAGTGCGGTGGAGCTCTACCCTCGTAGGTGGAGCTAAGATATCGCGGCAGTAGTTGGTGATTTTTTATTTAAATATTATGAAAGTACAACCTTCAATAGAGAAGAGATGCAAAGATTGCAAGATAGTCGTCCGTCGGTGTGTGCGTTATGTCATTTGCAAGAATCCACGACATAAACAACGCCAAGGAAGTAAGCAGCGAACTAAAGCTGCGTAATTAAGGTATTTAATATACATTAACATATGCGTGTAGCAGGTGTAACTATTCCAAAAGAAAAAAGATCCGTCATTGCTTTGACCTATGTGTATGGTATCGGGCCTACCACTTCCAAGAGAATTTTGGCTCAAGCTCAGGTGTCAGAGAGTACACGTGTGAAAGACCTTACCCAAGAACAAGAGGACAAAATTCGTAATCTTGTAGAAAAAGGTCTTACCACAGAGGGTGATTTGAGACGTGAAGTAGCTTCAAATATTAAACGTTTGAAAGATATAAAATCATATCGAGGTTCACGCCATGCCAAGAGATTGCCTTGTCACGGACAGCGCACCAAGACAAATAATCGTACGTTGCGTGGAAACAAGCGTAATCTTGCGGTAAGTGGTAAAAAACCAATAGCTCAAAAAACCTAAATTAATCTGTGAAATCATTGTTACTATATGGCTAACAACGTTAAAAAAGTATCAAAAAAGAAACAAAATTTGCGATCAGTATCTCATGGTAGAGCATACGTTCAAGCAACATTCAATAACACAATTATTACAGTTACTGATCAAAATGGTGATGTTTTGGGTTGGGGTTCTGCTGGCAAAGCAGGATTCAAGGGTCCAAAGAAATCAACACCATATGCAGCAAGTATGGTAGTAAAAGCTGTCGCCGAAGCAGTGAAACCTTATGGTCTCAAAGAAGTGAATGTATTTGTTCGGGGCATTGGTGGTGGTCGTGAAGGAGCTATTCGAGCATTCAACACCAATGGTATAAATGTTTTGTCTGTAAAAGACACTACACCTATTCCACACAATGGATGTCGTCCACCAAAAAGACGAAGAGTATAATATTAATTTTCGATTTTAGAGAAAAACTATGGGTAGATATATTGGTCCAAAAAATAAGATCGCACGACGTTTCCGCACAAACCTTGGTTTGAAAACAAATGCACCAAAGGTTGCTCGTCGTCTCAATCAGGCTCCTGGCGTTCATGGTCCAAACAAACGTGGGGGTGCTACATCTTCATATGGTAAACAATTGCTTGAAAAACAAAAAGCAAAATTTGTATATAATATCCGTGAGGGTCAACTTCGTCGTTATATAGAACGCGCTACTGCTGTTACGGGAGATTCTGGTGTCATGTTGCAACAAATCCTTGAAATGCGTATGGACAATGTTGTGTACAAACTTGGTTTTGCCGTGACTCGTGCACAGGCACGTCAGATGGTGAGTCACAGTCTTTTTTCACTCAATGGCAAAAAAATGAATATTCCATCACACATCGTACAGGTGGGAGATATTGTTGCCCTCAAACAAAATAAGACCAAGAAACGATTGTTCGAAGGGGTTGAAGAGCGTTTACAAAAGCAAGATTTGCCTTCATGGTTGTCAGTAGATGCAGCGGCAAAATCTGGCAAAGTTTTGAGTAAACCACAAGATAAAGATTTAGAGAGAACGTTTGATGTAAAACTCATCATTGAGTATTACTCAACACGTTAATTAGGAGGGATATCTCTCCGTGAGATAATCTCTATAAATTTATATATATGGATTACATTTTATTACCATCATCTATCGAATTCAGAGATACAGACAACCCAAATGTTGGTGAATTAGTAATCACCCCATGTCATCAAGGATATGGCACGACGATTGGTAACTCTTTACGACGTGTACTTCTCTCCTCTATTGAGGGAGCTGCTGCAGAAGCAATAAAGATAGAAGGTGTTCAACATGAATTTTCTGCTGTTGAGGGTGTGCTCGAGGATGTAGTCGAAATTGTAATGAATCTCAAACAATTGGCTGTTATTTCACATAGTGATACTCCTATTGTCCTCACACTCACCAAAAAAGGCAAAGGAGCTGTGACAGCTGCAGATTTTGAAAAAAATGCAGATATCGAAATTATAAATACAGATTTGAAAATAGCAACACTCACCAGTGATAAGTCTTTCACCATGGAAGTGACTATTGGTAGAGGACTCGGTTATGTGCCTGCATCTGAGAAAGACGGTAAAAATTTAGACCTCGGCACAGTATTAGTAGATTCTTTTTATTCACCTATCAAGGATGTTGGATATCGTGTGGAGAATACACGTGTGGGAGATGTCACAGATTACGAACAACTCACTATACGTATTGAGACAAACGGTACTATCACACCAAAAGTGGCAACTGAGCGTGCTACCAAGATCCTTATGGATCATTATAGTTTGATTCTTGATACTGCAGCATCTGTTCCTGCAAAAAAGGGAGCAAAAAAGGCTGATACTGCAGACCAAGAAGCATAATTTAGTATATGAGACACCAAAAAAAGACAGTAAAATTAGGAAGGACACGCGCTCCACGACAAGCATTGCTTCGAAATCTCGCAGAAAGTTTGATATTGCATGGCGCTATCGTCACTACCAAAGCAAAAGCAAAAGCATTGCGTAGTGTTGTCGAACCACTCGTGACCAAAGCAAAAAAGGGTCGTCCCGTTGATCGTGAAGGTATCATGAGCGTTTTGTATACAGGTAAAGCAGTCAAGAAACTTGTGGATGATTTGGCACCCCGTTATGCAGAGCGTCGAGGTGGCTATACACGTATTACCAAGATTGGAACTAGGTCAAGTGATGGTGGTGAAAAGGTAAAAATTGAATTTGTATAATTTTACAGATTTTAATAGATATTTATGGAAGAATATAAACGAGAAAAAATTGAAATTGATGCAACAGGCAAATCTGTTGGTCGTATCGCAACCGAGGTTGCCACCATTCTTATGGGCAAACATAAGCCAACATTTGAGCGCCATATTGATCGTGGAGATTCTGTTGTGATACATAATGCTTCAAAAGTTATCTTTACTGGTAAGAAATTGGCTCAAAAGGATTATTATAGCCACACTATGTATCCAGGCGGTTTGAAGAGAGTACCAATGGGTAAAGTCTTTAGTGAAGATCCAACTGATGTCATGAAACGAGCAGTATATCGTATGCTTCCAAAAAATAAAATGCGCGATGGAATGATGAAACGCCTTACTATTAACGCATAATTTAATACATATATACCTATGGTTCAGAAATCAGATGACAAAATGGCACGAGCTGTTGGACGACGAAAGACAGCTTCGGCTCGCGTGCGTATCACTCCTGGCAAAGGAACTATTACCGTAAATGGTAAGGATTACAAAGTGTATTTTCCTACAAAACTTTTGCAAGATGCCGTCGTAGCTCCTCTTGTTGTGACAGCAAAAGAAAAGGAAATGGATATATCAGTTAAGGTCGTTGGCGGTGGTCCAGTCGGCCAAGCACATGCAGTCAGACATGGTATCGCGCGTGCACTTGTAGAATGGAATAGTGAACTCAAACCAGTACTCAAAGCAGAAGGATTCATGACACGTGATCCACGAGCAAAAGAACGTAAAAAACCAGGTTTGCACAAAGCTCGTCGTGCACATCAATGGAGAAAACGTTAATTGTCACTCAAGCATTTTAGCACTCAAGCACTTCAACACTCCTAAATCAGGAGTGTTTTTAGTAATTCTAAGTATTTGAGCATATAAGTCATTGTCACTGATTGTCGTTTTTTTACTTTTTCATTTACTTTTTCTCTTGTTTCAAGTAAAATATAGCCATATGTCGAGTTCTGTAGCCAAAAATACAGCGTTTATGACTGTCGCTTCTATATTGCAAAAGGTGATTTCTTTTGGATATTTTGCAATTATCGCGCGAAACATCGGTGCTGAAGATACGGGAAAATATTTTTTTGCGTTGTCTTTTACGACTATATTTGTTGTCTTTGTTGACTTGGGACTTACCAATGTATTGGTGCGTGAGGGGGCTAAAATAAAAGAAAAAATTCAAGATTATTTTTCTACTATCTTGTTTGCAAAATTTCTTTTGGGCATCATCACATACATAGTTGCTATCATAGTCATTAATGTCATGGGTTATTCATCTGAGACACGGTATCTCGTATATATTTCCGGTATTACCATGCTCCTTGATTCGTTTCATCTATCTATGTATGGTACATTGCGCGCCTTGGGTAATCTGAAGTATGAGGCTATAGGTATTGTGGGGAGTCAACTCGTGACATGTATACTTGGGTCATTGTTTTTGTGGATGAAATTACCTCTTGTATATCTCATGGTTGCCTTCTTTGCTTCGAGCGCATTGAATGTGCTTTTTGCGTATATTATTGTGCATCATGTCTATCATATTCGCGTCCGCTTACAGTATGACAAAGCTGTTTTGAAATACATTGTTCCTATTGTTATTCCCTTTGCACTTGCAGGTATTTTTGGCAGAGTCTACTCGTACATAGATTCTATTTTGTTGTCAAAATTGGCAGGGGACACTGTCGTAGGGTGGTACAGTATTCCTTACAAAATTACCTATGCCTTTCAATTCATACCCATGGCGCTTGTCGCAGCATTGTATCCACGTTTTAGTGAATATTTTATACATGACAAAGAAAAATTACATTACGTGTTTCATCAAGGTATAAAATATTTGTTACTAGTGTCATTGCCGCTTGCGGTAGGTATATCTCTTTTATCACGAGATCTTGTATTATTTTTGTTTACCCATGAATATATCAATTCTATTGTACCCCTAGAGATTTTGATGATCGGCATGGTATTTGGATATCTCAATTTTCATATAGGTGCTTTGCTCAACGCTTGTAACAAACAAGTCACTCAAACTGTGCTTGTCGGGATCGTCATGGTAGTAAATATAGTACTCAATATTGTCCTTATACCTCGTTATGGAGCCACAGGAGCTGCTTTTGCAGCCGTTTTGGGTAATGTAGGGCTTATGAGTATGAGTTTGTTTATTGTTCCAAAAATCATCGCATTTAATTTCAATTTTTTATTATCAACAATCGTACGTCTTGGATTCTCTGTGACAATCATGGGTGCTATAGTGTGGTATACTAATATGTACATAGGCCTTATACCTGCTATCTTGGCAGGCGTTGTGTCATATATGGGTATGCTATTTATTGTACGGGCAGTGAAAAGTACTCAAATCAAAGAAATGTTATACCTTATTAGAAAGTAATACATATGAAAAAAATTCTTATCACCACACTTGAATATCCGCCCCAAATAGGTGGTATTGCGACGTATGTGCATCAAATGGCTCAAGCTCTTGATACAGAAAAAGTAGTGGTTCTTGCTCCAAAAATGAAAGGGGATAAGGAGTGGGATGAACAAGTGAAATACAAAGTGATTCGCAAAAATCAATTATTTCCCAAATTTATTTGGCCTCGCTGGATAAAAGTTATTTTTCAAATACGCAAAATTGTAAAGCAAGAGGGGATTGAAATAATTCTGATTAATCATGTATTACCTATTGGCTATGCCGGATGGTTTATCAAAAAAATGTTCAAAGTTCCTTATATTATTGTTTCTCATGGTACTGACATACTCATGGGCACACGCAATGCATGGAAGACGAACATGATGAAAAAAGTTGTCACTCTAGCTGAACAGATTATTTTCAATAGTGAGTCGTTGAGACGACATTTTCTTCGTGTACTTCCTGAATTTGAGAACAAATCAACGGTTTCATATCCATGTCCGGACAAAGATTTACTCATACCCCCACTGTCAGAAAAAGTAGATAGTTTGCGTCGTATGCTCGCGCTTGAGGGCAAAAAAGTAATGCTCACCGTGTCGCGTATGGATGAAGGCAAGGGATTCCCTCATTTGGTACGTGCTTTGCCTGCCATATTGAAGAGTGAGCCCCATGCTGTGTGGGTGATTATAGGAGATGGCCCCAAACGAAAGGAAATTTTGGATGATATACAAAAACATAGTTTACAAAATGTTGTCCGCTATATCGGAGAAGTACCCCATCAAGATCTAAAAACGTATTATTACTTGGCAGACTTGTTTGTTTTATTTACCCATCCTGATGAAGGTAGAGAAGAAGGTCTTGGATTAGTATTTTTGGAAGCAGCGGCAGCTGGGTTGCCTGTTGTGGCAGGCAAGAGTGGCGGCGTAGAGGAGGCAGTAGTGCACACGCAGACAGGTGTTATTATAGATATAAGGCAACAAGCTATGGCTATGAGTGATTCTATAGTCGCATTGTTGCACAATGGAGATTATGCCTCTCAACTAGGGCAACAGGCACGAGCGCGTATCGAGTCTGACTTTAGGTGGGATCATCAATTGCAAAAGCTAGAGCCGTGGATTGGTAATATCAATTTTCAACAATAATGTATATGAAAGATATCCAACTTAAAGAGCACGAGCGAATCGTAGATGAAGTACGACAATATGGACTGACTACTATATGGTCATGGATAGGAGGTATATTGTTGTTATTTTTGGCTGCTTTTTTTATGTTTTGGCTATTTCAACATGCGTGGTGGGGCCAGAGTTTATTTGGGTTGTTAGTTTTTTTTGGTTTTTTTGTTATGCTACGTACATATATGCTGTGGAAGAAAAATGTCTTTTTTATCACGACCCATCGGCTCATAGATATAGAACAACAGGGTTTTTTTCATCGGGTTGTATCTGAAATTCCGTATGACCAGATAGAGGATGTATCAGGGAAGGTGAGTGGAATATGCGGAACTATATTTCGATATGGGGATGTGCATATACAGACAGGGAATGGCAAAATAAAAATTATTGTTCCATACATAAAACGTCCTCTCCAGCTCCAACAACAGATCAATGAAATGCGTGAACGCTATATATCAAAATACTCACATGATTTTAGTGGGGATGTCGCAGAAGTGGTTATTGATAAATTATACGAACTCGAATTATCAGATTTGAGGCGTGTTCAGAAAGTATTAGACAAGAGAATTGAAAAATTGAATATTGAGAAGTAGTTAAATATAAGCACTGTCACGGCGCTTGAAATTCCGTCGCTCGCCCTAGATGCAAGTAAACTTGCGCCTGTGGGCTCGCTAGGAATTATAAAAAATCCACCCCGTATATTCAGGGTGGTTTTTATATTGGAGTGGCATCGTTTGGAAGACGGCGGAGTACGATGCTCACTCCGTTTCCGGGTTTGTGTTTGCCGAATCACGCGATCTCCTCGCTGAGGTGGTAGACGTGAATTTGGCGATGATCGTGCGTTCCCCCGAGGATACCGGTCCACTCGAGGGTGTGCCTGTCCATGAATTCCCTGACCGAGATGGGGTCGTTTGACCTGATCTCGGTTGAGATTTCGTGGCACGCACCACAACCGCAACACCTTACCCGGAACCTGAGGTGGTAGACAAACCACCCTTTCATGAAACCCTCCGAAGATATTTGCCATATCAATACTATAGACAAATAGAAGATATGTCAAATATTATTTTTGTGATATACTAATGTCATGAAGCACGACCAACAATCATCCGTGAGGCGATTTTTTGCATCGCGCACTTTTTTAATTATTGCACTTGCTGTCATGACAGTATTTGCTTTTGGATTTGCACGCGCTTATTACCAGGATTACAAAGTCAAAAGAGAAATACGACAGCTTGAAGACGAACTTTCAAGACTTGAAAAAAGAAAGCTAGAGTCAGTAGAAATTTTGAAGTATGTGACGAGCAATACCTATGTAGAGGATGCTGCCCGCACAGAGCTCAATATGCAAGCTCCTGGGGAGCATGTAATTTTTCTTCAAGATACACAGGATAACAGCGCTATACAAGATAGTGTGGGAGAGGTTGCCATAGAAGATGGACAAAATATGCCAAATCCGGTAAAATGGTTCTATTATTTTATTCACAAACAGCCCCTCGAAGAGGAGCATTAAACATTTTATTTTTATGGAAAACGAAAATAAACCTATAGAAGAGGTGCAAGACCAGGGTGAAAAGAAGACCCCATCTTCACGCAACGCAGGTACTATGTTGTTGCTTGGACTGGTTGTTGCATTAATCGTTGGTGTTGGTGCTCTTTATTTTGTCGGAGTACGCGGTGTGAAGAGTCAATCCCAGACACCTGTTGTTATGAAGATTGCACAAGTCTTTCATTTGCCCATAGCAAAAGTAAATGGAGAAAGTGTTCTCTATACTGATTTCATAGATAATGTGCAAGCTATGCAACATTTTTATGATACTGATACAGAAAGTCTGCCTCGTCCTACAGATGAAGAGATGTCAGACTATGTATTGAGTCGTCTGATTATAAATAAATTGGTAGCAGATTCTGCAAAGGAGATGGATGTGACATTGAGCCAGGAAGAAGTAGACAAAGTAGTCGATGAACAGATTTTACCTAATTTTGAAAATAGGGAGAAAGCAGAAGAAGAAATAAAAAATAGGTATGGTTGGTCGTTTGATACATTTGTCAATACTATTGTGCGCCCTACTGAGCTTGAGAAGAAATTATCTGAAACCTATGCTGCTGCTCATGAGCCTGATGATGAGACAACAAAGGCACAAGCGCAGAGTGTACTTGAACAAATCAAGAATGGCGGAGATTTTGAAGCGCTTGCGAAACAATATGGTTCTGACGGTACCAAAGACCAAGGTGGAGATTTGGGTTGGTTTGGCAAGGGAGTCATGATTCCTGAATTTGAGGAGGTCGCTTTTGCTCTCGAAAAAGGTGAATTGAATTCAGAATTAGTAAAAACTGAATTTGGGTATCATATTATACGAGTGGACGACAAACGCATGACAGCAAATGAAGAGACAGGCGTTGAAGAGGAAGAAGTGAAGGCTCGTCATATTTTGTTTCCGGTTGGTACAACAGGAGCAGACTTATTTCGCGATTATATGAATGGACAATTGAGCAAATCAAATATACAAGTCGCTGAAGGTATACACAATCCGTTTGAAGAATTTTTTGCGCAACAACAAGCCCTAGAGTCTGGAGATACCCAAGAACAGAATCAGGACAAATAATTATAAGTAATAAAATTTCCTTAGTGCATACTGAGGAAATTTTATGCGGGTATAGTATAATGGTAATATGTATCCTTCCCAAGGATAAGCCACGGGTTCGATTCCCGTTACCCGCTCTATGCTCAAAGACTCTCAATTTGTAAAAATAAAAGTTACTGTACCTTATGAAGCTTTTGAACGCGTACGCCATGCGCTGGGGGAAGCTGGGGCTGGGAGATTAGGGAATTATGACCATTGTTCATACTCATACCCTGTAAAAGGAAAATTTAGGCCTTTGGAGGGTGCTCACCCTGCCATTGGGGATGTTGGCAAACACGAAGAAGTAGATGAGATATGCATTGAATGTATTTGCCACAAAGATAAACTTCAGGGCGCTATTGAGGCATTACGAAGAACTCATCCGTATGAAGAGCCGGCGATTGACATTCTTCCTCGTTATGAGATAGAATAGTGGCCAACGCGGCCATTTTATGTTAATTTATTGTGTGCCCCTTTAGTTCAGTGGCAGAACGGTGGTATCGTAAACCACATACATCAGTTCGATTCTGGTAGGGGGCTCTGATGCGATGCATTTTCCGACATAAAGTCGGGATAAACTCCACGCGTAGATCATATATGGGTTTCCACCAAAGGCGGATCCACCTTGGATGGACGGATCCTCGCAGATGGCTCGAATTTATTGACAGGATATTGTATCCTGTTTTTTCATTTTATGATATACTGTTGATATTATGATTGTCCTCAAAAATGTTTCAAAACAATATACGCGTGATAGCGTAGGGTTGAAAGAAGTCAACCTTCACATCGAAGCAGGTGAGTTTGTCTCTGTTGTTGGCCAAAGTGGCACTGGCAAGACAACAATGGTGAAGTTACTTATTGCAGAAGAGCACCCGACATCGGGTGTTGTTGAGGTTGGTGGATGGAATATTTCCAGTATCAAATCTCACGATATTCCATTGCTCCGTCGCCAGATAGGAGTTATTTTTCAGGATTTTAAATTATTGGCCAAGAAAACAGTAGAAGAAAATGTATCGTTTGCTTTGGAAGTAGCTGGTGAATCAAGAGCACGTATTAGACAAGTTGTGCCGCGTGTGTTGGATATTGTGGGCTTATCTCACAAAAATGAAAGATATCCACATCAACTTTCTGGTGGAGAACAACAACGTGTTGCTATTGCTCGCTCTCTTGTCCATAGACCAAAAATTTTGGTAGCAGACGAGCCTACCGGGAATCTTGATTCTATCAATACTCAAGAGATTATAGAAATACTTAAAAAAATAAATGAATTTGGCACTACTATATTATTGGTTACACACAATAGGGAAGTAGTAAATCATCTCAAACGTCGTGTAGTGACGCTTCACGATGGGCGTGTCGTCTCTGACGAACATAAAGGAAAATACAGAATATGATTTCTTCGTTGTTTCGTATTGTAAAATTTTCTCTCCAAGATATTGTGCGCAATATGAGTTTGTCGTTTATGACATTACTTATTTTGATTCTCATGTTGTTGTCCATCAATACGCTCATCGTCGTTCGCGTATTGACACAGGAATCTATACAGACAGTGAAAGAGCAGATTGATGTAAGTATTTATTTTCATCCAGAGTCGAGCGATGAAGAAATTAAAGAAGTGCGAGATTATATACATTCCTTTCCAGAAGTTACACAAGAGACATTTTTGACTAAAGAGCAAGTCCTTGAGAGCTTCAAGACGCATTATGCTGACAATGAAGAAATCATTGCGTCTCTGAGTGAGTTGGATGAGAATCCTCTTGGTCCTACACTGGTCGTGAAAACGCGTGAGCCGAGAGACTATGAGAAGATTATAGACGCATTGAGCGTGCCTGAATATGAAAATATTATAGAAGCAAAGACATTTGGAGACACTCAGACAGCTATTGAAAGAATTCATGCTATTACTACTCAGGTGGAGCGTTTTACTTATTTTTTGACGGGCTTATTCGCGATTATTGCATTTGTTATTATTTTCAATACTATACGCGTCGCTATATATACTCAACGTGCAGAGATAGGTATCAAGCGTCTCGTTGGCGCTACCAATTGGTTTATTCGAGGTCCTTACTTTATTGAGTCATTGTTGTTTACGATCATAAGTGTCGCCTTGACGTATGGTTTGGTACATGTCGCTTTGTCATTTATTGATCCCTATATAGGCGTTATCTTTGGAGACCCTTCATTACTGACCAATTATTTCTATGGTCATATCATGACTATTTTGGGTATAGAATTTGGTGCAGTATTTTTACTTACTATTATTTCCAGTGGACTGGCTATGAGGAGATATTTGAGGACGTAATTCATTATGATGATAATAGTATCAATAACCTCCCTTGCGGAGGTTTTATATACAGATAAATATTGACAAAAAAACATAATTTTTGTATTATATTATCGCTATATTCGGGGATCGTCTAATGGTAGGACATCAGGTTTTGGTCCTGAGTATCGGGGTTCAAATCCCTGTCCCCGAGCCCAGTACCGTACGGTACTGGGCGAGCCACCAACTAGTGGTTTGCCTGGTATCTATGGAAATAAAAACATGGTATACTTTTACCATGTTTTTAAATTTTAAATTGTGCCTCAAATTAAAGAATGAAAAGTAATTTTTTATGTCAAATATATTAATTGAAATAATTTTAATAGTCGTCCTAATCATTTTAAATGGTTATTTTTCGTTATCGGAAATAGCACTGTTAAGTGTCAAAAAAAGCCGTCTTAGACACCTCTCAAAACAAGGAAACATAAAAGCTCAAAATGCTTTATTTTTGACGCGCAAATCTTCAGAAATGCTTTCTGCTATACAAATAGGGATTACAACAATTGGTATTTTGGCAGGTGCGTTTGGTGGGGCGACAGTTGCCGAGCATTTAGAAGTATATTTAATGCAATTTTCTTTTGTTTCCGCGTACAGTGGCGCGGTCAGCGTAACTATTGTTGTCATTATAATTACATACTTGTCATTGGTAATTGGTGAATTAGTGCCAAAACAGATGGCATTGTCGAATCCAGAAAAAAGGTCTTTGAAAGTTGCCGGCACCATAAAAATAGTAATGAAAATTTTTCGTCCTTTAGTAAAATTGCTTAGCTTGTCAACTGACGGATTACTCAAATTATTTCGTATTGCTCCTACTTCTGAGCAGGTAGTTACTGAAGAAGAAATAAAACTTCTCATAGCCGAAGGCGCGGAAAGTGGTGTATTTGAACGGTCAGAACAAAAAATGGTTGAAAGTATATTCCATTTAGGAAATCGTCCCATAAAACATTTCATGACACCAGGCAATGATGTGGTATGGCTAGACATACATGATCCGATTGATGTGGTGAGAAAGAAAATTACAGGCAGTGATAGATCTGTTTTTCCTGTCTGTGATGGAAATATAGACAATAATATTGGGGCGATTGAAACCAAAGATGTATTAAGTCATTTGTTTGACAATGGTTTGGAAAACATTGATTTAAAATCTTTGGTACAGCCAGTTATGCGTATTCACGCGGATGTGCCATCGCTTGTCGCTATAGAACGTCTTAAAAGGTCATCAATCAGTATTGTTCTTATTACTGACAACACAACAGGTAAAGTTGCAGGTATTATTAGTTTTCACGATATACTCGAAGCTATTGTGGGTGAGTTTAAAGGCGGACAAGAATAAAAAATTTATCTTGTGAGGTTTATCTAACCTTCACCAAAGCTATGGCGGACAAGTTGCAATCATAAAGTGTTATTATAAACTAGCCTCTATCTAGCATACAAAATTATTATAATATAGTTTGTGCTAGTCTAGAGCAATAATAAATTTTCAAATAAAAAATACCGCCATTGGGTGGTATTTGTTTTGTGGATTTTGAGCGAATTACCGTTACTTTTATTTTTTTAGTCGTCTTACATACTTCACAATTTTTTCTAATTCGTTTGAAGCATTTTTTATATAGTTGTCCATTACTTTTTGCATCCTTTGTTTCAGTAGAGAATATTTTTTTTCATTTAGACTGTGTAAGTTCAAATCGTTTTTGTATAATATATCATGTTCTACTTCTGCCCATGCATGGTTGAGTATCAAGGCAAGCTGTATTTCGCATTCCAAATCTTTAAATTTTTTATATTCGCTCAATCTAATTCTTTCATTCCCAAAATTGACAATAATATGAGTGGAACGGTACCCCGTCTTTTTTTCCGTTTCTTGTACAATAATTTTTTTGTCAAATTCATTTTTTAAACTATAAATGAATCGTTTACGTTCACTATCTGTATAAAATACCACTCGAATTCCAGCAATATCTTTGATGTCTGACAACCGTTTATATATTTTGCCTCTCTGTCTTTTAGATTCAATTTTTTCTTTCAAACTATCGATCTCCTTAACCCGACTATTGAGATGATATTTATAATTGCCGGAATGAAGAATATTTTCAAGTAAAACATGGACAACATTACAGTATTCTGCATATAGGTTTCTTTTGATTCTATATTCAGCTAATATTTTTTTTAGATTTTTGTCCATAGTATGGTATGGTGAATTACAGTAGACGAGTTCTTACAACTTAGACTTGTTGACAATTGTTGTTTCTAATTACAACATTTTTTGACCCCTGATTATCCTTACAAGTACTATAATAATAGCTATTATAAGTAAGATGTGAATGAAGCCACCAAGCGTGTAGGATGTGACGAGTCCAAGTAGCCATAAAATTATTAGAATGATGGCAATAGTCCATAACATATGATTTGGGTTAAAAATAAATTTTACTCGAATTATTTTTCTATACTCGGTTTAATTGATAAGGTGTGTCACCTCCATCCTAAGAGATGACACATCTATCAGTTCATAAACTAAGATATAAAAGATATCCTACCTAATTTTTAGGATTTATCAGCTTTTTCATCAGCCTTTTTGTCAGCAGCTGCATCTTTTTTTGCCATTTCTGCTCCTATCCCTAGGTTTTCTTTGACCTCATCTTTTTTTGTTTTGTCTGTGGTTTTGTCGTCTGTCATATGATTTTTGTTATATATGAATAAAATTATTTTTTGTGAGGTTTATATTCACGTGTTGAATATACCTCGTATATCCTCAACAAGAGGTGGAGTAGGTGGTTTTGTTGCCATAGATAAGTGGTTAGTTGCACATCCTCATGGTTTTATGTGTGTCAAGTCTGTGCATTTTTTAAAGGGATTATTTATTTTTTTGGTTGGAGAGCTTCTTGAATTGTTTTCACAACAGCCTGAACAAATGGATTACCATATTCAAGTTTGGGAAAAACTTTTTTTCCCCCGCGTTCTTTTTGCAACAATTTTGCGTGTTCCAAAATTTTTATGTGTTGTGATGCTAAGGGGAGTGATATGTCCAAAATTTGTGCGATATTGCTCACAGATATCTTGGGTTGTTGGGCAAGAATGCGAAAAATTCGATAACGGTTGATGTCACTAAGTACCTTAAATGCTGCGGCCATACTCTTGTCAGTTTCACTAAATATCTTACGATTTTTTTGGATTTCTTTTTCACTGATCATATATAAATTATTAAACAATTATTTAATACTTTAATAATTGAAGTATATAATCTAATGTATGACTTGTCAATGATAAAATAGAACACCACGGTGTATAAGAGGTGTGTAACTTTTTGTTTATTTTATGTGATTCGGCTCGCCTGCAAACGCTATGCGTTAGCATTGTGGGCAGGTTGGAAATCTCACGTCGTCGCCTCGCTCCTCCTGGTGGGGGAACCTTCGGGTTTCCTAGCCTTTCTTCTGCAAGTAAAACCTTACGGTTTCACCATTCCCTCGTTCGCTCCCCAGTTACGGCCACAAAAATAAAAAACTCACCATAAAGGTGAATTTTTTATTTGTGAACCTTATCGGGACAGCTGGCAAACTTTTGTAGTAACTTTGATGACAGAGTTGCAAGGGGTTGAGTACGATTAAATGTTAATCCTTATGGAAAAACAAATTTTAAACTCAAACATTTAAAAAATGGTAATGTTGATATTAGCAAAATTAATATTACAAGCGAAACCAAAAAATATAATATAGTTTCTTTTAATGTTTGAATTGTTTTTTCTTTAGGCGCATTCAATAATCTCGGCACAGCTATCAAAAAAAACGGTAATACAAAGACCTGTACGACATAAAATGTACACCAAATAGAAGGACTGGCAGTACAAACATCCAGAGAAAATTTAAAATACCCCCACAATACATAAATTACACTCAGAATAAACGAAGTATCAAGGGTGGCAAGTAAGTAGGTTATTATTGTCTTTTTTGAAATATCACCTTCAAGTAATTTACGACCTTTTAATGCACAGACATGAAAATATATAAATAACAACATCCAAGCTGAAGCCCACACAAAAGCAGAATTATGCTTGAGGTAAAAATTAAATTGTTCAAATGACATTTCAATAAAGAATGCGTGCATTGCTACGCCACCAATGATCCACAAGGCGATTTTACTCCTAAGACTTCTATTTAAAATTACTTCTAGCGACCGCAGAAAAAAATACATCGATGAAATTGAAAGTATTAGTCCAATCTTGTAAACAATTTGATTTTGGGTTAATAAAGATAAAAATTCAAATATCTGATGGCCGCCAATAAGTGTAAAGGCTATAATTACATTTTTTAAAAAAGGTAGTAGCCACTTTTTTTGTATTGTCTGATATTTCATCAAAAACCATATATAATAAAATAAACTAAAGGCTAAAATTGTAGCACCAGTGGTTAATTGTACTTCTTTGCTATAGCACATATTATTTTTTAAAAAAGTCTATTAATTATTATACTCTTTTTGTTAACCATTTTACAGTTCGAACGCCACCCGATTCTAACAACTTCTAACCATACACCGTCTGGTTCTGGCAAACTCAGATTTTGTCTTCGTATAGACAAGAAAACATCCTATGGCGTAGGATGTCTCTAGTTGTGAACAAGGTCGGGACAGGTGGCAAACTTTTGTGGTGGAATTATTACTACAATTGCGAATTACAGATATTTTTGAAACTTTATTAATAATTAAAGCTTAATTCCAAATTTAGATAAAATAAATATATAGATAGTATAAGCAATAAACATTACAAAAGATGATAGAATCATGGCCCAGCCAAATTTCATTCCTGTTTTAAGTAAAAATGGTAATATTATAAAAAATAAAAGTGATGGTAAAACCGCCCAAAATATACTCGTGGATAGACCAATTATCTTTTGGATGTCTTTTGTATCATGATACAGCCAAATAAGAGCCAAAATAGACACCAATGGCAAGGAAGCTATAACTGCTGCCACCGTGGTAAAACGTTTACTAAGTTCAGAGACACTAAAAATAATTAAGGCTGAAAGGATTATTTTTTATAATATATTGCATAGATAAAAGTTTAGTTTGGATAGTAAAATTATACGTTATTTGTACTAAATTAGCAAAATTTCGTTGGCAAACTCCATTTCAGCTTTTAATAGACATAAAAAAACATCCTTTTGACGAGGATGTTTCTTTTTGTGATCCGGCTGGGGAATCTCACTGCTCGTCCTCATTTCATTCGGACTGCGCTTTAGGAAACCTTCGGATTTCCTAATATTCTTCCTCGGCATGTAGGGGGATATCTCCCCCTACCACCCCCTTGTTCGATCCCCAGTCACGGACTACGCAAACTAAAAAACACCCGTCGGGTGTTTTTTAGTTTGGTGATCCGGCTGGGGATCGAACCCAGGACCATCAGCTTAAAAGGCTGTTGCTCTACCAGCTGAGCTACCGGACCGCATAAACGACCTTCGGTCGTCACGCGGCAAGCCTGCCGCAATTTTTAATTTTCAATTTCAAATTTCGAATGATTTTTGATTGAAAATTATGGTGTATATGATATACTAATCCCATAAAAAAGTCAAGAATTAGCTTGTTTATGGAAAATTACCACTTACAGAGTATAGCACAAGTTTTGAAAGATTTACAGGTTTCAGATAGGGGTTTATCCACCAAAGAGGCCGAAAAGAGGCTTGAGACTTATGGACTGAATAAACTTCCTGCCTCATCTGAAAAAACAACACATCTCAAAATTTTTTTGCAACAATGGAAAAGTCCATTGATTTTAATTTTGGCAGTTGCAGGAATTATTAGTGGAAGTTTGGGCGAGATTGTGGATATGATAGTTATTTTCATTACCGTAGGAGTCAATGTATCTATAGGTTTCATACAGGAATTCAAAGCAGACCAAGCTCTTAAGAAACTTAACAAATTAGTATCATACAAAGCCGTGGTACTCCGAGAAGGAAGAGAAACTGTGATAGATAGTGTTCATATTGTTCCTGGAGATATTATGATTATTGATGCAGGTACCAAGATTCAGGCAGACGGAAGAATTTTTGAATGTAGTGATTTACAGATAAATGAATCAGTATTGACGGGTGAATCTGAGTCTATAGAAAAACATACAAAAAAATTGATTGGTGATCTTGTCATAAGTGACAGAAAAAATATGGTATACAAGGGGACATCGGTCATAAATGGACGCGCGCATGTAGTTATTACTGCAACCGGTGCACATACTGAGATAGGTGCCATTGCTTCTCTAGTAGACAAAACTAGACAAGAAAAAACTCCATTGCAACGACAACTTGGCAAGATGGGTAGGGTGATAGGTATTATTGTGCTCTGTTTGTCTCTTGGGATTTTTTTGCTTGGTGTTTTGGTCAAATCTGAACATCATTCTCTCTTGGAAATGTTCAAAATATCAGTAGCTCTTGCTGTCGCCGCTATACCTGAAGGTTTGGTGATTTCCATGACTGCTATTTTGGCTATAGGTATGCAACATATTCTCAAAAGGAAAGCCCTTGTGCGTAAATTGCTTGCTGCCGAGACGCTTGGATCAGTGAGTGTTATTTGTACTGACAAGACAGGCACCTTGACTGAAGGAAATATGAAAGTTACCCATGCTGTAACTGCAAATGATGAGATAAGTGGACAAGAGCTTGATGTTGTACATATGGATGACGAGGGTGAACATAGAGATATTTTGTTTGCACTTCGTATCGGAGTGATGTGTAATGATAGTATTTTGGAGAATCCTCATGAAGTCGAAGGTAAATGGAATTTTGTTGGAGATACGACAGATACTGCGCTTGTATACGCAGGTATGAAAGCAGGACTTCAGAAGCATGATCTTGATAACGTATTGCGTAGGATAGCAGAGATACCTTTTGATAGTGTAAATAAATTTATGGCTACATTGCATCATGTTGATCACGAATCTCTCGTATATATCAAAGGTGCACCAGAGGTGTTGTATGATAAGTGTATGTATTATGAAGAAAATGGAGAAACAAAAAAGATGAATAAACATATGCAAGAATGGTTTTCCAAGCAAGAAGATATTTTAACAGGTAAGGGCTTGCGTGTGCTCGCTCTTGCGTACAAGAGGTATGATACACATATAGACAAGCTCTCAGTAGAGGATATTGATGATATTATTTTGGTTGGACTTATTGCATTGTCAGATCCATTACGTGAAAGTGTAAAAGAAACTATAGAAAAAGCGCGTGGAGCCGGTATTCGTATTATCATGATCACGGGGGATCATATGCGCACAGCACGATCGATTGGTCTACAGTTGGGGATTCCATCAGAAGACGACAATATCTTCAATGGACGTCAACTCGAAGACATTGGTGATGAAGATTTACAACGTGTTGTAGAACATATTTCTATTTTTGCACGTGTGGATCCCAAGCATAAAATTCGCATTGTGCAAGCATTACAAGCACGAGGAGAAGTCGTTGCCATGACAGGAGATGGTATCAATGATGCACCTGCCCTCAAGGGATCTGATATTGGTGTGGCAGTCGGGTCAGGGACTGATGTAGCAAAAGAAATTTCCGATATTATCCTCCTAGATGATAATTTTGAAACCATAGTTTCTGCAGTAGAAGAAGGTCGTGGAATCTATCAAAATATAAAGAAGGTAATATTGTATCTCATGTCAAATAGTTTGATTGAAGTAATTTTGATAGCAGGTAGCCTGATCGCTGGTCTGCCCCTCGCATTATTGCCCGCACAAATTTTGTGGATCAATTTGGTTCAAGAAGGTGCTGTGGCTTTTTCTCTGGGATTTGATAAAGGGGACAAAGAAAATATGAAAGATATGCCTCGTAAAAAAGACGAATCAATTATTGATAGCAAGATGAAATTTATTATTGTCCTCGTGAGTGTGATTCCCAATGTTATACTGTTTAGTATATTTTTGTTTTTTCTCAAAACGACACAAGATATTTCACTTGCAAGAACATTAATGTTTGTAGGAGTTGGCATAGGGTCATTATTTTATATTTTTTCTATTCGAAGTTTGCGCAAGATGATTTGGCAGATAAATCCATTTGGTAATAAATTTTTGATATATGCCCTTCTCGTAAGTTGGTTTATTTTATTTTCTTCGATTTATTTTGAACCTTTACAAAAATTATTGCGTACCGTTCCTTTGACGTTTAACCACTGGATGTTGATGATAGGGTTTGGTTTATTAAATGTGATACTTATTGAATTAGTTAAAGGAATAATTTTAATTAAAAAACATAATTACGTAACATAATATATATGACTTTGCAGACGAATTATCTGAAAAAAGTAGGCAACGATTTGCTTGATTTTGCCACCAAGCGCCGTGATATAATCAAACAGACAGGAGATGCACTTCATTTTTCTAAACGCGCTATATTTGCCATGCACAGAGATGACATGAAAGAAGCAGGAATCAAGCTGAAAGAAGCAGAAAAAATATTTAAAGATTTGAACAAGAAATATGCTAGAGATGCTCGTGTCCAAGAAGAGGGTTCATACAAAGCAGGACTTGAAGAGTATGTGGAAGCAGTATTGTTGCATCAATTTCTGAATACGGGGAAAATAGGAGAAATAAAAGGGCTGCCTATCTCAGGAGAAAGTTATGTCGCAGGACTCTGTGACGTGCCTGGAGAGTTGTATCGTTATGCTATCAAATCTGCGACCAGTAGAAATGTAGAAATGGTGAAGAGGTGTAATGAAATGGCACAACAAATTACTGGCGAACTCATTGAATTCAATCTGACGAGCTATTTGCGTAATAAATTTGATCAAGCCAAGAGTGCGGTACAGAAAATTGAGCAGGTGGTGTATGAATTATCTTTAACAAAATAATATGGGATTCTTCAAAAAACTTTTTTTTGGTAATACCACAACCATCGAAACACCCCAGCCGACTCCTACAGAGAACGTTCTGTATAAATCAGGGAAGATTAAAGTTAATGATTTTTTTAAGATTGAAGGAAGAGGCTTTGTGTTGACTGGAGATATAGTAGAAGGTGGTTTGGTGGTTGGTTTTACCGAACTGAGTGGTGTAGTTATACAAGGAATTGAGGCATTTAATAAGACACTGAAAACAGCAATTCAAGGGCAGCAAGTGGGAATATTGACAAATATAAAAGATAAGGATGCAGTCAAAAGTTTTTTAGAAAAATACCCGGATAAAATTGTTGAGTTTTTTGCTCCAGAACAGAAATAAAGAAATATGAACAGATTTAAATCAGTTTTGAAGAACATAATTCCCAAAAAATTTCTTAACCTGCGTCATTTATTTTGGGCGTGGTGGGGAGCAGTGAAATATAAACACCCTTCAGAAGATTTGCTCGTCATTGGTATTACCGGGACTACAGGGAAGTCCAGTGTCATACATTTTTTGAGACAAGTTCTTGAGTACGCGGGATATAAGGTCGGTTCACTTTCGACCGTAGATTTTTATATTGGGGGTGAACAAAAACTTAATGATCAAAAAATGACGATGCTTGGTAAAATGCAGATACAAAAATATCTGCGTGAGATGTGTGATAAGAAATGTGATGTCGCTATAGTCGAGACGACTTCTGAAGGCCGTCTCCAGTATCGACATAAGTTTATCAATTATGACATGATGATACTCACCAATTTGTATCCTGAACATATTGAATCACATGGGAGTTTTGAAAAATATAAGCAAGCCAAGTTGGATCTTTTTAAATATGTATCGAAATGTAAGACAAAAGAGCATGGCAAAATTGCTATCGTGAATGGTGAGAATGAATATGCACAAGAATTTTTGCAGTTTAATTTTGATCAAAAAATAGCTTATACATTTTCGGATAAACATATAGAAGTAGACAAAGAAGGGATACATTTTGAAACACACGGATATCATTTCCATGCGCCTCTCTATGGCAAACACAATGCAGAAAATATGGTAACAGTGGTATCTATTGCGCGTGCTATGGATATGGATTGGCAGACATTGCAACATGCTGTAGCACAAGTTCATTCGGCTCCGGGTAGAATTGAATTTATACCAGAGACAGAATCGAGAGGTTTCAGAGTAATAGTAGACTACGCATTTGAACCTGTGGCATTACGAAAATTATATGATGTGGTAGATATGCTTGGAGTAGAAGGGAAGATTATACATGTCTGTGGTTCTACTGGCGGTGGAAGAGATAAGGCGCGAAGAATACCTATTGGTGAGTTAGTTGGTACCAAATCAGATATTTTTATAGTGACTGATGAAGATCCCTATGATGAAGATCCTCTCGAAATTATAAAGTCAGTCTCTCAGGGAGCTCAAAATGTAGGGAAAAAAGTGGAACAGGATTTATTTGAGATTTTGGATAGAAAGGAAGCAATTCAAAAATCAATTAATATGGCTCAATCAGGAGATTTAGTTTTGATCACAGGGAAGGGGAGCGAACAGAAGATGTGTATTGCAGGAGGCAAGATGATTTCTTGGGATGATAGAGAAATAGTAAGAGAAAGTTTGAAAATTTAAAATAGTTATGAAATTAGTTAGCATCATAATCCCCGTATATAATCGTACTGACAAATTTCGCAGTGCGTTATCTTCGGTTATTGCGCAAACGCATGAAAACATAGAAATCATTGTAGTAGATGATGGTTCATTACCTCATGCTGTGGAATATACCATGCGAGATATGCTTAAATTTCAGAAATACGATGCGCAAAAAGAAGATAATCAAAATATTTTAGACCGAATAGAACATATCCAATATATTCGTCAAGAAAATAAAGGTGCTCCTTCAGCCCGTAATAAAGGTCTTGAGTTAGTAAAAGGCGAGTATGTTATTTTTTGGGATGCTGACGTAGTTGCGCAGCCAGATATGCTACAAAAAATGCTTGAAGTTTTTGAGAAGAATAATGAGGCGAGTTTTGTATATTGCAATTTTACGCTCATGCCGTTATCAAAAAAAATGAAAGGACAAAAATTTAATGTTGAGGAATTACAAAAAAATAATTATATACATACCACAAGTCTTATACGTAGAAAAGATGTAATTAAATGGGACGAATCGTTAAAGCGTTTTCAGGATTGGGATTTATGGCTTAGTATGATAGAAAAAGGTAAAAAAGGTATATGGATTGATGAATATCTTTTTCATGTTATAGGTGGAGGAACTATGAGCAGTTGGCTGCCAAGTTTCACATACAAAAAACCATGGTCGTATTTACCATGGATAAAATCACGCGTGAAAAAATATCTTGAAGCAAGAGAGGTTATTTTGAAAAAACACAAGATATTGTGATACTAGGATATTTTGGTATGGGATAATATCTTGATATTCTAATATCTTTATTGTGTTTTTAACTTGTTGAATATTCTATAGAGTGTTGTTACCACTTCGTCAAATATAGTTATTGGTTTGCCAACAAACGCCATGACGAATGCAAGATAAAATATTCCAAGTACATGATATAACGCAGGAGCTGTGATATTGGTGATAAGGAGAGCAATGATACCCCCGAGAAGGCCAATATAAAAGTCATGATAATCCGAAATAGATCGGATTTTTTTTATGAGTTCATGTATGAGCACAATAACTACCAACAGAAGCGCAAGAGAACCAAACAGGCCAAGTTCTGCGAGCATTTCGAGGTAGCCCCAATCAAAATGTCGTGTAGTAATTTGAGCATAGGTATATGGATTGATGTATGTGAGCGTAGCTCCCAAACCACTACCAATTATAGGATGTGCTTTGATCATCGCAAAGATAGGCGAGAGAAGCACTGTTCGGGTATTGGTGCTGATTTCAGTTTCAGGCAATACCATGCTTCCTATACGCACACCCGCGATTTCTAAGCCAAGACTTTTGCCCATACTTGATGCTATATTTATCGACATAAATATGAGTATCATCATTGCAATACTCCACAGTGATACAATGAACCAACGTCGTAGCAGGTGTTTGTATTTGAGAAATAATAATCCTACGATGAATCCAAGGAGGTATGCGCGTGAAAAATTGAGTGCGAGGACAATTGTTCCAGAAAAAAACAAAAATCTCCACATGCGATTGTGCTTTTCATTACGCATGAGCAATGCACAAATGATGAGAAGAAGTGGCGGAATGAGCAAGTGTTCAGGCAATACAATGCGATAAAAGAAATCAGTTACATAGGTTATCTTGCCCATAGCGATATCACGAAACCATGTATAGAAGACCCCGTGAATTTCCGCTTGTTTGGTGACAAAAAGTACAAAAGTGAAAAGAGAAAATAGAGCTGAACCTATGAGAAATACAATGATAAGTCGGATAAAATAATGTAGTGTTTTTTCATCTCTAAATAAATGGAAGGCTGGCAAAAGTAATACAAAAAATACGAAAGGGATAAGATCCTGTATAACACTTGCTGTTGAATGGCCATTGAAAATACCTACACCAGACGCAATAATGAGCATTACAGTAAGGGGTAAGAGAACATAATATAGTCTATGGGATATATATATTTTGAATGTATCTGAAGTGGGGTTACTGAGCGAATATCCAAGCCACAGAAATGAAAATACAATGAGCAAAACAGTGCGAATAGAGAGTCCAAAAAATTCAAACAAGTGTCCAGATCCACCAAGTGACAATTCTCCGAGTATGATCATCCATGCATGATTTGGATTTTTAAAAAAAGTAAGCCCCAATACGAAGACAAGGACAAATACTATAATTGCTTGGAGAATGGCGTGAGGGGCAATATAGAATGATAGGAGTCTAACGCCCCCAAAAATAAGCAGAAGTAGTAGTGTTTGCCAATTTTTGAAAATTGAATGCATGGACAATCGTTCCTCCATAGTTTCAACGTAAATTATAGCCAGAAATATTTTTGTATCCGTTCAAGAATGTTTTGATATCCATTTTCGGTTTTCCTTCGAGTTGTAATTCAAACACTTGGATTGAAGAATCTTTGGTACCAATGCGGAGTATATCATGTTCTACAATGACTTTGCTAGGAATAATCTGTTTTTGTGTAGGCTTGATATCAAGTAATTTCAAACGTTTGTCTCCCCATAATGTCCAAACACCCGGCCATGGCGTGAATGCGCGGAATTGATTATAGATTTCTTGTGATGTTTTATTCCAATCAATATGTCCATCATCGCGTGAAAGTTGTTTGCATGTGGTAGCTTTTGAATCATCTTGGGGTACTGGGTTCAGTTTGCCTTCAATATACTGTGGAACAGCTTCCTCAAGCCCTTGTAAGCCTAGTACAGCGAGCTTTTTATCCAAGTCAGTATAAGTGTCATCTGGATCAATAGTAAGCAGTTTTTGAAGCAAAATAGGGCCAGTGTCTAGACCAATATCCATTTTCATAATCGTAACGCCTGTCTCATGTTCGCCATTCAAAAGCGCAGATTGGATAGGGGAGGCACCACGATATTTAGGTAATAGAGACGTATGGACGTTGATAGTACCATGTTGAGGCGCATTTAAAATGTGGGGTGGAATGAGGAGACCATATTGGGCGACGATAAATAGGTCGTAGGTTTTAGGTTTTAGGTTATAGGTTTTTAAAGATGACGGTTGGCCAATAGAGAGATTATTTTTTTCTGCAAGTAATTTAACAGGAGATGCTTGGAGTTCTTGTTTGCGACCTACTGGGCGGTCGGGTTGGGTGATGACAATCTCAATATCAAATAAAGGACTGTCGATGAGTCCTTGCAAAATAGTTGTGGCGAAGTCGTGGGTGCCGAAGAAAATAATTTTCATAATTTTCAAACAATTTTGAAAATTCGTAAATTAGTAATTAATCAATCGTATAAATACCTTTTGCTTTATCAATAAACAAAATTCCATCTAAATGATCAACCTCATGTTGTATAACACGAGCAAAGAAATCATGTGCTTCAAACTTTATTTCCTTTCCTGATTTGTCGAGCGCATTGACCACAATATCTTTGTAACGACTGACGCGTCCAAATGTTTTTGGCACAGATAGACATCCTTCTACATCAATTAATTTTTTTCTGCTCAATTTTGTCCATATCGGATTAACAAGTACAAGGTCATCAACTTTTTCTGGTGTAGCTTCTTTACCAATGATACAGAGTCTAATATTTTTTCCGACTTGTGGTGCAGCAAGGCCTATACCGTCACTTGTATACATTATAGGAATCATTTCTTTCGTAAGTTCTTGGATTTCTTTGGATAACAAAATATCTGGGTCAAGTTCTTTTGATCGCGTGCGGAGAATTTTATTTGGGAGTGTAACTATTGATAACATATACAATAATATAAACGATCAACGAGCAACTGACAACAATCAAGTAAGTTGTTTGCTGTTTGTTGATGGTTGTTCGTCGCTCCCAGGCTCGGGCCTAGAGTCCCTTGCTCGCTGACTGCTTTTCCATACAAATAGCTTTCCTGGGTTAGATGGATTTGATTCCTGTATTTCCCCAAAAATTTGACGTGCGCGCTGTACACCAATTCGTTTGATAACACCAAGATACATTCCAAATTTTTTGCGTTCACCAAAAGCACTTGATATGACATCAGCCCAATAATGTGCTTCAGAATGAATATGTTTGTTTCGTGGCTTGTCTAGGGTTTTATCACCCAAGATTTTTGATATACCATCCATAGTTATATACTAAAGAATGGCTTATTTAAGCAAAATCAAAGACTCCTGTCAAGTATCCTACCCCAAAAGGAGCTTCATATGCATAATTTTTGAACGTATAGTCTATATTTTGAAGAGCGCCAAGTAAAATAAGCAGTGACCTATAGCCACATTCAGCTGCCTCATTTACAAATTTTTGATCCATTTGCATAATGCCAGTGGTATTATGTGCTTCGAGTAGCTGTATAATTTTATCATCAAATTCTTTGCCTACTTTGCTAAATCCTGCTGGCGCGTCAGTAGTCAGTCCATGAGATAGATCTCCAGAGGCAATGAGAGCAACACGTTTGTCTGAATCCATAAACGCATTTTTGAGAAGATATCCAAATGCGAGGTGCGATTTTGCATCGAGACCGCTATAGCCAATCGGCAAAATTTTTACATCTGGCATGTGTGTGGCAAGAAAATGAAGTGGCACTCCAACGCCATGGTCTATATGGTCATCGCTTATGAGCCGGACAGGTATACGTTCTTCCATTGCTATATGTCCAATGTGTGCAGACATGTCAGGAGCTCCCTTCCATTCATTGCGTGTGGTGTGATCTCCAAACTCTTCGAATGACGAAATAAAGCGTGTGTGTGCATTGAGCGTAAATGCATCGTCGTACAGTTGTCCGTGAGGAGAGATGATAGCTATGACATGAGGTTTGCTCAAATAGAGTTCCTCTTCAACTTTTGCAAAAGCTTGTTGTGTTTTTTTTAGTTTTTCTATTTCTTCTTTGCCGATTGATGGGAGAAGTATAGGTGGGTGCGGTGTGGTAGCCGCAAATACGAGAGGCATAGAATTATATTATAGTATTATATATATGATTAAAGTGTTTGCATTGCCCAATTAGATAACATCTCAAATTCGTTGAATCGTGTATTTTTGCCAAAATCAGGGTTACCCATGGCAATGATGACGAATTCTTTTCCATCGTTGTTTCTTTTCACGCGCATGGCGAGGCATGTGCCTGCTTCATAGAGGAAACCGGTTTTGCTTGCAATAACTGTGTAAGGGAGCCCTGTCTTTGCCATGAGATAATTGCTATTGGTATCAGCATGGTCTGGTTTGCCATCTAGATCTGTCAACTCTGTATAAGTGTATGATGTAGCACCTAGGTAGGTATGCATGGTCGTATCATTAGATGCTTTTGAAAATATAGTCAGATAATCACGAGCTGTGGTAACATTTTTTACATCAAGACCTGAAGTATCTGCAAAGGTCGTATGAGATAGTCCCCAATTTTTTGCTTGATTATTCATCCGTGCAATGAATGCATCCTCTTGATTTGAATTAGTATTTACGAGCATGCGTGAAGGAGTATTGAGAGACGAAACAAGCATCGCATACATGAGATCCTGATTGAGCACGCGTTCTCCTGCAGCGATACGATATGTATGATATGAGGCTTTGTGTTGATTTGGATCGTATGTGGTAGATTGATTGAGGTTGATACCATCAAGCAAAAGTTGGTAGCCAGTCATGACTTTGGTAAGGGAAGCCATGGGACGTTCGAAGTCTATATTTTTGCCTGCCAGTATCTCTTGGGTACTATAATCAGCCACGAGATAAGTCTCCATATTTGTCTCGAATTGAGGTCCGACATAGCTGAGTTCAGTTACGGAGGTTTTTACCATATAGTCTACAGGGTTGGTTGAATTTGTTTCTTTTGGGTCAGTTTCTTCTGAAGCTGTATTATTGGCAGTACTGTCTGTAGATATAAGCGTGGTATCATCTGATGTATTTGAGGTCTCTGGTTTTATAGACATAGGAGTTCCTGTATCGTGTGCCATGCCTGCAAATTGGTTGAGCCAGACAACATTACTCCAATTGTAACCGAGTCCTTCAAATATTTCTTCTGAGGCAATATGTCTCTTCTTTCCTTTTTCTACCACATAGATTTTGTTGTGTTCCTTTACTCCAAAGAGCGTACCATCTTTGAGGAGTATTGGATCGCCGAGAGATAGGGTATCGAAGTCTTCAAAATGAGCTTTTTCTATAGTGAGATTAGGGAAATTTATTTTTGCAATAATTTCATCATATATTGGATAATACATGTTTCCTTGTATATAAAATAATTCTTTTGTTTCGGAGATGCGTACAACACGACCAAGTGGATTGCTTTGCTCTGCCGTAATGGTTGAACCAAAAGTATATGAATTGAGATCAGACGCGGTAACATCTATTACTTCGTCAGGATTGTAGCCAAGTTGTCTCACTACATCATAACTTGCAAATGGACGTTTGTAATCATAATCAAGTAAATAATATGATCCTTGTTCTTTTACAATCGCGTAGTTTGGCAGTGAGATAGTGCCTATATTTTCATATCGAGCTAGTTCAGATGCGGGTATAGTGACAATCATGTTTGGATTGTATCGGGTCAAGAGAGATGTCATATTTTCAAATTTTCTCTTTTTTCCACCTTGGATAAGGTATACTGAAGGATCATTGGTAGTTTTGGCCAGTGTACCATCCGGATATATTTGGTCAAACCATCGTTGCCATAAATTCCAAAAGTTTTCATTCCCATGTAAATGTGGCGTGTATGAATAGAGAAAACCTGTTGCGTTGCTTGTGGGTGTCACTTGTGTGTCGTCAATAGTGTAGGTGACATTGGCCCGTTTGATCCAATTCTCGGCATACATATGTTCGTAATACCAACGCATGATTCCTGCAGCACGATCAACTTGAATACCAAAACCCTTGTATTTTTGTATATCTGGGTCTGACATACTACATGAATCACATACTCCGTAGCCAGTTGCCCAATCAAGTTGTTTGTCTGTAGGATCTGGAGCAGTGACAAGACTTTGCTCTTTCTGAAGTTTTACCAGTAGATATTTGGGATTTATTTTACTTTCCTGAGCTGCCCGGTAAATGATATCTGATGCTTTTCGTGTAGTACCTTCCCAATCCAAAGCATGGTAATTTGATATATAGCCTCCTTTTTCTTCGAGAAATGCTTGTATATCTGATCGGGTCATGGATTGGTAATTTTGCATTTCTTCGTCAGAAATAATAAAGTTTGGGTCAAAATCGGCTGCCAACAATACTTGTGGTGATAATAACAAAATTAATACTAAAATAGTGAAAAAATTCTTCATAAAAGTATGTTAATTATACATGGATAAGTATATCATACATTGGCTTTTTGTATAAGGATGTATTTGTTTTTTTCTTTTTTTATTGGTCTGTTGCTTTTTTGGCTTATTTTGGTATAATTTTATCGTATGAATTATGGCAAACTTTATATTGTTGCAACACCCATTGGTAATTTGGGTGATATTACATTACGCGCTTTGGAAACACTCAAAACTGTGGATATTATTTTGTGTGAAGATACGCGTGTTACGAGTAAATTATTAGCTCATTTTGAGATTAGCAAATCGCTTGTTAGTTATCATCATCATAGCGATGAAAAGAAAGTTAGTGAAATTAGAGAATTGCTTGAACAAGGGAAAAATATTGCATTGGTGACAGATGCGGGTACGCCGGGAATTAGTGATCCGGGAAATCAATTGGTGAAGTTCATAGCCAATAGTTCACAGCCAATAGAAATTATACCTATTCCGGGAGTAAGTGCAGTAGTTACGGCTCTTAGTATTTCTGGCTTTCCGACAGACAAATTTTTGTTTCTTGGTTTTCCTCCGCATAAAAAAGGACGAAAGACTTTTTTTGAAAGTATTACTAATGCAGAACATACAGTTGTGTTTTATGAGTCAAGTCATAGAATCAAAAAATGTCTTAGCGAATTAGCAAAAGTTTTGAAACTAGAGATGAAGGTATGCATATGTAGAGAATTGACCAAAAAATTTGAAACAGTATATCGTGGTACTGTTGGTGGTATTGGAGACATGCGGGTTTTGGAAAAAGGAGAATTTGTCATTTTGGTTTCTAATTGAATTATATGAAAAAAACTTTTTATATCTCAACAGCAATTCCTTATGTTAATGCAAAGCCTCATATAGGTCATGCTTTGGAGTATGTACAAACAGATGCACTTGCACGTTATCAGCGACTCCTGGGGAAAGATGTTTTCTTTTTGTCAGGCACGGATGAAAATTCTCTCAAAAATGTGCAAGCTGCCGAAAAAGCTGGTGTGAGTACAAAAAATTTTGTTGATGAACATTATACATTTTTTTATAATTTTAAAGATGCACTCGACATATCATTTGATGACTTCATTCGAACTACGGAACAAAGGCATTTTGATGGTGCACAAAAATTGTGGTCTTTATTCAAAAAAGAAGATGTAGAGAAGCGGGCATACAAGGGACTGTATTGTGTAGGTTGTGAAGCATTTTACAAAGAAGATGAACTTGTGGATGGCAAATGCCCTGATCACAAGACAGTGCCAGAAGTTGTTGAAGAGGAAAATTGGTTTTTTAAACTTTCTCATTATCAAGATGAACTTAAAAAACTTATAGAAAAAGATATCATAAAGATTACACCTGAATTTCGTAAGAATGAATGGCTTGCTTTTGTTGATCGGGGACTTGAGGATTTTAGCATTTCACGCTCACAAGAGCGTGCACATGGGTGGGGAGTACCAGTACCCAAGGATGAAGGGCAGATTATGTATGTGTGGGTAGATGCGCTCTCAAATTATATTACTGCGCTTAATTTCGCAGACGATGGTGAATTGTACAAAAAATATTGGCAAACATGTGAAGATAGAGTGCATGTCATTGGCAAAGGCATTGGCAAGTTTCATGTTTTGTATTGGCCAGCGATGTTATTGTCAGCAGGTATTCCATTACCGACAGAAGTATTTATCCACGGCTATGTGACAGCAGAAGGGGAGAAGATAAGCAAAAGTCTGGGCAATGTGGTAGATCCCTATGAAGTAGTAGAGAAATATGGTACTGACGCTGTACGTTATTATTTGCTCGGGGCTATTTCATCTACACAAGATGGTGATTTTTCTGTAGAACGTTTTGAAGAATTTTATACGGCGCATCTCGTGAATGGGGTGGGGAATTTGACGAGCAGAATTTTGACCATGTTAGAAAAATATAATGAAAGTATAATATCTGTTGTAAACAAAGAGACTTCAGACTTCAGACTTCAGACTTCAGACTTCTGGAAAAAGATTGAAGAAACACTACAATATTATAATTTTGAAGAATCAATTCATTCAATAAATAATTTTGTTGCGCAACTAGATGGTATTATTTCTGAACAAAAACCCTGGGAAAAAGCAAAAAATGGTGAAGACATTTCCGGATTGCTGTATCAGCTTGCAGAAGGTTTACGTCATATTGGTTTAGCCCTCTTGCCAATTATTCCTCAATCCGCAGAAAAGATTTTGAATCAACTTGGTATACAAGTGAGTGATTTGGAAAATTTAGAAATTGAAAGAGAGTGGGGGAGACTTGAACCTGAAACAAAAGTGAAGAAGGGAGAATTACTTTTTCAAAGATTGAATAAGTAATTAGATATTGAGGAATTCAAAATTGTTTAAAAATTTAAAATTCGAAATTTAAAATTAATCCTATGTCTCTCTTTGATATAGTTCTCCTCATCATAATCGGGGGATTCACCATGTTTGGATTTTGGTTTGGTTTTTTTCATACACTGGGATCTTTATTTGGTACGGTATTTGGTGCTTTTTTTGCGAGTCGTTTCTATGAACCGATGTCCCATTGGCTTGTGGGCATTACTGGCTGGAATGAAAATACATCACGTGTAGTCATGTTTATTATTGCTTTTTTTGTTATCAATAGACTTATCGGATTTGCGTTTTGGATTGTAGATAAATTTTTTAGCATTATTACTCATTTGCCTTTTATCAAAGGGATTAATAGACTTCTCGGTTTTATTCTTGGTCTGCTTGAAGGAATGATAACTATAGGACTTGTAGTTTTTTTCGTTGAGCGAGTTCCATTGTCAGAAGGAATTATGGAATCTTTGTCTCACTCAGTTGTAGCTCCTATCGCAAGTGACATAGCTTCTATTTTGTGGCCACTTTTACCAAGCGCATTACAGATGCTTCAATCTACTATAGACTATGTAGGTAACACCGTATTATAAGAAAGAATTTTATGTCGTATATAAAAAATATTTTATTGGTTGTATCTCTTGTATTGGTGTCTGGTTGTACGACTGGTGGAGATATATCTGGCACATCGTTGGCCTCTCTTGAAGGTAGTCGAGAAAATACGCCATATCAATATAGCGCGCCATGGGACAAAGTATTGTATGAAGGATTTTATACACGCATGCAAGGACCTAACAACCCCAATAGTACAGGTGAAATAAAAGGTGGCGTCGTTCCTCATCATCTTTTAGCAGGCCATATGGCGGCTGCTTTTTTTGATAATTTAGCTCCACAAAATCCATCTACCATTATCATAATTGGTCCGAATCACTTTGGGCGCGGAGTTGCTGATGTTATTTCTACTCTTCGTGATTGGAAAACACCTTTTGGAGATGTAGAGACAGACACATCGCTTGTTGAAAAACTTGTTAGCAATAATATAGTAGTTGTTGATGAGGAAACTATAAAGGAAGAACATTCTTTATATTCCACAATTCCTTTCATAAGACATTCTCTTCCGAATGCAAAAGTTGTTCCACTTGCATTGCGAAATGATATAGCTACAGAAAAAATGGATGAACTCATAGCTATATTGGCACAGGAGATGCCAAAAGATGCGGTGATTATTTCTTCGATTGATTTTTCTCATTACCAGACGCTTCCTGTTGCCAATTTCCATGATGAACTAAGCATGGGGGTTATAAAATCTTTTGATTATGATCGTTTGGAAGATCTTGAAATTGACTCAGTTCCTAGTCTTTATGTACTTATGAAACTTATGGAGCATTTCAAAGCTCAACATATTTCATATGAAGAACATTCCAACTCAGCTATAGTTGCTGATACCCCAGATGAGAAATTGACAACAAGCTATTATATACCATATTTTACGTACGGTGATCCAACTAATAAGCGTGTAGCAAGTATTTTGCATTTTGGTGACATGATGCTTGATCGTAATGTAAAGAAACGCATAGATATGTATGGTACTGATCATGTACTAGGACAATTGGCTGGCGAGGAACTTAGATTTTTCAAAGGTATGGATGTGATTGGTGCAAATTTAGAAGGTCCTTTTGCAGATTCACGTCGTGACACGACAAAAGAAATAGCATTTCGATTTGATCCGGCTCTTATTCCTATGTTGCAGAAATATAATCTTTCATTATTTACTATTGCCAATAACCATACACTTGATATGGGTTGGCAAGGGTTTGAAGAATCAAAGAAAAATTTATCCGATGCAGGAATTGAGTATTATGGGCATGAATTGAGAGTGACACAAGAAGACTCAGTATTGTATAAAGAGATTGGTGGACTTAAGTTTGGTTTTATTGGCGTGGATGATACTATTTTGAAACTTGATGTAAGTATTATAAAGCAATTGATTGAAGAATCTGAAAAAAATAATGATTATACTATTGTCAATATACATTGGGGAGCTGAATATGGAGTGCTTAATTCAAATGCAAGGCAACAATATCTTGCACATGAGATGATCGATGCTGGCGCAGATGTTATTATTGGCAATCATCCACACGTCGTGCAAGAGATAGAGATGTATCACGATAGACCGATATTTTATTCTCTTGGTAATTTTATATTTGATCAATATTTTTCTATCCCTACACAGCAGACAATAGGTGTTGGACTTGTATTCCAAGATACAGATAGCCTCAATATACATATATTTCCTATAGAAGCAGAAGATAGTCGCAATCAGCTTATGGACCACGAAGCGTCTCGGGCTTTTCTCAAACAACTGGTTGCATCAAGTCGTCTAGGCGACTATACTATGGATAATAATACATTACATATATCTTTTAATTAAATTATATGGAAGAAGAAAAACAATCTATACCGGAAGTGCCGCAGCCAAATGGTTCCGTATTTTCAAAAACACAAGTAGTACTATATGGAGCAGTAGCTCTTGTGGGGATAGCTGCCATCGCGTCTTTTGTCACATTTTTTTTGTTTAGGAATCAACAAGGTGCGCGTGAGGTCGGTGAGTTGCCTCGCGGACAAGATGTGGAACGTGATATATATGACGCATTAGAAAATATACCGACAAAGACTCCAGATCCAAATGAAGTCCTATACCTCCATACCAATTCTTTTTTTGCCGCATATACTGAGACCTTGAATGGAAGAAGAAATTTTACTCCATCGCTTGAAGACAATAAAATTAAAATTACATGGTATAAAGGTGCGCACGCTATTGGCCCAGAAATGCAAGCTATCTTGGATGAAAAGACAAAGGATATAGAAAAGAGCGATGATGGATACGGACATTTTTATATGTATACCGCAGGTGTCGTCTCATCCCCAGATAGACTTGCGGGGAAGAATGTATATCTCATTTCCGAAGGTTCTGGTGGCATGGGTATATATTTTAGTGCGGATTTTGCTTTATTTGACGAAGTTTTACATGAATTTATTTATTTAGAAAAATCAGGATCGTCTGTCTGTGATCAGTCACTACTGTGCAAGAGTTTTGTTGTACAAGATTTTTCTGAGCTCACTCCTCCCGATGTCTTGGATATACCGAATGAAGATTCTCTACTTGCACATACGAATGTGTATATAAAAAGAGAAGATGAAGAATCCGCGGCTCCTGTCTTTGATAGTCTTGGTGCTGCAAATAATCATGGGGGTATTGTGGATGTACAGACTGGTGAATTGGTTAGTATACCTGCGGCATCTGCTGTAGTATTTACTGATCCTATATATGGGCCAGTATATAGAAAAGGCAAACAGTTTGCTATTGTTCTTCCTGATGGCGCAATGCATTTGTATGATCTTGTTCCTGACTTTTTTGCTGTGGAAGAAATAAAAGCACAGAAAGAGATGTACGATGTACAATCAAAATTAAGTGTACAATGGATTCCAAAGTATAACACAACAGATGCGTATGTACCTTCAGGAGATATTGTACATTTTTGTGGGAGGAGTATTGGTGGATTTCCCAATATTGTGACACAAAAAGATTGGTTCAAAAATCAAGAATTAATAAAAATAGGTGAGACTAATCATGGAGATGGTGTCTACACTATGAAGAACCCGGAAAATAATACATATTACAAAGATGTATTTGATATAGGATATCAAGGTTCAAAAGTGCTTGCGTCAAATAACACTTGGGATGAAGAAAAACAAATTGCATTTGACGCAAAATCTGAGACTGAGAGGTACGCTGATTTTCTTTCGGATAATCCTATCATCTTTTGGCAAGATCACTGGGGAGATTGGCGAGCTTATCGTAAAGCGAAATATCAGACACTTGCCGAATGTGCAAAACCGGTAATTTATTTATATCCAGAGAATGAAATGGATGTCCGTGTGCAAGTAAATCCAGAAGGTGGATTCAAGTATACTGATCCTGCGTATGGTGATGAAGGGTGGTTTGTCCGAGCAACTCCAAAAGGAGAAATAAAAAATCTTGCTGACGGGATATCGTATGAATATCTCTTTTGGGAAGGATATGAGTACAATTATGAGATACCATGTTATGGATTTGTAATGAGTAGAGAAGATGTACCAACAAAGATGTATATGCTTCTTTCACAACTTGGGTTGAATGAACGTGAGTCAGCAGACTTCATGGATTTTTGGCAAGAAAAATTGGTTGCTAAACCTTATGTGTACGTGACATTTGTGTCGCAACAGGTTTTTGATGATATCGCACCACTCACTGTAGAACCACAGCCTGACTCTATTATACGTGTATTTATGGATTATCAGCCATTGGATTATCCTATGTATGTTTCAGAACCTATTATAAAAACGCCTGAACGTATAGGATTTACCGTTGTTGAGTGGGGTGGACGGTTGAGGTAAATTATGATTATTGATTCACATTGTCATCTACATTTCGATAGTTTCAAGAGCGATCGCGATCAAGTGATCGCTTCTTGTATTGAACATGGTGTAATCATAAATACCGTGGGTACTCATAGTGGTACAAGTAAACGCGCAGTCGAGTTGGCAGAAAAAAATGAAAATATGTATGCGACGATAGGACTTCATCCCACACATGTTTTTCCTATGGAAGTACATGGAGATGAATATGATTTCATTTCAAAAGCAGAGACATTTGACGAAGCATATTATGATACGCTTGCTCAATCAGAAAAAGTTATTGCAGTAGGGGAATGCGGTATAGATTTGTTTCATCTACCTGAAAATAAAAGTACAGAAGAAGTTTTAGAGAAACAAAAAGAAGTATTTTTGAAACAAGTAGATTTTGCAAACAAATATAATTTACCTCTTGTTATACATGTACGAGACGCGCATGAACAGCTTATACAAATTCTGAAGTCTGAAGTCCGAAGTCCGAAGTCCGCCGTGGTCCACTGTTACACATCAAACTGGGGAAATGCTGGAAAATATTTAGATATGGGTTTTTATCTAGGATTTACTGGGGTCATTACATTTCCACCAAAAAAAACTGACCCTAAATCTCAAGAAGATCTAATAGAAGTTGTAAAAAAATGTCCTTTGAACAGAATGCTTATCGAAACTGACGCGCCTTATCTAGCACCTCAGGCATATCGTGGGCAACGTTGTGAACCCTGGATGGTAGAAGATGTAATAAAAAAAATAGCTGAGATTAGAGGAAAAACACTAGACGAAATAAAAAATATACTATATCAAAATACGTTAAACTTATTCACAAGAATGAAATTAAAAGATAGTTGACGTATCTAGCAAAAAAGTGTAAACTATCTGCGTTTCATTTAAAGTCAAGATTTTCCCATATGGCTCTTTTTCCTTTAGATCCAAAAGATAGGAAATATACCCTCATGGGGCTACGTATCGTAGGTGATTTTGGCGCTACCATTGCTGTCCCTGTCGTACTTTTTGTGCTTACTGGGCAGTGGTTGGAGGGGAAATATGGCCACGCGCCGTGGTTCACAGTAGGTGGATTTATCCTTGCGGCGTTGCTTTCGGGAAAGATGATCTATAAGAAAGCAAAGGCTTACGGGAAGGAATATCAAGAATTAGATAAAAAGGATGGGAATAAAAAATAGTTTTTTGGTCTTATGGTTTTTCGATCTTGCATAGTTTAGGGTCAAAACATCAAAAGATCAGTTTGGAAAAAGAATTTTAGAAGAAAAAAAGTATTATGTCAGCTGAAATCCATATACCTACCTTAGCTCCAGAAGTCGTATTTCATATTGGTAATATCAATGTGACCAATACGATGGTCAACGTTTGGATTGCTATACTTATTTTTTTGGTACTTGGAATTTTTGTGAAACGAGCAGCGAAACTTAGACCAGGGAAATTGCAAAATACATGTGAGTTTTTTCTAGAAGGTGTGCTTGGCTACTTTGACCAAGTGACAGGAGATCGAAAAAAGACTATCCGTTTTTTGCCGGTAGTCGGGTCGATCTTCTTTTTTATTTTATTATCCAATTGGCTAGGCCTTTTGCCGGGTACTGGAAGCATTTTGGTTGGCCATACCATGCTTTTGCGTCCAGCAAATACTGATTTAAACCTCACACTTTCTATGGCCATTATCTCTGTCTTGGCATCCCATGCATACGCCTTCGCAGCCATTGGATTTTTTAGTCACGTAGGTAAATTTGTTCAATTTGGGAATCTTCTGAAAAGCATTAAAAAAGGGCCAATTGCAATTTTTACTGCCATTATCGAGTTTGCTGTTGGATTGATTGAGATTGTTTCAGAGATAGCAAAAATAGTTTCTCTCTCCCTTCGTTTATTTGGTAATATTTTTGCAGGAGAAGTTTTGATTTCAGTTATTTCAGCATTGGTTGCAGTGCTTGTCCCAACCCCATTCATGTTGCTTGAGCTGCTCGTTGGTCTTATACAAGCAACCGTATTTGCAATGCTGACGATTGTATATTTGACGGTTGCAAGCAGCGAGCCACATGGGGCGGAGGAACATTAGACGACAAAATACAATATACACATAGCAAAATACAATTTGTATTTTATTCCATGTATGTTGTATGTTAATTATTAATCGATACTATTCCTCGAGGTTAAACACTTTTCCCAAAGATCCCTCGCACGGCACTGGTATCATAAGAGGTTTTTATGGAAGGTCTAGATCATGCATCCATCGTTGTGATGGCAAAAGCATTCACCATGGCAATTGGTGGTTTCTTCCCAGCTATGGCAATTGGCAAATTAGTTGCCAAAGCTATGGAAGCTATTGGCCGTAATCCAGAAGCAGCTGGCAAATTGTTTGTTCCTATGCTTTTAGGTGCAGCATTTGCTGAAGCTATTGCTATTTACGCGCTTGTTGTTGTGTTTACATTGAAGTAAATACCAGATATTGGAATATTCAGATATTAGGATGTTTGATATCCTAATATCCAATATCTTAATATCAAAATATATGACACAAGAAGTACACACAACCGAAAATATTGTGGAAACACAGGCAGAAGTCACTCATGGTACAACTGTAGCTGACGAAGGTCTTGCCGCCTCACTTGGTTTGAATGGTCAGTTGTTTGCATGGCAATTACTTAATTTTGCTGTTGTTGCTGCAATCGTGTGGTTTCTTATTCTCAAACCTCTGACAAGCAAACTCGAAGAACGCAAAAAACTTATAGATGATAGCCTCGATAAAGCGAAAGAAATTGAGACAAATTTTGAAACAAGTGAGAAAAAATATCAAGAAAAATTGGATGAGGCAAAAGCCGAGGCTAACAAAGTAATTGAGCAAGCTCATGCAGAAGGAAAACAACTCGGGGATAGTATGAAAACTCAAGCAAAAGTGGAAGTAGAGAAACTTGTTGAACAAGCAAAAAAACATATCGCAGCAGAAAAGGATACCATGTTTGAAGATATCAAAAAGGAAGCTGCGAGTATGATAGTACTTGCACTTGAAAAAGTTTTAGGAGAAAAAATGGATAGTGAAAAAGATAAAAAAATTATTGAAGAATCCCTGAGGAATCTCAAGAAATAATATAGTGTTTGAATATCTCGTATGGCAAAGACATCAAATAAACAATACGCACACGCATTATATGAAATCAGTATTGGATTGAAAGGAAGCGATTTAGATTCTTCACTGCGGGCATTTGTGGAATTATTGGTGCGTAATCATAAACTTAAGCAGGCACATAATATTATTGACGAGTTTATTTCGTATACCAAAAAACAAGAAGGGGTAGTTGAATTGGAGATTACTTCGGCCAGGCAACTCGATGAGAAAACCATTGAAATTATTAAAAAAGCATTTGGTGAAAAAGTTGAAGCTATACAGAATGTCGATGAAGATTTGATTGGCGGAGTGAGAGTGAAGATGGGAGACAAGATTTTGGATGGAAGTTTAAAAAGTCAATTACGTGCTTTACACGAGTTGCTCTCTAGGTAAATAATGTAGTTATATATGCATGATGTTCAATCTAGTTTGACTGAGGAACAAAGAAAATTACTCGAAGCAACCTCTTTTAATTATTTGAATAAGATTGGAACGATTAGAAATACTTTGGCTACCTTAGCACTTCAGATGCGTGAGGAAGGCAACCTAGACAATGTGGTAGTTGGATGGTTTAGAGAGGGAATTAGTGTCTTGAAAAGTCGGATTGATGGAAATATATCTTTAATATCGCGGTCACCTCTCGTGGCACAGCCAGACGTTGCTGTAATCCTTGATATTCATGAACTAATCAAAGAACAAGTCGATAAATTGGATGCCGCATTGGATGATGACATAATAGAAATAGTTAAAAATTTTGAAACAGGATCAGAAAAAGATTTAAAAAGTATATTTGATGAGTTAGTTATCCAAGGGAGAAGAATGAAGGGGGTAGAATTATTTGAAATATATTATCGAGAAACAGAATTTGGTATGCATGGAAATGAAGGTAACCAACGATTAACTAATGGTAATTATCACGCTTAAAAATAAATATTATAATAATATATGTCTACAAATCAAATCGTTGAAGAACTCAAAAAACACATTAGTGCATTTGAAAAAAATATTGAGGTTGAAGAAGTCGGGGCTGTCATTGAAGTTGGAGATGGCATTGCTCGCATGAGTGGTCTAACCAAATGTCAGGCGCAAGAAATGTTGGAATTCCCTGGCGGTATTCTTGGCGTCGCCTTGAATTTGGAAGAAGAGACAGTTGGTGCCATGATTTTGGGTGAATACAAAGGTATTAAAGAAGGAGATATAGTCAAGCGTACCGGACGTATTTTATCCGTTCCAGTAGGTGAACAAATGGTTGGTCGCGTAGTGAATGCATTGGGACAAGAAATTGATGGCAAGGGCGAAATAAAAACAAAACAATTTTACCCCGTAGAAAAAATTGCTCCGGGAGTTATGACACGTGAAGGAGTGCATGAGCCAGTACAGACAGGTATCAAAGCGATTGATGCTATGATTCCTATTGGACGTGGACAACGCGAGCTTATTATTGGTGATCGACAGACAGGCAAGACAGCTATTGCTATAGATGCAATTATCAATCAAAAAGGACAAAACATGAAGTGTATTTATGTCGCAGTCGGACAAAAAGAAAGTAAAGTTGCTCGTATTGTTGCGAAACTTCAAGAAACCGGCGCAATGGAATATACAACGGTAGTGGTTGCAGGCGCGAGTGATCCTGCCTCTATGTCATTTATTGCACCATATGCGGGGGTTGCTATGGCAGAATACTTTGCTGACAAAGGTGAGGATGTCTTGATTATTTATGATGACTTGACCAAACAGGCATGGGCATATCGTGAAATTTCTTTGCTCTTGCGTCGTCCACCTGGTCGTGAAGCTTATCCAGGTGATGTATTTTACCTCCATTCACGTCTTCTCGAGCGTGCGTGCAAACTTAATAAGGAAAATGGGGGAGGATCAATTACAGCATTACCAATTATTGAAACACAAGCAGGGGATGTGACCGCATATATTCCTACCAATGTTATCTCTATTACTGATGGCCAAATTTTTCTAGAAACCGATCTATTTTACAAAGGTGTCCGTCCAGCTTTAAACATCGGTTTGTCTGTCTCACGTGTAGGTGGAGCTGCGCAAATAAAACCTATGAAAAAAGTGGCAGGTAAGGTGAAACTTGCTATGGCGCAATTCCGTGAACTTGAAGCTTTTGCACAGTTTGCAAGTGACTTGGATGCTGATACAAAAAAACAAATTGATTTGGGATATAGAATTACTGAACTCATGAAACAACCCCAATATTCTCCTATGGCTGTGGAAGAACAAGTTGCTGTTATTTTCGCGGCGAACAATGGCGTCTTTGATAGTGTAGAAGTGAAAGCTGTTTCGGAGCATGAGAAAAAGCTTGTTGAATTTATGAACAAAACGAGACGTGCATTACTGGACAAAATTAAAGCAGGGGAATGGGATGAAAAGATTGAGGGTGAATTGAGGGATGCGTGCGTAGAATTTAAGAAAAACTAATTCAAAAGACAATACGAAGTATGCCGGTAAACACCAAAGCAATTAAACGACGTATCAAATCCGTTGGTAATACAAAAAAAATTACCAAAGCGATGGAGATGGTCGCTGCTGCTAAAATGCGAAAAGCAACTGATGCAGCAATCAATACACGCACGTATGCGACGTTGGCTTGGGATTTACTGGTGAAACTGTCCAAAGGGCAAAAAGAAAAGCTTCCTCTTTTAAAAATACGCAAAGTAGATAAGTTACTCGTCGTATTGGTCACATCAAATAGAGGCCTTTGTGGAAGTTTTAATAGCAATATTATTAGAAAAACTGCTGAACAATTGAAAAAGCCCCAAAACATAAGCCGCCAAAGAATAAAAAATGGTGAACTAGAAGCAGGTGAACATATTGATATTGATGTAGTTGGAATTGGGAAAAAAGGTTCGGATTTTGCAAAAAAACATGAATATAATCTGATTGCATCTTATAGTGATTTTTCTGATACCCCGTCTCTTGCTGATATTATGCCTATAACGAAAATGATTATAGAAGAGTATGAAAAAGGAAATTATGACAAAGTTGTAATTGCATATACTGACTATAAATCTGCTATCGTACAAGTTGCAAAGTTGCGTCAGGTTTTGCCGATTTCAGAAGTTGATTTGGAAAAAATGCTTAGCGAATTAGGTAAAGATAGCGGACAGATGACAGATAATAGTAGACAGGTTCTAGAAGTTGATGATTATTTATTTGAACCAAATACTACTGAAGTTTTAAAAGTTGTGTTGCCAAGACTCGTCGAAACACAAATTTTTCAGGCAGTACTCGAGAGCAGTGCAAGTGAACATAGTGCGCGCATGATGGCTATGAGGAATGCAAGCGATGCTGCACAAGATATGATAAAAGAATTAAATTTAACATTTAACAAAGCGCGCCAAGCTGGTATTACGCAAGAGATTGCAGAAATTGCCGGTGGAGCGGCAGCGTTAGAGTAATCATGCAATTAATCAAAAATTTATGTCAAAGAATGTAGGTACAATATCCCAGATCATCGGCGTGGTCGCAGATGTAGAGTTTGAGAAAGGTAAATTACCTGAAATTTATACAGCACTCGAGACCAAAATGCCCAATGGACAAATGCTCGTATTAGAAGTTCAACAACATCTTGGGGCAAACACCGTACGTACCATTGCCATGAGTACAACAGACGGACTAGAGCGTGGCGCAGAAGTTATTGATACAGGTGCACCTATCTCAGTGCCAGTAGGTCCAGAAACTTTGGGACGTATGTTCAACGTTGTAGGTAAAGAAATTGATGGTAAAGGGGAAGCAAAAACAAAAAAAACATACCCTATCCATCGTTCAGCCCCTAGTTTCAAAGAGCAATCTACAAAATCAGAAGTACTTGAAACGGGTATCAAAGTCATTGACTTATTTTGTCCATTTTTAAAAGGTGGAAAAGTTGGTTTGTTTGGCGGCGCTGGTGTAGGCAAGACGGTCGTTATCCAAGAGCTTATCCGCAATATCGCGCAAGAACATGGTGGTTATTCTATGTTTGCTGGCGTTGGTGAGCGTACACGCGAAGGTAATGATTTGTATGGTGAAATGAGAGATTCAGGCGTACTTGATAAGACAGCTCTTGTCTTTGGACAGATGAATGAACCACCAGGTGCACGTGCTCGTGTAGCTTTGACTGCGCTTGCCATGGCAGAATATTTTCGTGATGAAGAAGGAAAAGATTTGCTTTTATTTGTTGATAATATCTTTCGTTTCACCCAAGCCGGTTCAGAAGTGTCTGCTCTTCTTGGTCGTATGCCAAGCGCAGTGGGTTATCAGCCAACACTTGCAAGTGAAATGGGAAAACTTCAAGAACGTATTACATCAACAGACAAAGGTTCTATCACATCTGTTCAAGCAGTATATGTACCAGCAGATGACTTGACTGATCCTGCTCCTGCAACGACATTTGCGCATCTTGACTCTACTGTTGTTTTGAATAGATCACTTTCAGAACTTGGTATTTATCCTGCAGTAGATCCGCTTGATTCTAGTTCAACTATTCTTGACCCAAATATCGTAGGCGAAGAACATTACAATACTGCTCGTCAAGTACAACAAGTATTGCAAAAGTATAAAGACTTGCAGGATATTATTGCTATTCTTGGTATGGAAGAATTGTCTGATGAAGACAAATTGACGGTAGCTCGCGCTCGTAAAATCCAAAAGTTTCTCTCCCAACCATTCCACGTTGCTGAAGTATTCACTGGTTCTCCCGGTGTCTATGTCAAAGTCGCTGATACGGTGAGAGGATTTAGAGAGATTCTTGAAGGTAAACATGATGACAAACCTGAGCAGGCATTCTATATGAAGGGAAGCATTGATGACGTCAAGTAATATATCGTATGGTTACAAATTTATTAAAACTCAAAATTGCCACACCTGAAAAAGTTGTCTATGAGAATGATATTTTTCAAGTTTCTATCCCAACTACCACGGGTGAAATAACAGTACTTCCACATCATATCCCGCTCGTGTCCGTTCTTGTCGCTGGTGAACTCAAGATTAAAGATTCACATGGTGACCATGTTATTGCTATTGCAGGAGGTTTTTTGGAAATTCGTGGTAATAATGAAATTATTTTGCTTGCAGACAACGCAGAACGAGCTGAAGACATTGACATTGATCGTGCAGAACAAGCGCGACAGAGAGCACAAAAAGAAATGGAAGAAGCAAAAAACAGACAAGATATTGACTTTGCAAAACTACAAGCAGTGATAGATAGAGAAATGAACCGGGTGAGAGTAGGGAAAAAATATAAAAGCGTAAAATGATTTTTTATTAGAATATAGTCAAATTATGAAACATGAATTTGGTATAAAGAGTTTTTTTGTAGAGGTTTCTTTGACTATGTTCCTATTGCTGACTAACGTTTTCATGGGATTTTTCACTCATGAGAATTTAGCACAGCAAGATTCATTGATATACAGAATTGAAAATACCTTGACTATACAGAATATTCTTATAGCATTTGTTGCAGGCGTTATTGCTTATATTGTCATACAATCTATACGCAAGTGATATTATTTATTAACAAAAATACTTGATATTTTTATTACATACGCGTATACTATAGCGTATTAATTTTTTTATATTATCCAGTATAATATGAGTGAAGTAATAAATGAAAAAAAACAATGGAGACATATCTTGCAGGAAGCAATAACTTTTTCTTGGCTGGCATGGAGTGCATTATTTGCTTTTATCGCAGTAGAGTTGTCTGATGGCAATAAACTGATAGCTGGTGGATTGATTCTTGCTGCTGCGGTGCTTGCCATGAATGGTCTTGCACGCACAGATTTTTGGCTTACAGCACACGGCCCTGTATGGTGGAGAGAACATAAGTATCTACGTGTTTTTCATCACATTACCAATGAAGGTGAGTTAGCAGGTATATTTATTGGTGTGATTGCCCTCGTATTGTTATATGCAAGTGGGCAGGCAGAACATATTCATTTTCCTTATAGAGAAGCTTTCACGTTACTTGGTATTATGTCTACTGCAAATCTTGCGGTCAGACATATGATACCTGTCATGGGATTACTTGAGAAGATTGGTGGATCACGACTGGTAATTATTGGGGGTTCGCTTCTTGCATCACTTACTGGAGAGCCTGCAGCAAGTGTATTTTTGGCTGAGTATCTCAAAAAACGTGTATCTGGAGAAAATAAATCTAAATTAGCAACTGGTCTTGCTGCAACAATTGGCTCTGGTGGGGGATTAATGCCGTTTGCTGCGCCTCCAATCCTTATCGTTTGGGGCGTCCTATCAAGTAAATTTGGTTGGGGCATTCCACAACTTATTGGTTTTGCAGGCATTGGTTGTGTAGCTCATGTTATATTTTCTACATTGCGCTTTTATAAATTGATTGAAAAAGAAAATCATCCACCACAAAAATTTGAATCAAAAGGAATTTTTTATCTGTCTTTACTTGCCATCATTGTATTGTGGCATATTTTTTATCCAGGAATGTTGTTATGGATAGTTGATGCAATTATAGGTGTCATCTCTTGGATTACCGCATACAAAAAGTATAAAAATTGCGGTGAAGAAGATAGAGAAGAGGCCTTCACGGCAAAATGGCAGCCGGTTATTCTTGCGATATTGCTTGTAGCTTTGGAGATCATTGGACATGTGGCTGATCCACTTATTGAATTTATCGCTCATCAAATACCAACAGCATGGCCTCCACTCGTAATTGCTATAGCCTTATTTTTTATGACAGCATGGGTGTCTCATGTTGCGGATAATGCACTTGCTAGTCGCGTATTTATCATGATACCTGTTGCCCTCATACCTGTGCTTGGTCCAGAGGTTGCCGCTATGGTGGCGGCGAGTGTAGTTATGGGTGCATTATTTGGTGGTTTCATTATGATTCCTGCAAATTTACCAAATTTTTATCTTGCTCGTGCTTTTAAAGTTTCACCAGGTGCATGGATACGAGTTTCATGGAAATTATATATCACGGTATTGGCCTATATAGGATGGATTGTTGTAAAGTTTTTTATAGTCTAGTTATATTGTTTTACTCATCAAAATCTAGTATAATAAAGCCGTCTGTACCAAGTCGGTTTTATTATTTCATATGCATACACGTTATATTGTTCGTTCCATTGCTCATTACCGAATGAATGTCGTAGTAAAAATTCTCATTATATCTGATTTTATCGGTTTTTTAGCAATCGAGCTATGTACGCCAATCTTTGCGTTGTTTGTGGTAGATGCCATTCCTAATACAGATATTACGGTAGTTGGTATATCAGCTTCCCTGTTTTTGCTTTCAAAATCAATCTTTGAAGTTCCTATTGGTATGTTTATTGATAAGACACGTTCAGAAAAAGACGATTTATTTTTTGCATGTCTTGGAGTGCTATTGATTGGGATTGGTTATCTATGCTATATATTTATTCATTCAATCTCACAACTATATATACTTCAGATATTTTTAGGCTTTGCAAGTGCCATCTCATACCCTGGATGGTGCACCATTTTTACACATCATTTGGATAAAGGGAAGGAAGGATTTGAATGGAGTATGTATGACGTGTTAACAGGTCTTGGTATGGCTGCAGCGGCTGCTCTTGGTGGTTTAATTGCAAGTGTATTTGGCTTTTCATTTTTATTTATAATCATTTTTATATTGTCTGTGTTGAGTGCGTTATTGTTACTTACCATATCAAAACAAATTTTTTTATATAAAAATAAACAATAAAACGATACATACCGCATTTGAATTTTAGTTTTTCGTATGCCTCTCTCATGTTCGTCAGCCCTTATCTGTTGTATGGATTTCCGCCTAACCTCTGCTTTGCATGCATGGATGGAAAAAGAGGGGATTATGGATGACTGTGATGTTATCTCCGTTGCTGGAATTAGCAAAGCTATAGCTGAAGACAAAGAATCTAATGATGCTAAGTTTATATTGAAACAGATAGAACTATCATCAAAATTACATGACATTAAAACACTATATTTAATCCATCACACAGACTGTGGTGCATATGGCGGTCATAACGCATTTCAAAGTATTGATACCGAGAAACAAACATATATACATGATATGGAAAAGGTCAAGAAAGTTATTCATGAGAGCTTTTCTGGGCTAAAAATTAGATGTATTCTTGCTGAAATGCATTCACCAGAAAATATACAGTTTGTATCACTTAATTAGTTTTAATTATTTAAATCACCAATCTCTATGGGGCCAGAAATTATTAGTTATATCGCTCTAGGATTTATTATTGTCATAGGTTTTTTTATCGTACGCGCTGCTTTCAAATTACATGAAAAAAATTATCCATTGGAAGATGGAGAAAAAAAATTGTACGAAGAGTCGGATGTAAGATTCGAAACACATCTCAACGGAGAAACAACTATACGTAAAGTTCGCGTACGTATCACTGATAGGCGTCTATTTATCTTTTCTCATGGCGAATATTTATACGCTGTGATATATGTTGATGGTCGAGCTGCAGACAAGACAAGAGATCATCTAAAAGGGGTGGAACATATTCCACGCACTTCCTTCAAAGTGGAGCATCATGAGAAGCGTAATGTCGATGTTTTGGTCGTCGAACATGCAAATATTATTGGTTTACCTATGCGCTATACTTTTTTTATGGCAGGGGTTCAAGATGCTGCTAAAGCTCTGGGTATAGTGTAACATTTCTTTATATTATGCGTCTTCTATATGAGAAGCCCGCTCACTGCGGGTTTAGGTGTTTTTTATGAAATATAATACAAAATTGACATTCAAAATATTTTGGCAACATGCAAGCCGTTATAAATTGGCTATGTTTGTACTGAGTACAACCATTATTATGGCTGGCAGTCTTGCTATTATTGAGCCTCTTTTTTACAAGAAATTTTTTGATGTACTTGTTGCTGGAGGATCTCGTGAAGTGCTTGTTTCGTTGTTGGGGACTATTTTGACTTTATATCTTATTGAGTGGGCATTGTGGCGAATTGCTGGTTTTATAAATAGTTATTTTCAGACACGCGTAATGGGTGATTTATCTATTACTTGTTTTAACTATTTACACAAACATTCTTTTAGTTTTTTCAATAATAATTTTGTTGGCTCACTGGTTAAACGAGTAAACCGTTTTTACCACGCCTTTGAAGGTGTTGCTGATGCCTGTACATGGGATTTATTGCCAATTATTGTTGATGTCATTCTAGTTATTATTGTATTGTCTACGCGCAGTCCTTTTTTGGGTGTGGGATTGGGTATATGGGTTACAATTTTTTGCCTTGTCAATTATGCATTTAGCAGATACAAACTTAAGTATGATGTAGAGCGTAGTGAAATGGATAGCAAAGTTACGGGGATATTGGCAGATACGATTACCAATCATTCAAATGTTAAGTTATTTGTTGGATACGATAGAGAGAAAAAATATTTTGAGAGAATGACACGTATACTCAACAAGATGAGGAAATTTACATGGGATATATCGAGTGTTTTTGAAGCTTTTCAAATGCTACTCATGATATGTTTGGAAATAGGTATATTTTATTTTGCTATTTCTCTATGGGAAAAAGGTGTTTTGACAGTTGGTGATTTTGTGCTCATCCAAGCTTATTTGTTACGTGTGTTTATGAAATTGTGGGACGTAGGCCGCATCATTAGACGTTTTTATGAACATCTGGCCGACGCAGAAGAAATGACTGAAATACTTGATCAACCCCATGATATTTTAGATGTAAAAAATGCAAAAAGGCTTGTAGTCTCAAATGGACAAATTGAGTACAGAAATGTAAATTTTTATTACCACAAGACTAGAAAAATTATTGACCATTTCAACTTGACTATACATCCGCAAGAAAAGATAGCTTTTGTTGGACCATCAGGAGCTGGTAAATCTACTATTGTTAAATTATTGCTACGGCAACACGATATCACTGATGGTACAATAGAAATAGATAACCAACGAATTTCTCATATTACTCAAGAAAGTCTCTGGGAAAATATCAGTCTTGTACCTCAAGATCCTATACTTTTCCATAGGACGCTTATGGAAAATATTCGTTATGGCAGACCAGACGCGACGGATGGAGAAGTGAAAGATGCTGCAAAAAAAGCGCATTGTCATGAATTTATTAATGAATTTCCAGAAAAATATGATACATATGTCGGTGAGCGTGGTGTTAAGTTGTCTGGTGGAGAACGCCAAAGAGTCGCTATCGCCCGTGCAATCTTGCGCAATGCCCCAATTCTTGTGTTAGATGAAGCAACGAGTAGTCTTGATTCTGGGTCAGAAAAAATGATCCAGGATGGTCTTGATGTACTTATGAAAGGAAAGACAGTCATCGTAGTCGCGCATAGATTGTCTACCATCATGCGTATGGATCGTATTGTGGTCATAGATCATGGCAAAGTAATGGAAGAGGGAACACATGTAGAACTTCTGAAAAAGAAGAAAGGCCTTTATAGCAAGCTGTGGAAATTGCAGGCTGGTGGTTTTATAGAGTAAGTGATATACTTATCTCATATCATACATCTAACATAAACTTATATGGAATGTGAAAAATGTGGGGTAGAACTTACTGATGAAAATCACTGTTGTAGCGGTGGCACATGTTGCAAAGAGTGTTCACCAAATTGTAAAAGTGACGACTGTGGTCCTGAATGCCAGGAGTGTGGTTGTGGAGAAGAATAATTTTATCACCCCATTTTTGGGGTGATTTTATTTTAAATATTTAGTATATATGCGTTCATATTATTCAGTATTATTTTTTGGAGCTGTTCTTTTGTTTATGGGACAAAGTTGTACAGAAACATCTCAACCAACACAGACACCGGAAATAAATCCTAATGACCAAACATTAAACGTCGTATCTTCATTCGAAGAATGTATAAAAGCTGGTTACCCGGTAATGGAGAGTTCTCCGCGTCAATGCAAAACCCCCGAGGGGAAAAATTTTATTGAGGATATTATCCTAACACCTGTTGGACAAGAGGTTGTAAATACTGCACCCGAAGATACAATAGAAACACCATCTGTAAAGAAGCCAGTAGCTCCTGTGGTAAAGCCAACTACTGTAGTTTTACCAGACGCCATATATTATGACGAAGAAGGTTTTCCATTAAATCCAGTGGAAATGCAAGAATTTACCAATTCAGCTGGCGTTCTTTTTTACTATGTTGAAGGTGAGTGGTTGCCGGAAGAATATGTATATCCTTATCGTGATGGTGATATTGATACTATTCCTTCACCCGATTATAATGATTCTGATATTCAAGAAGATTATACTGCAGACAGCCCATCACGTAGGTTACCCGATGTTCCCATTATAATAGAAGAAGATGTTTATGTAGACCCAAATGCATGTTCATTTGAAGGGGATAGTTATACGTCTGGAGAAAATACATACTACTGCGTTGATGGTATTTGGACACACGAGGATTATGTTTATCCATATCAAAATTTATAAAAATTAGTCTTTAATTTATATATATGCGTCTACGATACATGTATGTGTGGGGTATCTCTCTTTTGGGAGGATTATTAATGCTTGGTGCCGCATGCAGCCCAACAGCACCTGTTGAGGAACAAAATGCCAAACCTGAAACAGGCGGTGGCCAAGCTTGTAGCTACTATGTAAACGGAGTACAACAAAACTGGCGTTGTGAAAACGATCAGTGGTGTGGAACACAGTCTGGTGATTGTAGAGATGTACCATTTTGTAATGCAAATACTGATTGTACTACAAATCAAGTTTGTGTAAATGGGTATTGTGGACCTTCACAACAAACTAATCAGCAGGGCTCACCTTGCAGTTCAAATGAGCAGTGTATTTCAGGTAAATTATGTTCAAATGGTGTCTGCGTTCCTGCAGAACAAGTACTTCCATCTGATCCAAACACTGGCGAATTGCTTTGTAACTCAGATGCACAGTGTTGGAATGGAAAAGTGTGTGTGGATAGCCATTGTGTAGTACCCACAACTCCCACAAGTGGGATAGGGTCTTCTTGTACTTCAGATGGTCAGTGTGGTACAGGAGTTGCTTGTTTTCAAGGGCGTTGTACCTCAGTTCCATCAAGTTGTAATTATCATCCTGAGTGTTTGAGCGATAATTTTGTGTGTTCAAATCATACCTGCGTATGGCCTGGTCAAAGTGGACATACATGTAGTAACACAGATGGAGATAGATGGCATTGTCTGAATGCCCAGGCATGTGGAGGAGCATTAAATGAATGTTTAACGCCAGGCTCGCCAACTCCCATTACTGAAATAAACTGTGCAAATGATAGCGACTGTGGAACGGGGAATAAATGTAATGGTTTCACTTGTTATACGCCACTTTACAATCCTTCTTCATGTACAACAGATGCACAGTGTGTAGAAAAGATGTCATTTTGCCAAAATAATGTATGTATCTTTGCCCCGGGAGGTAATGCGGATTGATACATATAGTATTTACAAATATAATTCGAATAACAACAAAAAAGGGCTGTACTACTGCCCTTTTTTTGTTTAACATTGACAAGATAATTTATATAATGCATACTATATTTGTATTAATTAATAACAGTATACATATGATCTGTCCTAGAAATTTAGGAGGCGGTGGCTGTGGTTGTTAATCAGTCTTGTACCGTGCGACAAAACCTCACAAAAAATTATGTGAGGTTTTGTTTGCCTATAGTTTTCAAAATTGATACAATTAAATTAATGGATTCAATTATGCACCCATATATACCTATAGTACTTGGAACTGCTCGAAAAGGGCGGCAATCTGAGCATGTGGCACAATATATATACAACACACTCAAAAACAATAAAGAGGCTATTTTTGAGCTTGTGGATGTGCGTAATTACCTTGTCGAATCTCGAACTATACCTCCGTGGGAAAACAGTAACATAGCCAAACCATGGCGAGACATTGTAGCAAAATCTTCAGCTTTTATTTTTGTTGTGCCTGAATATAATAGAGGTTATCCAGGAGAATTCAAGATGTTGCTCGATCAGGAGTTTAAAGGATATAACAAGAAACCTGCACTGATAGTAAGCGTTTCATCCGGTGGCTTCGGTGGTGTACGAATGGCTGAACATTTAATTCCCACATTACGATATATGGGGTTTCATCTTTTATCTCAAGATATACAAGTACCAAAGGTAGAAGAGTTTGTGAAAATGAGTATGGAAGAAAAAGATCAAACACTGAAAGAGAAGATAGAGAAAATGGTAGATGCCCTTATAGAAAAAAAGAATGACTAACTATAATCTCAACGTATCCCAGAAGCAGGCTATCGAATATACCGACGGCCCGCTTTTGATTATTGCTGGGGCTGGTACAGGCAAGACAACAGTTATTACTCAAAAAATAGCTTATTTAATAGAACAAAAGTTTGCCACGCCTGAGCAAATTTTGGCATTAACGTTTACTGACAAGGCGGCTGGAGAAATGCAAGGACGTGTAGATGAAATGATGGATATAGGTTATGTAGATTTACAGATTTCTACATTTCATGCATTTTGTCAAAGGCTCCTTGAGGAATACGGTTTGGAAATTGGATTACCAAATAAATTCAAATTACTAACGCTGACAGATGCATGGCTTCTTATGCGAGAGCATGTTTACGATTTTAATTTGGATTATTATAGACCACTCGGCAATCCAAATAAACACATCCATACTCTCCTTGACCATTTTTCAAAATGTAAAGACGAGCTTGTTTCTCCAAAAAGTTATATAGAATACGCAGAAGGTTTGGCAATGGATAGTGATAGCGCGCAAATTTTGGAAAAAAATAAAACAGTCGAACTCGCGCATGCGTATCATCAGTATAACCAGCTATTACTCGATAAAGAATCTCTTGATTTTGGGGATATTATCTTTTACTGTGTGAAACTCTTACAAGAACGCCCAAATATATTGAAACTCTTACAAGAACGTTTTAAATATATTCTCATAGATGAATTTCAGGATGTCAATTGGGCACAATATCAACTTATAAGATTATTAGCCAATAAAAATTCACAATTGACAGTGGTGGGGGATGATGATCAGAGTATTTATGCATTTCGTGGAAGTAATGTGTCTATTATCATGCGATTTAAGGAAGATTATCCAGATGCAAAAGAGATTGTATTGACGGAAAATTATCGTTCAAAGCAAGAAATTCTTGATTTTGCATATGCATCCATTCAAAATAATAATCCAGACCGTCTAGAGCAAAAATTGGGTGTAAATAAGAAACTTCTGAGTGGAGTTCAAGTAGAAAAAATAAAGAGTCAAAAAAATGTCGAGCATCTACATTTTCAGACACTTGATGATGAAGTGGTTGGTGTAATCAAAAAAATTAGTGAAATCAAAGAACAATCCAGGTTAGTATCTTGGGATGACTTTGCAATCTTAGTTCGGGCAAATAGCCATGTAGAGCCATTTGCCAATGCGCTCGAATCTCATAATATCCCATATGAATATCTTGCTTCGTCAGGGCTATATCGCCAGCCGATTGTGCTTGATGCTATCGGCTTTCTTAATAGTATTGAACATATTCATGACGATAGAGCCATATACCGGCTCTTACGCATGCCATTCTTACAAATGAAAGAGGATGACTTACAAAAATTGACTGCCATGGCGAAGAAAAAAAGTATAGCATATTATGAGGCACTGAAGCGGTCAAGAGAATTTTATCTTTCGATGGAAGGTACAAATGTGTGTGAAAAACTTATCAGTCTCTTTCATGAGGGGATGAGACATTCACGATTCGAAAAACCAACAAGCGTACTGTATCAATTTTTGGAAAATAGTGGGTATCTTTCATATCTCACTCATGAAGAAGGACGGGGAAATAAAGAAATTATTAGACAAATCCATCATCTTAAACAGCTTTTTGATCTTATACGAAATTATGAAGAAGTAATGCCTGGTGCCCATGTAGCAGGATTTGTAGAGCACTATAACTATATTATAGAATCCGGCGACGGTGGTAAGATGTACCAGCCGACAGATACTCCTAATTCAGTAAATATCTTGACAGTTCATGCGGCAAAGGGTCTGGAATTTAAATATGTGTTTGTTGTTAATTTGGTAGAAGAAAGATTTCCAAGTAGAAATAGAGGTGGCGATATAGAATTACCTGATGAATTAGTAAAAGAATTATCAAATGGGGGTCACAATTTCCATTATCAAGAAGAACGCAGACTATTTTATGTGGCAATTACACGTGCAAAAGAAAAATTATTTTTGACAAGTGCCGATGATTATGGCGGCTCACGAAAAAAGAAGATCTCACGATTTTTAGACGAGGTTGGATTTGAAACTAACAAACAACGAACAACGAACAACGAACAACGGAGCGGACTTCTTAACAAAAAAATATCCTACATTTCTGCCTTGCCGGCAGGCAGACAATATCCAATATCTTCCAAGACAAGGAATCAAAGTAACGAATTACCAAAAATTATTCAAGATACCTTCTCCTACTCTCAGATCAATTCGTATGAACGTTGTCCCTATCAGTATAAATTAGCGCATGTACTTAAAATTCCAATGAAAGGTAGTGCAAGCTTTAGTTTTGGCAACACGATACACAATACATTGCAAACATTTTATGAACGTATCCAAGAGCTTAATAGAGCAAAACAGAGCAGTCTGTTTGGTTTGCCTGTAGAAGCACCGCGTATTAAAGGTGATGGAATACAGGTACCAACATTGGAAGAGTTGCTCGATGATTACGAGAAGGCGTGGATTCCCGATTGGTACAAAAGCAAACAACAGCGAGAGAGTTATTACCAAAAAGGTAAAGAAATTTTGAAAGTATTTTATGCCTCAGAGCAAAACTCCTGGTCAATACCAGTAAGCCTTGAAGGTTGGTTCAAAATAAAAGTAGGGGAGTACCTTGTCAATGGACGTATTGATCGTATAGACAAACAATTAGACGGCAGTTTAGAAATTATTGACTACAAAACAGGGTCAGCGAAGGAAACTCTCACAAGTGAAGATAAACAGCAACTTATCATATATCAGATTGCTGCCCAATCATTATCAGAGTATAACCACATAGGACCTGTAGGTAAACTTACATTTTATTATGTCAATGACAACATAAAAACTTCATTTTTGGGAGAAAACAAGGATATAGAAAAATTAAAAGGAAAATTAATTAATGTTATTACTCAAATTCAAGGGGGCGACTTCGCTGCTACGCCAGGTAAACATGTGTGCGCGTACTGTGATTTCAAAGAAATTTGTGAATTTAGGCAATTATAAATATATGATTATATTATTCTGGGCTGCAACTATTATATTTACTATTGTGTATGCAGGTATTTTATTTTATCTTTTGTATGCGCTGTATGCCATGATTAGTGGGGCGCCATTTGTACCTACGAGCCATGAAAAGGTGAAAAAAATGATTGATATGGTAGACCTCAAAGAACATGAACGTTTCATAGATCTTGGTTCTGGAGATGGCAGGCTTGTTTTAGCTGCGACACAACATTGTAAGCATGCGACAGGCGTAGAGATTAGTCCATTACTATACTGGACTAGTCGGACACAACAATTGAGAAAGCATATAAAAAATGCAACATTTATACGAGATACACTATGGAATATTGACCTGGCATCGTATGATGTTGTATCAATTTATTTTATTCCACACTGGATGAAAAAACTTGAAAAAAAAATAAAACAGGAAATGAAGCCCGGGAGTCGTATCATCTCCCATGCCTTTACATTTCCTGGGTGGCGTTATCAGAAAAAAGATGATACTATATATATGTACTATGTATAATACATACTATGCCTTTTTCACCACTGGGAAATACACTTCATAACAACAAAAGCAAAAAAAGTGAGGACAAAAATCATCACGTAGACGATCTTATTATTCATGCTGCCACACAGACATTCGAAGAGATGTATGGAAAAGAAATATCCCAGGCTGCTAAGCCTTTATTTCTCAAGAATAGAACGCTTACTGTGAGTTGTTCAAATTCGGAGATAGCACAAAAAATACGCGAAAATCAGACAGAAATCGTAGAGAAAATTAACCATGTACTCGGTAAAAATGAGGTAGATAGAATACGATATTTAGCCTAAATACTACCCTTGCAAAGAGGATACAAACATAGTACAATTGGTAATAGCTGTCGGGAGCTATTTTTGCTTTTTTATGACTTTACGACAATATATTTTTACTATGGTTTTTGCCACAGTCTTGTGCTGGATTTCTTGGGTTTTTGTCATATCAAATGTGGATCCATTCCAGACTACAATGCTGGGTTTTGTTTTTTTCTATGCAAGTCTTTATCTTGCACTGCTTGGTACTATTTCACTTGTTATATTTTTTTGTTACAAATTATTTGCTTCACGGGATTTACCATTGTTCCGTTATGTGCAGATTAGTTCTCGACAGTCATTATTTATCTCGACTTTTTTGGTCATCTGTCTGTATTTACAGGGTCAGCAGTATCTGAATATATGGAATGCGTTATTATTAATGGCTATTTTTATATTATTTATTTCTTTTAGCCTTTCAGTCAAACACGGATCCAAACAAACCCATGCACCTACCGAAGGTCATAACTAATTGTTTTAATTAATGTATATGCGCCAATCACATTTATTTACCAAAACACGAAAAGACATACCATCTGATGAAATTTCCAAAAATGCAGAACTTTTGATACGCGGTGGTTTTATCCATAAAGAAATGGCAGGCGTATATGCATATTTACCACTCGGCTTGCGCGTCCTCAACAAAATTAATGACATCATTAGAGACGAGATCAATGTCATTGGCGGGCAAGAGCTTTTTTTGACCACTTTACAAAATAAAGATACATGGGAAAAAACAGGACGATGGGATGACAACGTAGTTGATAATTGGTTCAAGACACAGCTTAAAAGTGGCACTGAGATGGGTCTCGGGTTTACTCATGAAGAAGCGTTGGCATCACTCATGAAAAATCATATTAATTCATACAAAGACTTACCTCGTTTTGTGTATCAAATTCAGACAAAGTTTAGAAATGAGGCTCGAGCAAAGAGCGGTATTTTGCGATGTCGAGAATTTTTGATGAAAGATTTATATTCTTTTACGCGCGATGAAAAGGATCTAGATGAATTTTATGAAAAAGCAAAGCAGGCTTACGTTAACATTTTTAAACGTGTCGGAATAGGTGACGAGACGTTTATAACATTTGCGAGTGGTGGGACATTTTCTAAGTATAGTCATGAATTTCAAACAGTATGTGATTCTGGTGAAGATATCATATTTTTATCACGAGAGAAAAATATAGCAGTAAACAAAGAAGTCTATACTGATGAAGTACTCGCCGATTTAGGATTAAAAAAGAATGAACTTGAAGAAGCAAAAGCTATTGAGGTTGGGAATATTTTCAAACAAAAAACAAAATTTAGTGAACCGCTTGGTCTCACATACGCAGATGAAGATGGAAATGTTAAGCCAGTAATTATGGGTGCGTATGGTATTGGACCTGGTAGAGTACTCGGTACCATTGTAGAAGTCTATCACGATGAAAAGGGGATTATATGGCCAGAGTCAGTCGCGCCATTCCATGTACACTTGATTTCACTTTGCAAAGGCGAAGAAATGAAAAAGGCTGATGAATTATATGATATGCTTGTCAAAAAAGGAGTGGATGTATTATACGATGATCGAGAAGGAGTGAATGCTGGATCAAAATTCGCTGATAGTGATTTAATAGGCATTCCGAAGCGTATTATAGTAAGTCAAAAAACCTTAGAAAAAAATTCTGTTGAAATTAAACACAGAAATGAAGAAAAAAGTGAATTAATTGGTATAGATCAATTGTAAAAGTATTATATGTTTGAAGCATTATTCAAAAAATTTGGCAAAGATATTGCGATCGATTTGGGTACTGCAAATACACTCGTGTATACCCCCGACAAAGGAATCGTGATAGAAGAACCATCTGTAGTTGCAGTGAATATAAAGACCGAACAAATACTTGCTGTAGGCCATGAAGCAAAACAAATGCTGGGGAAAACCCCACCCCACATTCAAGTTACGCGTCCTTTAACTGAGGGCATCATATCAGATTATGAAGTGACTGAAAAAATGCTCAAGTATTTTATTGATAAAGTACATCAGGATGGATTTTCTATAGCATCACGGCCGCGAGTCGTGATAGCAGTGCCTCTTGATGTGACTGAAGTCGAGATAAAGGCAGTGGAAGACGCGACACTTTCTGCAGGAGCGCGGGAAGTACATATTATTCAAGAACCTATGGCTGCAGCGATTGGTGCGCGCTTGCCAATTCAAGAGGCAGTAGGCAATATGATAGTGGATGTGGGGGCAGGAAAGACGGAAATAGCTGTCATTTCTCTCAGTGGTGTCGTCACGTGGAAGTCTACACCCATTGCAGGAGACGAACTCAATCGAAATATTATGCAATATGCACGCGAAGTATTTAATATTTTTGTAGGTGAAGCTCATGCCGAACAAATAAAAATAAAAGTAGGCTCTGCCATAGCCAACCATGCACATATTGAGTTTCCTATGAAAGGAAGAGATGTCATCACTGGTTTACCAAAAGAGATTACTATCTCAAGTGAACATATTTATGAAGCTATTGAGCGTAGTATAAAAACGATTGTTGAATACGTGAAAATGACACTTGAAGTTACACCACCAGAACTTACTGCTGATATTCATGAAAGAGGACTCCTGCTTACTGGCGGTGGAGCTCTTCTCAAGGGTTTGGACTCTGTCATTTCTCATGCGGCTGAGATACCCGTGCGTATTGTCGATGATCCGCTTACTTCTGTTGTGCGTGGAGCAGGTATACTTCTCGAAGATCAAGAACTTCTCAAACAAGTGACATTGCCATCTGCTCGAAGCAAATCATAAATGGTTGGTAATTAATTATCATGTATGGTACAGAAAAGAAAGACTTTTTTTGCGATTCTTATTATTATAGGTTTTGTCATAGGCCTACACATACTTCGTGTACTAACTCCTATAGAAAATATTTTTTCTTCAATTTTACAATGGACTTCAAGACCATTTAATTCATTTGCCGCTTATTTACATACACGCAAAGAAGTAAATACTGATATTGATCAGATGATTCAAGAAATTTTATCACTTAAGCAATCGTTTAAACAAAATGAAGTGGATGCTGTTGCATTGCGTCTTCTCAAAGAAGAAAATGAGGAATTACGCAAACAATTAACTTTTTTTTCATCACACAATTTTGAACATATCGGAGCTGATGTAATAGGTCGCACGGTAGACCCACTCGGGACTACTATTATTATAAATAGGGGCATACAAGATGGCATTTCAAAAGATAATCCAGTTGTTGTAGGGAATGGAATTTTGATAGGTAGTATTTTGAAAGTAGATAAACATAGTTCTATAGTACGGTTGATAAATGATAATAATAGCAAAATAGGAGCAACCATTATGAACAACGAAAAGAGTATCGGTTTGATTGAAGGAGGTTATGGACTTGGCGTACGCATGAATTTTATCCCACAAAATGAGATCATTTCTCCAGGGGATACTGTTATTACCTCAGGTCTTACGACAGGAGTGCCTCGAGGTCTTATCATTGGCAAGGTGGAAGTGGTCGAAAAGCATCCTTACGAACCTTTCCAACAGGCAGTAATAAATTCAACAGCAGATCTTGCTCATATCACTGCAGTAAGTGTCATCACGCAAGTTTTTATAGAGTCTGAAGGATAATTTTATGAAAAAAATAATTGATGTACTACTGTCTATTTTTCTATCTTTTTTATTAGTAATCTTGCATATAGCTTTTTTGAATATACTTCCTTCCCCATTAAACGCACTGAATACTATTTTTAGTATAATAGTATTACTTATTATTGTGACAAATTCAGGAAAGGTTGTATGGATATCCTTCTTTGTCTATTTTCTTTTGGATATATATAGTTCGACGCCATTCGGTACGAATCTCTTTGCAGGCACCTTAACTACTCTTGTTATATACTGGTTCCATAAGGATATTTTTACCAACCAGTCATTGTTATCAACTTTCGTAATAACTGCGGCTGGTCTCGTAGTATTCCGTCTTATGTATACATGTATAAATTTATTTTATAAAGATTTTTTATGGTCTGATCTATTTATTGCATATGGCTGGGAAATTGTCTGCACGGTTATTGTTGCTCTCATATTGCATACACTATTTTTCATAATTTCAAAAAAGATGAGGCCGTCTTTCATTAAATAAATATGAACAATGAAGTAGATCCTTTTTTGATTATCTCAAAAAAAAACTCTAATAGATTGGATGGCAAGTTTAGATTGTCTTGGACAGAGGATTGTTTTGATGTACATGGTACTTCACAAAAAACAGATGTGTTGGATTCCGGCACATCTCATATCGGTAGCAGTTTCACTACAAAAAAAGTTTTTTTTATTCTTATTGTTATAGCTTTGAGCATCTCTGTTGTAGTTGGTAGATTGATGTATCTACAAATTTTGCAAGGAGATACTTTTAGAAATCTCGCTGAAGGTAACCGACAGAGGATAATTCCTATACCTTCTGAGCGAGGGCTTGTGTTTGATAGAAATGATGTGCAAATAACACAAAATATACCAAATTTTTCGCTTGCTGTTATTCCACAAGATCTACCCAAAAAAAATGAAGAACTTGTGAAAGTAATTGTTGAACTTGCTGATATTGTAAATAAAAATGTTGAGGAAATTGCTGAAATCATACATAAGTATAGTAATTATCAGCGCGATTCCATTATTATACAAGAGGATATACCATATGAAATGGCACTTAAAATTCAAATAGCAACAGCTGATTTGCCTGGGATCTATGTACAAAGGGGAAGTAAACGTCTCTATACACCCCAAGGGATTGTAACCTCTACAATACCTGTAGTAGAAGAATCACTTACAGTACACAACGATAACTCTTTGTCGCATATTTTGGGATATGTTGGAAAATTATCCCCAGAGGAAGTCAAGGAGAATTATAATAAAGGATATCTGCCGTCTGATTCTATAGGAAAAACAGGGGTAGAAAAAACATATGAACAATATTTACGCGGTATATATGGTAGAAGGACAATAGAAGTAAATTCTCGAGGAAAAGAACAATCTGTATTGGCAGAAGAATCACCTAACTCAGGTTCACATATCAAATTAAACATTGACATCAATATACAAGCAAAACTTGAGGAAATCCTACAAAATACACTTGATAAAATACAAAAAAAACGCGCTTCTGCTGTTGCCATGAATCCACAAAATGGTGAAATTCTAGCACTTGTAAGTTTACCCGGATTTGATAACAATGATTTTTCTGGAGGAATAGATGCTGGTGCCTACACAAGATATATAGAAGATGAAAATAAGCCTCTTTTTAACAGAGCTATAGCAGGTGCATACCCATCTGGTTCAGTGATCAAACCATCCATAGCATCTGCTGCTTTGGAAGAAAAAATAATAACCCCATACACTACCGTGAACAGTGTCGGGGGTATCAACGTGGGTCAATGGTTTTTTCCTGATTGGAAAGCGGGGGGGCATGGCACCACAGATGTACGCAAATCAATCGCATGGTCGGTAAATACATTCTATTACACCATAGGTGGGGGATATGGAAATATACCAGGTTTGGGAGTGACAAAAATGACGGAGTATTTCAAAAAATACGGTTTGGGAAGTGAGTTGGGTATTGATATACCCGGTGAAGCCGAGGGATTTGTACCATCTCCAGAATGGAAAGAAAAAGTAAAAAAAGAACCTTGGTATATTGGTGATACATACAACTTATCAATCGGACAAGGTGACCTGCTCGTCACTCCATTACAAATAACGGCCATAACTTCCGCTATTTCAAATGGAGGAATTTTATACGAGCCACATGTCGTGCACAGCATTATAGACCCAATCACAAAAGAAGAAACCATAGCAGACTCAAAGATACTTAATGAAAATTTTATTCATAAAGAAAACTTAGAAACGATAAAACTTGGTATGAAGGATTGTGTTGAAGAAGGATCTTGCTGGGATTTGAACAGATTGCCATTTCGATCCGGTGGAAAAACAGGCACTGCACAGTGGAGTAGCACCAAAGACACCCATGCGTGGTTTACTGCCTTTGCACCTTTTGAAAAACCGGAGATTGCTATTACTATCATGGTAGAAGAGGGCGGGGAAGGTGGTTGGGTTTCAGAGCCTGCAGGTGCTAACTTCTTGCAATGGTGGGCAACATACAGATACAAGAATTAAGTAAATGTGGATAAATATTTGACGTTACATACGAGCATGTTATACTACGTACTAACCGCTTTGGAGCGGTACTTATTTTTTTATAGTTTGTCATATTATGATGATGGAAGATACACAATACATGAGTCAAGATAAATTGGACCAGCTCAAAGCAGAGTACAGTGATCTTAAATTAGAAAAAATATCTGCTATAGCCAAACGTATTGATGAAGCAAGACAGCTGGGTGATTTGTCTGAAAATGCTGAGTATCATGCCGCCCGAGACGAAATGGCATGGGCGCAAAGCAGAGTAAAAGAGCTAGAACATATTATTGATAGCGCTGAAATTGTTGCAAATACAGGGAGCAAAATAATACAAATAGGATCTTCCATCCGCGTAAAGGCTAACAAGGTAGAAAAGGAATATACTATTGTAGGAGCCCAGGAAGCCAATCCACTAGCTGGAAAAATATCAAATGAATCACCCATCGGTAGTGCTTTTTTGGGCAAAAGTAAGGGAGATAAAGTACAAGTGCGACTACCGGCAGGGGTTCAGGAATACAAAATTTTGGATGTAAAATAAGCTTATTTCTATATACTACAACCCCCGTAAGGGGGTATTTGTATTTTTATCATGAATTTGATACAATAACCTCATATTTAAGCCAATTTATAGACTTACTTTATGACTAATACAACAGAAGTCAATATAAATGATGAACGAAAAATTAGACTAAAAAAAATAGAAGACCTAAAGACAATGGGGATCAATCCTTATCCAGCTCATTGCGATACACACGAAACTATCAAGCACGCGCTAAATCTACCACAAGGATCTGCTGTCAAAACAGTAGGGCGCCTCATGACAAAACGTGAAATGGGCAAATTAACTTTCTGCCATTTACAAGATGAGACAGATAAAATTCAAATTGCTTTTAAACAGGATGAATTGGGGTCAGACAATTATAAATTATTCACTAAAAAAATTGATACGGGCGATATTATCTTTGTGGATGGCGAACGATTTGTCACTCATAAAGGAGAGGAATCTATACTTGTCAAAAAATGGATGATTCTTTCAAAGGCATTACTGCCATTGCCAGATAAATTTCATGGTTTGCAAAAAGAAGAATTGCGTCTGCGAAAAAGATATCTTGATTTACTTTTGAGTCCAGAAATTAGAGACATATTTTACAAAAAAGCGAAATTTTGGGACGTCACAAGAAGCTTTATGAAAGCAAAAGGATTTTTTGAAGTTGAAACCCCTTACCTTGAGACGACGACTGGAGGGGCAGAAGCGACTCCATTTGCAACACATCACAATGACTTCGACTTAGATGTCTATCTTCGTATTTCAGTAGGAGAACTTTGGCAAAAACGTTTGATGGCAGCTGGATTTGAAAAGACTTTTGAAATAGGAAGAGTTTTCCGTAATGAAGGATCTAGCCCTGACCACTTACAGGAATTTACTAACATGGAATTTTATTGGGCGTATGCCAATTATAATGACGGCATGAAATTAGCTCAAGAATTATACCAACAGATTGCCACAGAGGTATTTGGGACTACAAAATTTAAAACGAAAGAATACGAATATAATTTAGCAGGAGAATGGCCTCGCATTGATTATACCGACGAAATTAAAAAGCAAACAGGAATTGATACCACACATGCAGATGAAGAGGAAATGAAAGAAAAGCTTCAAAAATTACATGTATCCTACGAGGGAGATAACAGAGAACGTCTCACAGACACATTATGGAAATACTGCAGACGCAATATTGCCGGTCCAGCTTTTCTGATTAACCATCCAAAACTTATCTCGCCACTTGCAAAAGCGCGCCCAGAAAATCTGCTAACTACTGAACGTTTTCAAATTATCATTGCGGGTAGTGAAGTAGGTAATGGATATTCAGAACTTAACGATCCTATAGATCAGCGTGCACGCTTTGAGTTGCAGCAAAAACTTATTGAAAAAGGGGATAGTGAAGCTATGATGCCTGATTGGGAATTTGTAGAAATGCTTGAGCATGGCATGCCACCAACATGCGGATTTGGTTTTGGCGAACGCTTATTTTCTTTCATGATAAATAAACCTATACGTGAATCTGTTTTGTTTCCTCTTATGAAGCCAGAACAAAGTAATCCATCAATCCAAGCAAAGAAACAATATGGAAATCAGCATCTTCCGATTACACGTGATGAAGCGTTGTCATTTGTGAAAGAATATACCAAAAAAGAAGCAAATCTCAACCACTACCTCGAATCAGAGGCAGTCATGAGACATCTTGCTAGACGCCTCAGTGAAAATGAATCATATTGGGGTATGCTCGGACTTTTGCACGATATCGATTGGGAAATTACAGAGCATGATCCTACAGATCATCTTACTGAAGCTCCAAATATTCTCAAAGCAAAAGGATTTAGTGAAGATTTTATACAAATTATTTTGTCGCATGGATATGGATTTGATTGTGCAGGATTGAAAGACAAAAAAAGAACTGAAAAAATAGAGCATGCGCTTGCCTGCAGTGAAACTGTTACTGGTCTTATCTATGCCATTGCACTTATGCGTCCTGACAAAATAAAAAATTTAGAAATTTCCTCGGTAAAAAAGAAAATGAAAGACAAAAAATTTGCAGCAAATGTTGATAGGGATGTAATAAAAGAATGTGAGAAACTAGGTCTCACCATTGATGAATTTTTACAAATTGCTATTAATGCCATGCGCGAAATATCTCATAATATTGGATTGATATAACGAGATCTCATATGAAAAAAGTTTTGATTTTCGGCACATTTGATATAGTACATGCCGGCCATATTCATATGTTTAAGGAAGCAAGGGAATATGGTGACTGTCTTGTCGTCTCCGTGGCCAAAGACGTAAATGCTGAAAAAATAAAAGGTAAAGCTCCGTTTTATAATGAGCATGAACGGGTTGATTTTTTGAAAAATATAAAAATTATTGATGAAGTGCTCATGGGTGATGCGAATGATCCATACAAAAATATTAACACGGTCAAGCCTGATGTTATAGCCCTTGGCTACGATCAGAAAGTTTATGTTGATCATTTGGAAGATGCGATTACCAACATGGGTTTAGAAATTCAAATAGTGCGTTTGGCTCCCTATTATGAAAAAAGATTCAAAAGTAAAAAATTAAAAAAATATATTGAACGTATAGTTTAGATCTACTATGGAACAGCAAAAAATTTTGATTGCCACGACAAATAGAGGAAAATTTCATGAGATGAAAACATTCTTAGATGATCTTCCATTTGAATTTATTTCACTTGATGATTTAAAGCACAAACCAAAAGAACCAGAAGAAAATGAAGGAACGATAGAAGGTAATGCTGCACTCAAGGCAAAATATTATGCAGAAAAGACAGGCTATATAGCACTTGCAGATGACGGGGGTCTTTTTATTGACATTCTAAATGGATGGCCTGGCGTTATAAGTGCTCGAGTTGGAGAAACTGATGAAGAAAGACGTTCTCATGTGCTTGAAAAAGTAAAAAATTTACCTGATGAACAATGTTCAGCTTCATTTCGGTTGGCTCTTGCGCTGTATGACCCACACAACAAAAGTCAGTTTCTTTGTCTAGGCGAGCGCGTAGGTAAAATTTTAAAAGAGGGAAGAAAAGGTCCAAGTGCCTGGGGTTATAATGAAATTTTTTATCTTGAAGATTTAAAAAAAACATATGGTGAGCTGACTCCGGAAGAAAAAAATGCAACAAGCCATCGCGGTAAAGCTTTGCAAAAGACAAAATATTTTTTACAAAATAATTATGGAGCAAAACATATTGTTGTCGCTTTGCCCATTGTTATAAATAAAGGACAAATGCTCATCACTCTACGCAATGATCCACACAGACCTGAAGTACACAAAAAATGGGAATTCCCCGGTGGAATAATAGATTTTGGTGAAACAGGGGAAAGTACCTCAATAAAAGAAGTAAAGGAAGAAGCTGGATATGAAGTAGACGTCATAAAGCAACTTTCCAAAATCAGCATAAAAGATCATCAATTTCCGCATTTTAGATATCAGGTATATCTCATTCCTTATGTCTGTAAACTTATTGGAGGAGATGGAAGGTTTAGCAAGACAGAAGTATTGGATGCCAAGTGGATTGATCTTGAGACACATCGTGACTATGATTTCTTGGATGGGGATAACGATTTTTTGGATGAAATTATGCCGGAATTAAAAGAAATAATCAAAATTCATAATCTATAAATACATGTATGCTTGATATAAAATTTATCCGTGAAAATACAGACGCAATAAAACAAAATTGCAGAAATAGAAATGTAAAAGTCGATGTAGACTTCTTGCTTGAGTTAGATGAAAGACGTCGCAACTTTCAACAACAGATAGATGCTCTACGTGCTGAACGAAACCATGTGAGCAAAGGAAAACCAAGTGAAGACGAGATCGGACATATGCGTGAAGTGGGAGAAAAAATAAAACAATTTGAAGAACAGCTAGAAAAAACTCAAATTGAATATAACGAATTACTATTACGTGTACCCAATCTTACACATCCAGATAGTCCCATTGGTGGGGAAGAAAATTTTAAAATAATAGAAGAACGCGGAAAAAAGTCGACATTCAATTTTACCCCCAAAGATCATGAAGAAATAATGACTGATCTTGATCTCATAGATTTTGAACGCGGTGCAAAAGTGACGGGCAGTAAATTTTACTTTGTCAAAAATGATATGGTTCGTCTCAATCAAGCACTTCTGAACTATGGCATGGATATCGTAACGAGACGTGGTTTTACACTCATAGAAACACCGGATCTCGCCAAACATGAAATTCTTACGGGGGCAGGTTTTAATCCCCGAGGAGAAGAAAAACAAATTTATAATATTGAAAATGAAAATATGAGCCTTGTTGGTACGGCCGAAATCACTATGCTTGGATATCATGCAAATGAAGTTCTCGATTTAAATGAAGGACCAAAAAAATATGTCGCGCTCTCACACTGTTTTCGTACTGAAGCAGGAAGTTACGGACGCACAAGTAAGGGATTATATCGCGTGCATCAATTCACGAAATTAGAGATGTTTATATTTTGCAAGCCAGAAGAAAGTGAAAAGATGCATGAAGAATTATTGAATATTGAAAAAGAAATTTGTGATGGATTGGGATTCAACTATCGTGTAATCGATATTGCTAGTGGCGATCTAGGAGGGCCAGCATACCGTAAGTATGATCTGGAAGCGTACATGGTTATGCAAGATGGCTTTGGTGAGATCACCAGTACCAGCAATTGTACAGATTATCAGTCACGCCGACTTAATATAAAATACAAAACTGACGAAGGACAGAGTGAGTACGTGCATACGCTCAATGGTACAGCGATTGTACTGAGCCGTTTTCCAATCGCGATCATCGAACAATTCCAACAAGCAGATGGCACCATACAAATACCTGCTGTTTTACAAAAATTCATGGGGAAAAAATTAATCAAATTACATGCATAAACCATTACTTATCATACTGCCTGGTTGGGGTGGCAATAGACTCACATGGAATGAATTTATTTGCAAAGCCGAAAAAAAATTTGATGTAGAATGCATAGAATTGCCCTGTTTTGGCATAGAAAGATGTCCAGATAGCATCTGGGGGGTAGAGCAATATGCTGAATTTGTAAAAAAGAAAATAGAAGAAATTAAACTAGCTACTACAGATAGGCCAATTATATTACTGGGGCATTCTTTTGGAGGGCAAGTAGCAGTATATATTGCTTCTCATAATTCGCAACTGATAAACAAATTAATTTTAAGTGGAGCTGCAGTTTTTAGAGACGATAAATCTATCAGAAGAGGACTTTTTTACGCAATAGCAAAGATAGGGAAGCTCTTATTCAAACTACCTTTTTTAGAAAAACTTACGATAGATGCTCAAAGGATTTTATATAGGATAGCCAAATCACCAGATTATTCTCATACAACAGGTATAAAAAGGGAAATTTTCAAAAAAATAGTACGGCAAGATATGTCTCATTTTTTATCAAAAATTGATTTGCCGACACTTGTCATCTGGGGAACTAAGGACTCCCATGTCCCTCTACGTTATGGAAAACAAATTGCGGAACTTATTCCCGGTGCTAAGTTAAAAATTATCAAAAGAGGAAAACATGGTCTTCACATGCAATATCCAAATGAACTTCTATCTCTCATACTAGACTTTGTATAATACCATTATTATGTTTTCATTTATAAATATCAGCATAGCATTATTGTGGACAATGAGTGCGCTCATTGATTACTCAGGTCTTTGTTATATATGGCAATTGAAGTGGTACAGGTGGGATAGATTTAGAGATTTTCTTGCTACTGAACAAGGAAAAAAATTCCTTAGGCGCTACGATTTATTTTATAGAACTTTTGTTGCTATCATAATATTTTTATGGCCAATAAATGATAAAGAAAAACTTAAATATATTATCATATCCTTCTTCATTACAGATCTTTGTGTTATCACATATAGATTTATAAAGAAAAAAACAAGATATCCTCATATTAGTATAAAAGCGATAAGTATTATATTCGCGTCTATGGCAATAGAAGCGTCTTGGCTTCTTATTACAAAAGACTGGAATGTTCTTATCCTAGCACTTATACTTCGTTTTTTTATTATAATGTCTAGTATTTTTCTTTTCAATAAAATTACCAAAATTATCAAATATCTATACATTTTCCTAGCAACTCAAAAAATGAAAAAGTATCCACATTTAAAAGTAATCGGCATAACCGGTAGCTATGCAAAGACAACGGTCAAAAATTTTCTTGCAGAAATTTTATCTTCAAAGTACAAGGTAGTAAAAACTCCCAAAAATATTAATAGCCACTTTGGTATTTTACGTTTTATACTTTCCACAAATTTTCGTGATAAAGATGTATTCATAGTAGAGATAGGTGCGGATCAAAAAGGGGATGTGAATCTTATCTGTAATATAATTAAACCAACTATAGGAATATTGACAGCTGTCAACGAACAACACCTAGCTACGTTTGGATCAATAAAAAATACCCAATCTGCTAAATATGAATTATTGCGCTCTTTGCCCGCTGAGGGTCTTGCTATTACAAACTCAGACAATCCATATTGCAGAGAATACTTGCATGAACTGAAAACACATATAGCCACATTCGGCACAGAAGAAGAATACAATCCAACACTTCTTATAACTGACATCAAAACAATTAGAGAAAAAGGGGTATATTGCAAGACACGTATTACGTGGAATGATCAGACTGAGGAGAGAGATGTCCAGACACACTTGCAAGGAGAGCATAATATATATAATCTTGCACCATGTACACTCGCATGCCTTTTTTTAGGCATGCGTAGAGATGAAATTATAGAAGCAGATACTCGAATAACACAACCGACAAATGCATTGCATACATATATGTATGGCTCATCTACAATAATAGACGATAGCTACAATTCCAACCCGGATGGTTTCAAAGCTGCATTGCATCTGCTTAATTCATACCCATCAGAAAAAAAGAGGATTGTCATTACACGAGGCATGATAGAACTTTCGGATAGAAGCAAAGATATACATGAACAAATAGCGGGGGAGATTTCATTTATTGCTGATGAACTCATAATTACAACCCTAGATTTTGTTGAACCATTGAAGAGGGGAGCTGTGGCAAGCAAATACAACCTTATGATACGAGTAGAAACAGACCCACAACAATTATTGAAGTATATTATATCTCTCAAAAATACAGATTCTGTTATCTTGATTGAAAACAGAATACCTGAATTTATTAAGAAAGAATTAAAAAAAGAAACATGATTTTTACTGGATTTTTACCAAACGCAACCAAAAAAGATCTGCGTATTGCTCTGGGTTTTTTGTTATTACCCTGGCAATGGTTACTATTACGAAAAGGGAGGTACATACGTGACATAGAAGAAAAACTTAAAAATTATTTTCAGACACCTTACACATATACATTTGATAGTGGCAGAACTGCCTTGCAAAAGGCACTGGAAGCTCTCCAGATACACACAGGGGATGAAATACTTGTCCAAGCATATACATGTATCGTAGTAAGTAATGCTATACGTTGGGCAGGCGGTACCCCGGTGTATGTAGATATACAGGATGATTTCAATATGGACCCACATGATCTGGTACTCAAAATTACCAATAGATCAAAGGTCCTTATTATACAACACACATTCGGAACACCTGCTTGTCTGGAACGGCTCATAATGATAGCCAAACAGCACAATCTAATTATCATAGAAGATTGCGCACATTCTCTAGGTGTAAAACATCAAAAAAAATTAACAGGTACATTTGGAGATATAGGAATGTTTAGTTTTGGTAGTGACAAAGTTGTATCATCAATGCGAGGGGGTGCTCTCATTACACATAATAAAAAAATAGGGGAAAAAATTAAAAACTTACAACAACAATTACCTTTACCATCTCGTCTCAAAACAATACAGCACTTACTTTCTTTTCCGGCATTTGCAATTGGCAAACCATTATACAAATTTGGAGGGCGCTATTTTCTAGCAATACTAAAAAAATGCAATATATTGGGTAGGATTATATACAAACGTGAAAAAGAAGGAAGAGAGGTACCTTTTTATCCATCACAATATGCCAATGCCTTCGCTGCTATTTTAGTCAATCAATTGAAAGATATAGACATGGTAAATGAACACCGTAAAAAAATAGCACACGTATATAGCACAAGAATCACAAATAAAAATATTATATTACCCCCAAAAAATGAGGAATCAAACTATCTGCGTTATACAATTTTGGTACATAATCCAATTCACATAATTCAAGCAGCTCGGAAACAAGGTATAATACTTGGTAATTGGTATGATGCAGTCATAGCACCAAGTGATTCAAACATATCATCTGCAAACTACACAATTCATTCATGTCCACACGCAGAAAAAATAGCTTCATGTTCAGTGAACCTTCCGACAAATCGCTCTATTGATAAAAGAAAAATTGAAAAGATACTATCATTTATAAATAGGTATGGAAATTAAGGAAGTCACCAACAAAAATGAATGGGGTTATAAACAAGAATTTCTTCAATCATGGGATTATGGTGAATTTTTGAAATCTGTAGGCAGAGATATTAGACGTATTCAAATAGAAGAAAAAGGCATAAAAAAATTACAAATCCAATATATTTTTGTATCATTACCTTTCAAAATATCTTATGTTTATATCCCATGGGCATATATTCCCGAAGAAATATTCACGGATATATTACATTATTTTAAAAAACAACATGTATCTTTCGTACGCGCAGAATTATTAAATGAGTGCGTCACAAAAAAATATAAGCAGATATCAACTCCCAATATACAAGTGCGAAATACGTGGATACTCGATATCACCAAATCACAGAAAGAACTTTTGGAAAATATGCATGCAAAAACACGCTATAATATAGGTCTAGCACAGCGCAAAGATGTAGCAGTTGACCACATTAAAAATATAGATCTTTTTTGGAAATTAAACATGATTACAACACAACGTAACCAATATCAGAGTCACCCAAAGATATATTGTGAAAAATTACTTGCTCTACCCAACACATATCAAATAAATGCATATAGCAATGGCACACCCATAGCATGTGTAATACTATTTAAATATGATAAAACACTATATTATTTTATAGGGGCATCTTCCAATGAGTATAGAAATAGTATGGCTCCATATCTCCTGCAATGGGAAGCGATGCAGCTTGGCCAACGATTAAACTGCACTACATATGATTTTTGGGGTATGGCACCTCCTGCCAAAGAGGGGAGTGGCAAAGAAAGTTGTTACCATGGATACTGTTGGCAAGCTGATCACAATCTCACTGGCGTTGCTCGGTTCAAAGCAGGATTTAGTGGGGCGCTCAAAAGTTATCCGGATGCCCAAGAAATTATTCTTAACAAACGCTCATATTATTTTTTCAAAATTATACGAATGCTACGAAAAAAAAGAGCAAAAGCAGGACATCCTCTATCATAGACAAATATGTACATAGTAAAACAAATAGACAATATATCTGAATGGGAATCATTCCTCAAAAGTCAGCAGTACACACCCATGACCCAAAGTTGGAAATACGGTGAATTTTATAAAAAACTCAATGAAAATTTTTGGATATTTGGTGTATATGAAGAAGAAAAACTTGTTGCCGGTGCACTTGTACTATCCACACATGCACGGCGGGGGAATTTTTTATACATACCCTATGGTCCTATCATTACAAAAGATGAAAAAAACATTTTAAAATTATTCACTGAATATATAGTTGGATTTGCAAAAAAAGAAAAATATTCTTTTATACGAGTGAGTCCATTTATAGATGCAAACCAAGAACATCTCGCTACATTTCAGGAAGCCGGATATAGAAATGCGCCGATTCATGTGCTTGCTGAAAATACATGGTTATTAGATATTACTCCAAGTGAAAATGACTTACTCATGGCAATGAACAAAAATCATAGAAATTTAATCCGCAGATGTGAAAAAGAGGGTGTACGTATCGAGAAAAAAACTCATGTGCAAGATCTAGATATGCTTGATAAACTTTTGGATCACACAGCACAAAAACATAGTTTTCATCGTTTTCCTTCAAAATATATAAAAGAAGAATTTAAACCCTTTGAAAAAGATAATGAGGTATGTGTGTACAATGCATATTTGCCTGATGGGACACTCGATGCCTCAGCTGTCATATATTTTTATGGAAATATGGCAGCCTATCGCCATAGTGCTTCGCTTAATATAGACAAGAAACTTCCCACATCATATCTCATACAATGGAATGTAATACAGGATGCGAAAAAGAGGGGATTAAAATGGTATAATTTTTGGGGTATCGCACCAGAACACGCCGACAAGACGCATCCATTTTTTGGCATTACTCATTTCAAAAAAGGGTTTGGTGGAGTCAATAAGGACGTATTACATGCACAGGATTTTGTTGTTTCCCCAGGCTATTGGTTTAATTGGGGGATAGAGACATTTAGACGTAAAAAACGTGGCTTTTAAATATATACTAATATCTAGGATACCCACATGTATCGTCGCATTGTCAATCGTCATAAACTAAAAAAACAAATTGGACGAAATATATACAAATCTCGTTCTTTTTTACATTCGTTATTACACAAAGAGGACAGACACAGAAGAGATTTTTCATGGCAAGGGAGAGAAGAAAACCCTTATGCTACGCATGAAAATTCTACATGGAAAAAAAAGATATATGCCATTACCATTGTAATTAGTTTGCTTTTAACTATATGTATAGGTATATATAGCAACACTTTTAAAATACAGCATATATCCATACGTGGCTTACATCGTATATCTGAGTCAGATATACGAGCTACCATACAAGGGATACTAAACTATAAAGAATTTGGATTGTTCCCACATTATAGTTATTTTATTTCAAATATAGACGAGATCAAATTTGTATTAAAGGATAGATATCCTATAGAAAAAATTATTTTAGAAAAAAAATTTCCTAATAATCTTAATGTCACTATAGAAGAGAGACTATCTACACTCATATACGATAACGGAAAAGAATATAGTTATATAGATCTCAATGGTAATTTTATAGAAACATTGCGAAAGGTAAATGAATATGAATGGGAATATACCACATTGACCACCACAAGTACTAACGAGCAAGGTGAAATTGAGATACATACTGAGATAGTAGAACAAATTCACAAACCAGACATACACGCAATAATACAAGAATTGGGAGACTACCCGATTGTATATGACGATGCACAGGCAGAAGACACACAGAGCCAAAATGACCCTGTGTTAGAAAGAAAGACAGTTGAGTATATAATTGATTGGTATAATAGTTTGAAAAAAATGACACAAATCCAACTCAAATATTTTATTATAGAAAATACTATAGGTGATATTACTATACAGACATACCAAGGTTGGTCTATAAAGACACGCCTCGACAGGCCAGCTGAAACACAAATAGGGGAGTTAGAAACTATTTTGCAAGAAAAATTACATAATGACATTCCTTCTTCATATATAGATCTACGATACGCAGACCGCATTTATTGGAAATAGATTTTGAAAATTTTAATTACCAAACTAAATGAGTAACTCAGGATCATAATTACTTTTGTTTGGCATAGAGTAATAGTGTCGCACAATATATCTT
>DMXO01000003.1:0-6413 GCA_003482855.1 Candidatus Magasanikiibacteriota bacterium
CGTCTATTCCTTTGAGTTTTAACCTTGCGGCCGTACTCCCCAGGCGGCGTACTTAACGCGTTAGCTTTTTAAAACGGCACTGAGAGGGTCGATACTCCCAATACCTAGTACGCATTGTTTAGGGCGTGGACTACTGGGGTATCTAATCCCATTCGCTTCCCACGCTTTCGTCCATGAGTGTCAGAGCTGTTCTAGCACACTGCCTTCGCCTTTGGTGTTCCTGTCGATATCAACGCATTTTACTACTACACCGACAGTTCCGTGTGCCTCTCCCAGCCTCGAGTTTTGCAGTATTGGAAGCAGTCTCTGAGTTAAGCCCAAAGATTTGACCACCAACTTGCAAAACAACCTGCGGACGCTTTACGCCCAATGAATCCGGATAACGCTTGAGGTCTCTGTATTACCGCTGCTGCTGGCACAGAGTTTGCAACCTCTTATTCCTCAGGTACCGTCACAAATTCTTCCCTGAGAAAAGTAGTTTACACCCCGAAGGGCGTCTTCCTACACGCGGTGTCGCTCCATCACACTTTCGTGCATTGTGGAATATTCTTGACTGCAGCCTCCCGTAGGAGTCTGGGCAGTTCTCAGTCCCAGTGAGCCGGGTCACGCTCTCACGCCCGGTACTGATCAGAGCCTTGGTGAGCCATTACCTCACCAACTAGCTAATCAGACATAGGCCCCTCTCCAAGCAAAAAATTGTTTACATGAGAATGACTTCACGTCCCCTCATGACTATCGGGTCTTAATCCACCTTTCGATGGGCTATCCCCGTCTTGGAGGCAGGTTACCAATGTGTTACTCTCCCGTTTGCCGCTCGTATCCCCAACCGAAGTCAGGGGCGTCGCTCGACTTGCATGCCTTAGACACACCGCCAGCGTTCATCCTGAGCCAGGATCAAACTCTCAAAAAAAGTTTGAATACTTCTATCTCACGACAGAAGTTAAATATTTCTTTATTCTAGAAATAGACTCGATGATTTTTGTCACATTTATATTGTGAACTGTGTATCATTCTGTAGATGTACCTTGTACATCCCAATGATACGTTAATTCAATTTCTTATGAACCGTTTTGTTCATAATGAACCTTACCATTTTAGTTGCGTAAATTGTAATGAACACCTCTTTTTAGAGTCAAAAGAAAAAAGAGGAACTTGATCGCTCCTTGAACACGAAATATATTCAAGAGGCGGTTGGGTTACTCTTTCTTTTCCTAGTATCCTCAAATTGTGCGGCGGACTTGAGAAAAGCTAAATTGTTAAAAGTGATTTGATTGCCTGCATATGATAGCTTATCGTCTACAGCATGTCAATAGCTTAATTAAGCACAAGATGGGGATAAGTAAGTGGCTAATTTCTGATTTCCCCATCCCCTCTCACCACGTACTTATAACTCGTCAATTCTTTCAAACCCATCGGCCCACGCGCGTGAAGTTTTTGTGTACTGATCCCAATCTCTGCTCCAAGGCCAAATTGTGCACCATCAGTAAAAGCAGTAGATGTGTTAACATAAACAGCAGCGGCGTCAACATGTTTCAAAAAATATTCACAGACTTCTTGATTTTCGGCAATAATAGCTTCACTATGTTTGGAACTATATGTCGTAATATGTTCAACCGCTTCTTCAACATTAGATACGGTTTTAATTGCCATTTTCAAAGACAAAAATTCTGTACCAAAACTATCTCCTGTTGCATGCGCTAATAACTCTTTTGGGTAATGATTTTCTAGCGCTTTATAGCTTTTTTCATCAGCATATATGATAACTTGTTTGCTTGCCAACTCACTGACTAGCAGACTAAGTTTATCCAATAATTCATCGTGAATTATCAGGCAATCAAGTGCATTACACACACTGACTCGGCGTGTCTTTGCATTAAAAATAATACGTGAGGCTTGCTCTATATCCGCGCTCTTATCTATATATGTGTGAACAATCCCCGCCCCTGTTTCAATCACCGGAATTCTTGAATTCTCACGAACAAAATGAATAAGACTCTGGCTTCCGCGAGGGATAATTACGTCCACATATTTTTTTGCGGTAAACAATTCTTTGACTGATTCACGATTTGAAGGTAGAAGTAACAAAATATCTTTGCTAACGTTATGCTTTTCCAAAACATCATGAATCACATGGACAATTGCCTCATTTGAATCTCGAGCATCGCTGCCACCTTTCAAAACACAGGCATTTCCAGACTTGAAACACAACGAAAATACGTCAAACGTAACATTGGGACGTGCCTCATAAATGACACCAACAACCCCGAGTGAAACTGAAATTTTCTGCAAATGTAATCCTGATTCAAGCGTACGTTCTTCCAAAATTTTTCCTACAGGATATGGTAGGTGTGCGACATTTTTTATATCTAAGGCAATACCCTTCAATCGCTTATCATCCAATGCAAGCCGATCATATGTTGGATCATTGGCGTCTAAACGCGCCAAATCTTTTTCATTTGCTTCCAAAATTGTTTTATTGTTCTTATCAATAGCCACAGCCAATTCATTTAGAACTTCATTTATTTTTTCCTCGGACAACAAAACAAGCTCACGACTAGCAGCTTGGGTTTTTTGTAATTGTTCTTTAATATTCATAATTACGCATTGAGTTCTTTTGCGCGTGCTATAGCTGCATCAAGCGCATCAAAAAATATTGTATCAAAATTATGATTTGTCATATGTCCAAAAGCGGCCTGCGTCGTACCACCTTTTGATGTAACGGATGCCCGCCACTCCTCCGTACTCTTATTCCCTTGAAGCAACAATTCTACGCTTCCTACAAGCGTCTGCTTTGCAATCTTTTCGGCCATGTCAGGATCAAAACCAAGCTTAACTGCCTTTTGAGTTAAAAGTTCAGTCAGATAAAAAAAGTATGCCGGACCAGACCCAGAAATTGCAGCTATGCGATCGATATCTTCCTCTGTCTTTAATTCAACTTCCAATCCCATAACGCCAAGTATTTTTTTTACCACATCTTTTTCACTATCACTGACATCTTCACACGCGATCCAACCAGTCACCCCCTTACCCAATTTTACGCCAAGATTTGGCATACATCGTACCACTTTTTTAGCACCACTCAATACACTGAGTCTATGAAGTGTCACGCCAGCCATAATAGATAGTACTAGTTTATGTTCAAAAATTCCAGAAAAACTTTCAAATAGCTCCCGTGCCGATTGTGGTTTGACTGCTATAATCGCAATGTCAGCATCATACAATTCTGCCTTGGTATCACTATGTCTATTACATCCAACTACATCAAATTGATCAAAAAAATGTAGCTGATCATGTACAGCACTTCCCATATTCCCCATGCCTATAATAACAATTTTTTTCATACACTATACGAGATATAAATAATCATAATGCACCAAAACTTTTTTACCTTTCTTTCCTGCATACATACACGCAATTTCTGAACCATACTCTGCTCTACCAAATCCTATATCATTTCCTTCATGATTTTTAATTTTTATCACATCTCCTTTTTGGAAACTCCCTTCAACTCTGGTAATACCCACAGGCAAAAGACTATTAGGGCCTTTTCGCAAAGCTGGCTCAGCACATATATTCAAGTGCACAACGCCTTTTTCATATCCTTCAGCATATGCAACCCATTTCTTCGCTGATGAGATATGCTGTGATTGTGCTACAAAGTGTGTTCCGACTTTTTTTCCATCTATAATATCACCCAAAACTTTTCCCTGCCGACCATTTGCAATATATACATCAATACCAATTGAAGACAACTTATGTGCCATTTTGCATTTGGTGACCATGCCACCCCGACCAAATAATGACTTTTGTTCAGAGACACTCTCTTTCCACTGTGTATCTCCCTGTTTTATTTCTTGTACCACTTTACCATCCTTATCCAAAACTCCATCCACACTACTCAAAAGTAATACCGCGTCAGCACCCATCATACCAGCAACAAGTCCTGCCAATTCATCGTTGTCCGTAAACATAAGTTCAGTGACAGACACAACATCATTCTCATTCACAATAGGAATGATCTTTTCATGCAAAAGGCCTTCAAAACAATTTTTCATGTTGAGAAAATGAATACGACTGCCAAAGTCTTGTTTGGTTGCCAACACTTGGGCGCATGTCAAATGATGTTTGCCAAATAATTTATTATACTCTCCCATCAAAATTATTTGTCCAACAGCCGCGAGTACTTGTCGCTTCGTAACATCATTTGTATGTTGTTTGAGACTCACTCTCCCTCGACCAGCACCCACAGCTCCTGATGAAACAAGAATAATTTCATGGCCTTTTTTGTGTAATTCAACAATCTGCTCAACAATATGTTTCATTGAAATAGCGTCAAGCTCATTATTGTTTTTGGCAATAACATTAGTTCCGATTTTAATTACCACTCGTTTCATATTATGTCATCTGTCTCTTACGCCACTCTTCTATCTTTTTATGATCTCCGGAGAGCAAGATATCTGGCACTTTCCAACCTTTAAAGTCCGCGGGTTTGGTGTATTGAGGATATTCTTTTGAAAGTTCATAGTTCATAGTTCTTAGTTCAGAGTTTATACTTTTATTATTACCACCCCTATGAACTCCGAACTCCGAACTCCGAACTCCTCCAAACGTTTCCTCATTCAGCGACTCCTCATTACCCAAGACGCCAGGAATCAACCGTGCGACTGCTTCAATAATGACAAGCGCACCGAGTTCTCCACCCGCCAAAACATATGGGCCAATTGAAATTTCTTCATCTACCATATGATCGGCTACACGTTGGTCAACGCCCTCATACCGACCGCACACAAACGTAAGCTCATCAAATTTACTCCATTGCTCTGCTATGCGCTGATCAAATTGTCTGCCACGTGGTGAAAGGAGTACTGTTCTTTTTTTCTTTTTTATACTTCCTCCAAAAATACGTTTTACTTTTGTAATCGCGTCGACTTTCCGAAAAGGAATAGCGTCAAGACTCTGCAAACATTTAAAAATAACATCTGGTTTCATGACCATACCGGGTCCACCGCCACAGGGTGTATCATCCACTTTCTGATGTTTATCCTCGGCAAAATCACGGAGATTGACTGCGCATACACTGATTGCCCCTGCCTTTTGCCCCCGAGCCAAAATTGACTCGCCACAGTACGAGTCAATAATAGAAGGAAAAATAGTAATTACATTAAATTTCATATATCTTGATCTTCGGCTGTATCTTTATCCAATTCTTCTTCTTTGTCAAGATGCTTTGATTCATCTGGACTAAGCACTTCATCGCGAGTCAAAATACCTCCTAGACCTTGCGTACGGGCACTTGAAAAATCTATGGTTGGGCTCTTCTTGGGTTCATAACTTGGCTTTTCATAAGTGGCATAGTATGTACTCGGACCAAGCAAAACAGCATAGCGACCTTTGCGGTCTGATACGACTGTATCTACAAGCTTGTTGTATGTCGCATCAAATACACGTATAACTACTTTGCCCAAAGGCTTCTGAGTCATATGCGATAAAATTTTTCCAAAAGTATCTGGCAGCTTTTTGTACCCTATACGATAGAACAACAAATAAAAAAAGATATGCAGTACAATAAGAAGCGCTATCCACCACGCAGGACTAATGATGAACGAAACAATACTTGCAATGAGACCCATGATACTAACAACAAATCTAATGGTCATCTTTGCTTTGTCACGAATAATTTTTGTTGTTGTCTTTGTCGTTCCAGCAGGTTCAATAGGTACATTGAAATTCACCTGCTGTCCTTCTTCTTCCACTCTAATAGTCTCTCCATGATACAAATGTGTATAGCGTGAATCTTCTTCCACATTGCGTAAATGCTCACAAAAACCCTCAAAACCTTCTTTGGCAATCTCTATCCTATACTCACCAACTGGTGCAGCAAAGAAATATCTACCTTGCATATCAGTCACTTGAGAACGTATCACCGTGCCGGTCTTTGCATCTAGGAGGCGCACTGTTGCTAAATCTATAGGATGTTTAGTAAATCCATTATATACCACTCCCCATTTCTTTTGTTTACGACGTCTAAATACAAGAAAAAATTGACCAAAAAAACTACGTGCAAAGGCAACGACTTGCGCCATACCAAAACCCGCAGTTGCAACATTGGCTACTGCGGCAGTCGCAACGATAGGTGTAGCGACCTGTTCATTGGTTTTCTCAACTTTAGGATTATCTACAAATTGTTGCGCTATTCTACCCACAACACGTGCAGAGTCAGATATAGCAGACACAACTTCTTGTGCTGTTTCTTTTACAAAAATAGTGGTAACCTCTATAGCTTCGATTACGTGCTCTGATTTTATTTGTTCAATAAATTCGCTAAACCCTCCGCCGCCACCTTGCGAAGATGAGTTGTCTCCTGAATCAGATCCATCTGGTGTGGAACCAGGGTCAGGATCAACCGGGTCAGG
>DMXO01000003.1:6652-93119 GCA_003482855.1 Candidatus Magasanikiibacteriota bacterium
TCAACCGGGTCAGGATCAACCGGTGTACCACTACCACCGCCAGGTGGCGTATAGTCTGCAAAAGTAAAAGTTGCCGAATTAGAACCAACCTGAGTTGCAGCTATGGACATATCATTTATTCCATTTCCATTACTATCTATATATGTTGTATTCCCTTGAGTCAAGGATACGGTCACAGGCGTAGAAGCAACAGTCAGTGACGCAGTACCGTTGCTAATACTGTTTAGCGTGCCTGTGTGACTGCCAGCAGTCGTAAGTTCAAATCCAACACTTTGCCCCACATTCATGGTGACAGCGACAGATGCCGAAACTTGCGCAGTAGAGGCAGTAGCCGTACTCGAATAACTACTCCACTGAGTAGTACTCGACATATATTGGGCACGAACTTCGAACGTATAGCTCGTGTTTGTAGAAAGCCCGGTAACAATATGAGAAGTTGATGTTGTTGAGCTCGTTACAGACGCATTTGAGGTTACATTATATAATTCATATACTGTATCATTTGGGTTGTCATTCGCATTCCATGACACAATCACACTTTTTTGACCATTTGGAGTGACAATCACTGTCGTTGGAACATTTGGATCAGTGTACATAACAGAAGAGGTCACATAGTTCGAAGAACCTCCCTCACCTACTGCTTGCACACGAGCCATATAACCGGTGTTTGGCGTAAGACTATCTATAGTTGTCGTCACTACTCCTATGCCAGTAAAAGCTGAAATGCTTGATGTCATTCCCGGAAAACCCGTATCACTTATACCTTCTATATAGTCAAAAATAAAGTTGGATTCACTAAATGAGTTGTCTGTCCACTGTACCACAATACTTGTCGGAGCCGTACTCGTTGCGACGACGCCTGTTGGGTCATTTGGATTATCATTCATCTGAACTGTCACAGTTTGATTCGCTGAATTTACAACAGTGCTTTGTATTTTAGTATCATACCCTGCTTTGACCGCTCTAAATGAAAAAGGATTTATCCCACCTTGTGTGGTAAGGGGTGAATCATCATTCAAAATAAAAGCAAGAAGATAATCTGTATATGAAGTGTACCCGTCTGCCTCTGTAGTAAATGCCGCAGTAACTGACCCATCAGTGCTGGTGGCATTCACAGCTGCGCCTGCAATCCCGACATTTGTTTCATCAATCACATATGCACGAAACTTTTCATACACATTCATTTGCCCGCCGCCTGATGCAGTCGTAGACGCAATTGTAAATGATGTATTTTTTATATTATTTGTCCCTGATGTATCCGAATACAAATCATACAAAACAGAATTCTGTAATAGACTATCATTTACATTATTTGTACCAGACGTACCTGAAAACCATATACCATATCCATTTAAGCTTGAGGTAACATTGGAAACTGTATTACCACTTGAAGTACCCGCAAACTTAATTCCCGCATAACCACTCAATGTACGAGTAATTGCAGGAGGATTAGTCATACCACTCGTGAGCGTTACCCCGGCTGCTGCCACAGCGCTACTATTATATGTCATGATGCCACCACTATACTGGAAGACATTATCGATCCACACATCCGTAGTTGGAGATGCTTCTGGACAAGCAGCTTCTACTGCCGCCGCGCTTGCATAGAACTGGTCTGGCACCAAGACAGTAAATTTTCCACCTAATGCAGAAAATAACCACAGATGCCAATCATCAGATACATAATCGGTTACATCATATCCATCTACATTCCATTCAACATCCATATCACAACCAGTAGCACCACTAAACATTTCTGTATAATTATCTGCTGGAGATCCTAGAATGGTCGTATCACCATAGGTATCACCACCATAGTCAAAAATCATGTTAGTTGCAGTGTATGTAGGTATAGTTGAAGAAGCATTTTGTATCACAAAATCCTGAAATGTAGAATTATTAACATTCGTCAATAACAACGAAGAACTTGTTGTCCCACCATTGATAATTGTTGTCGCACCAGCTCCATCGAGCGTAATACTGCTCAGAGAAGAAAAAGAAATTGGATTGTATGTTCCTGCAGCAAGTGTGAATGTGTCGCTATTTCGGGCAATGGCCAACATATCTGTTGTGGTCGCATGTACCGAAGAATAATCAATAGTTCCACTTGGATTTATAGTAAATGAGTTTCCTCGTGCGGTGCTATATGCACCAATATCAGTTGTACCATTTACATCTAAATAATCACTAAACGGGGCCAGATGCATATCATTAGATGAGTCTACGTCATCAATTTTTAAATATGGATTGTTTGTTTTTGAATTTGCACCAATAGTAGAAATACAAGGGCTGTAAGGAGTTATATTGTTACTTAAATTATAAAAGCCATTATAATCAAAAATGAGAGATGATGTGGTAATGGTGTTGCTACAAACAAAACCAGTGCTCGTAGCAGATGCATTTGTGTTGTAAAAAAGATTATACTGTATATTTACATCTGGGGTTCCACTGATATTCTCAATCGCAATATAACTAGAATTTATTGAACCAACTATAGTGTTATTATTTATGGTAATACCAGCAAGAGTGGCACTGCCATCAAACTCACCGAGATCAATTGCCCTTGGTGATGATCCAGCCACAACAGCAGACGGCAATGTTATATAATTTCCCGAAATGGTTATGTCGCTCGTGCCTGATTGTATTTGTATAATATTCACCCCACCCTGATTGTTTGTGGTGGGATTTATTACGTATGACAAATTATTATTCGTTATACTTACATTTGAGACAGCTGCAGAAAGAATCGTATTTTTGACAAATCGATTATCTGTCCCTGAATAATCGCTAAATGTATTACCAGTTATTATATAATCGGTATCGCCACCAGGTCCTATTAATTCAATTGCGCTCTCATTGCCCTTGTATAAGGTAAAAGTGTTTGAACTTACTGTCATTCCGGCCATTCCATAGACTGGTGTGACTATCTTAAAATTTCCAACATTGTTTGTAATCACTGGATTTGTAGTAGTTGCAACGGCAAATGTAAATGCAGAAATATATTCAGTACTTGTGACAAAGATATTATCTTGGACTGTCAGTCCTGCGACACCTACACTCTGCCCCAAACTATTTCTATCTGCTATGTAGACCCAACGAAGATTGCAGTCCTTCAGAGTAAAGTTGTCTGCGGCAACACGTAGTTCACGATATGTCGTACCATCCCCTATGACAGCCCCGCTATCCTGACAGTCAAGCGTAATATTTGAATTTTCAATGTTAATACCACCGTCAGCCGTGCTTTCATACGTTGCACCAACCGCAACATAACTCCCAGCAGGAGTGTTATTAAGAGCAGTCTGAATAGATGTATAATCGCAAACACCTGCGCAGACTGTATACGGATCTTCGGGCGTCCCTGCGCCTGCACGAGCAACGTCAACGGAACGATGATATAGTAACGGCAAAAAAACAGCTGTTATACCCAGCATGATCGTGGTAATAAAAACCCAACCATACTTTCGTAGTTGGCCAGCTAAGTAGTCAAAAATGTGGTACATAACAAAAACTGGTCGCTAATTAGATAGATAGCAACAGTATAACATATTTTCCATATCACCGTAATGCTCAGAAACTGGTTATACACAAAATCTCCCGTAGACAAAAAGTTCTTATTATTTGGTTAAAACAAAACCACCCCGAGTATCCGGAGTGGTCAGTTGCTTTATTCAATCTACTTATTTCTTTCCATCAATTATCGCCTGCTCATACCCTCCACAGGCGGGTCTCGCTGTACGATAATTCCAAATAATCTTTCGCGTCTGAAAAACAACTATTATTTCTTTCCATCAATTATCGCCTGCTCGACATTCTTGGGACATTCTGCATATTTTTTGAATTCCATAGTATATGTCGCGCGTCCCTGGGTCATAGAGCGCAGACTCGTAGCATAGCCAAACATGCAAGCAAGCGGTACAAGTGCTCGAACAATTTTCGAGGTCCCACGATTGGTCATCTCTTCAATCTGACCGCGCTTCGCACTAATATCACCTATCACGTCTCCCATATATTCCTCTGGGGTAACTACTTCAACATTCATGATAGGTTCAAGCACGACTGCATGTGCTTTCTTGGCAGCAGCCACAAATGCCATACTTCCTGCCAACTTGAAAGCGATTTCTGATGAGTCAACCTCATGGTAAGAACCATCATATACCGTGACTTTGACGTCCTGCATAGGATATCCTGCGACGACACCTTTGTCCATAGTTTCTTTGACACCTTTTTGGATAGCAGGTATATATTCTCTCGGTATAGCACCTCCCTTGATTTCGTCCACAAACTCAAATCCAGCACCCTGTTCCATTGGTTCAAGTTTGAGCCAACAATGACCATATTGGCCACGACCACCAGATTGTTTGACATATTTTCCTTCAGCTTCTGCTGACTGACGAATAGTTTCCTTATATGCGACTTGTGGCGCGCCGACTTGTGCTTCAACTTTGAATTCACGCTTCATACGATCGACAATAATGTCTAGGTGAAGCTCACCCATACCAGCAATAATTGTCTGCAATGTCTCTTGATCAGTATGTACCTTGAATGTAGGATCTTCTTCTGCCAATTTCTGCAATGCAATACTCATTTTTTCTGCATCTGCTTTTGATGCAGGTTCAATAGCAACAGAAATGACTGGCTCTGGGAATGTCATCTTTTCAAGTACTACCGGATGATCTTCTTCACACAAGGTGTCACCTGTAGTAGTATTTTTGAGACCAATAGCTGCAGCAATTTCACCAGCATATACCTCTTCTACATCTTCACGAGAATTTGCATGCAATCGTACGATACGCCCAATACGCTCTCTATTCCCTGTGGAAGTATTCAAGACGTAGCTTCCTGCCTTGAGAATACCAGAATATACGCGGAAAAAAGAAAGCTTACCAACGAATGGATCACTTGCAATCTTGAACGCAAGGCCAATAAATGGATCACTATCACTTGCTTTGACCTCGATAATTTTTTCTTCGTTATCGGGATCATGAGCTTGAATGACAGGAACATCAAGAGGCGAAGGGAGATAATTTACCACATTATCAAGCATGAGCTGCACACCGATATTTTGGAGTGCGGTACCACACATGACTGGATATATTTCATCTTTCAATACCATTTGACGAATTCCTGCTTTAATTTCTTCAATACTTATTTCTTCTCCACCAAGATATTTATTCATGAGGACGTCACTAGATTCTGCCACTTTTTCGGCCAAAGCTGCGCGGTATTCATCTACCTGTGCTTTCATATCATCGGGTATAGATATTTCGACAATATTGATACCATGATCACCTTCAAACTTGTACGCTTTACGCTCGATGATATCTATGACACCACAAAATGTTGACTCAGCCCCGATAGGAAGCTGTATCGCGAATGCATTTGGCGAAAGTCTGTCTTTGATAGAATTGAGCGTCATAAAAAAGTCAGCTCCAGTCTTGTCCATCTTGTTTGCAAAACAAATACGAGGAACTCGATATTTGTCTGCCTGTTTCCACACCGTTTCAGATTGTGGTTCGACACCTTGTGAACCATCAAATACAGCAACAGCGCCATCGAGTACACGCAATGAACGCTCTACTTCTACAGTAAAATCTACGTGTCCTGGAGTATCAATAATATTAATACGATGATTTTTCCAAAAACATGTAGTAGCGGCAGATGTAATCGTGATACCACGCTCTTTTTCTTGTTCCATCCAGTCCATTTCTGCAGCACCTTCGTGAACCTCGCCAATTTTGTGTTTTTTACCTGTATAAAACAAGACACGTTCGGTCACGGTGGTCTTGCCTGCGTCGATGTGGGCCATGATACCGATATTACGTATCTTGTCGAGAGGATAATCTCGTCCCATACTATGAAGTTAATGGTTTATAATATATGTAGTATTCGTAATGCGAATATACTTATTTACTAAATCGAGCAAAGTGAGCAAATGCTTTATTTGCTTCAGCCATACGATGAACATCTTCCTTCTTTTTGATTGCTCCACCTTGGCCTTCGAGAATATCCATAAATTCACCAGCTAATTTTTCATCCATAGTTCTACCTTTGCGTGCCTGTGCAGCAGCGACAATCCAACGAAATGCAAGTGCATTTTGTCTACGTCCTGATACAGGCATTGGTACCTGGTAATTTGCACCACCAACACGACGAGATTTGACTTCAACCTGTGGTCGTACCGCGTCTATAGCTAGCTCAAATGTTTTTAATGCGTCACCTTTTTTCTTTTGTGAAAGAATATTGAGTGCTCCGTATACAATATGTTGCGCAATAGTTTTTTTGCCGTCCATCATAATGAAATTGATAAATTTACTCACAATTTCACTATTATACATTGGATCTGGACTAACCACGCGCTTTTGTGATCTTTTTCCTCGTGGCATATGATATGCAGTTTAACAAATTAATAATTAACTCTTTGGACGTTTTGTACCATACACAGAGCGACTTCTCTTGCGTCCATCTACTCCCTGGGTATCATATACACCACGTACAATATGATAACGTACACCTGGCAAATCTTTTACACGACCGCCACGAATGAGTACGATACTATGTTCTTGCAAATTATGTCCTTCACCAGGAATATATGCGATAACTTCAGTACCATTGGAAAGACGCACCTTGGCGACTTTACGCAAAGCTGAGTTAGGTTTCTTTGGTGTTGCAGTATACACTTTGGTACACACACCACGCTTGAATGGACTTCCACGTCGAAGCGTTGTCTTCTTTCTATGAAGACTGTCCCAGGTAAACTGCATGGCAGGAGATTTTGACTTCGTCGTCTTTCTCGTTCTGCCTTTGCGCAGTATCTGATTCATTGTTGGCATAAATAAATACTTACAGAGCTTACAGAGCTTACAGAGCTTACGAGGCTTTTATATTTTGTAAGCCTTGTAAACCTTGTAAGCCTTGAAGCTTTTTTAAATAAAAATCGTCCGATAAGGACGACGAGAATATATCTGAAAACCAGTATATATTTCAACGTCTGTCCTCAAAAGACATCTTCTCTCCGTCGACAAGGCGGAAATACTACGTTTGAAGCTCTCTATGGGAAAGCGGCTATACTATATATGATGCCGATGATAATGTCAAGAGTCTAAAAAATACTTAGAGTTCCGGTAAAAAATGCTGTGATATATACAATGATCGGCGTAATCCACTTAAACAAGAAGAAAATAAAAAATAATAAGATAAACAAACTGTATTGCTCCAAAAATTTCTTCACCTGCCACATAGAGTCAGGCAAAATCGCATATAATATCTTCGATCCATCGAGCGGTGGTATAGGTACGAGATTAAACACAGCCAACAGCACATTGGCATACACAATAACATAAAACAAACTGACAAGATTTGCTATGAATTGTGACGAAATAGGCACTATACGCACGAGCAAACCAAATACAAACGCAATAAGCAGATTGGATGCAGGACCAGCAACAGCCACCGCAGCTGGACCCCACTTTTGATTTTTCAAATTGTATGGATTGTAGGGTACTGGCTTGGCATAGGCAAACAAAAATCTACCGCTGGTCATAAGAAACAAAAACAGAGGCATAAGAAGCGTACCCCACATATCTATATGGGCGCGTGGATTGAGTGTAAGTCTACCAGCATAGCGCGCAGTAGGATCACCGAGTTGGTCCGCCATCCACCCATGCGCGTATTCATGCAAAATAGAGGATGGAATTATGACGATGAGAAAAAATAATAAACTAATGATTTCCATAAAAATGCTTGAAAAACTTAAAAAGCCCAAAATATTTTTCCTTGACAATATAATATATTTATAGTACACTATCGGACATCTAATTACAACCTTAACAAACCTAAAACTTATAACCTAAACCGTATGCCAAAGTGCGATTCATGTGGCAAAGGAGCACAAAAAGCTGCTAACCGAAGTCATAGCAAAGTAAAGACACTAAGACGTCAAAAACCAAATCTACAAAAAGTTGAAAAACAAATGATCTGCGCCAGTTGCCGACGCGCAAAAGTAAAAAAAATGAAGAAAGGTACTGTATAAACAAAACCGCCAAACTCGGCGGTTTTCTTTTTGTATATATTAGTTATTATTACTCACCATACTTTCCCATGAGCTCTGCTTGCCCCAGTATATGTCCTTCCATGAGTGACACAAGTGCGTCTGCACCTACAGTTTCTTTCACACCATCTTGAAGTAACGTATCAAGTGCATACAATTTGAAATAATATCTATGCGTTCCACTTGGCGGGCACGGACCTCCCCAGCCAGTCTGTCCCAAGCTGGTCACACCCTCAAGCCCTGGTTTTGAATTCTCTGCAATTATGCCAATACCAGGATCAATATTCCACACAACCCAATGTACCCATGTGCCACCAGGTGCATCAGGATCGTCGACAATAAGTGCCAAACTTTTTGCACCTTCTGGTACACTAGAAATAGTAAGTGATGGATTGATATCCTGTCCATCACACGTATATTTGGAAGGAATAAGTCCTTCATGCTGAAAAGCAGGACTAGTTAATTGCATATGTTGCTGTATTACAGATGAATTATCTGTTTTTTGTTGTGTGCCACACTCACCGCGATAAAACTCCCATTCTTCACAATATGTCCCATCAGGAAAACCACAATACGCAGTAGATCCATAATCATTTTCAGCTATTTCTAATTTTCCACCTTGTTCTTCGCAATATGTTGATGCAGGATTTGCAAGGCCTATTTGTGCATCAATAGGCAATTTTACAAAACCATCATCCAAACTTCGAGGAGTTGAATTTTCCGAACACCCCACACCAAGTAATAATAACACTACCATGATTAAAAAAAATCTACCCATATATTAAATTATTAAAATAGTCAGGCTAGCGAGACTTGAACTCGCGGCCTCATGCACCCCATGCATGCGCGCTACCAACTGCGCTATAGCCTGTTCTTAATTTTTTTGTTGAGTGCGGACTATGTCCGTTCAATCACCATACCCACTCGATCATCATGATACTCACCATCTCCATCATTACGCTGAGACTCAAACATCATCTTACTTGTACTTCTCTTCAGATCAAATTTTGGATCAAGTACGCGTGACATAGTTTCATCATCCAATTCTTTTGGAATGCCATCAGAACACAAAAGTAAACGCTCTCCCTTCTGAAGTTTAACCATACGCACGTCAAAAGGAAACCCAATATCAGGCCCGTCTTCACCAAGCATATGGGTGATACGATTTTTCAAAAGAGGAGACATATGTGCTTGTGCATCGCGCAATGCAGACAATTTATCTGCATCAAGACCGCCATCTACTTCATCAATTACTTTAGGGAAACCTTTTGTCCGTTCGAAATGGTCGCGGACCGAATCATGGCTTACGGTAACCTGTTCCATTCCCCCGTCCTCTTTTCTGAGTAGGGCAGGACTATCACCAACAGATACAACAAAACAATTTTCTCCGTGTATAGCAGCCAATACCATCGTAGTCAAATATGATTGGTCAAGAGACTTTCCTTTATTCATTTCTTTCAAACCTCGCTGCACACGATTGACTACTCTCAGCAAAAAACTACGCATGTCTTCTACACTTAGATGATCTAGATTACCGCCCACTTGTTCAATGTGATGTTCAACAGCCTCTTGCATCTTGGTAGCAGCTAGAGCAGCGGCCTGTGCATCGCGAGCTGTACCTACACCATCAAACGCACAATATATATCATGATCAGGAGACGCAAAATAATTATCACCCACAGGACCGTGATTATCTGGACTAGCGATTCTACCTATTTCACATCTGCTCTGTGTCCCTTCCACAGACTCTCTCTCCAACTTACCCGTTTCCAAACTTTCTGAACCAACCACAAAATGAGGTTCATAAACCTCAGGTGAAATAAAAATGTCTCTTTCTATAACCATAGTAATAATATAAAAATATGTACGTATAATAAAACAAAAAATCCCTCTTTACAAGGGACTCTATGTGATCCTGACAACGGCAACACATATCACTACCCCTGTAAAACCAGGTGGGTGGCCGCAATCATACCCCACGGGGCATGAAAATATAGGCTTCCCAATGTAGTAATATTGTCGAATAGGATAAGTGCTGTCGTGTAAAGCAGGATCACTCTTAGTATAATATGCAATTCTATAAAAGGTCAAATCATTAACCAGTCTTGCCTAATTCGTCATAACCAGGTTCCTCAAGTGGAACGTTCTTCGCATGATCACTAGGCATAGGAATTACTTTACCACCTCTATCTTCCACTTCGATAACAGGCTTATCAAACAAACCTAATTTATTTTTTACCATAGCCAAAGTATGCATCAATTCCCGAGCGACCTCTCCCCTTTCACTTCTCCTACTTTGAGTTTGATATATACCCATGAGATGATGCAACTTACGCATATCTCTAGAGATTTCATCGCCATCAGGATGTTGTTCTACAACAACACCAAGTTTATATACCTCATCGTCAACTTTATCTATATCAAATTCAAAAATATCTGGAGCTACGTCTGCTACTTCTTCAACTTCATATTCTGTTTCAGGAATACCTGTCATTCGTCTATCGTGAGCAACGGCTGACGTTATTGGTTCTGTTTCAAAATGCTCAGGTTGTGACATAAACTGACGATACGAACCTCTATCTTGGTAATTCATATAATTATTTGCATATGCAAAAGACATACATAGTATGTCCTAAGCAGGCTTTGATTGTCAACATCATAAAACAAGAAACGCCTCGTCACTATCTACCATGAACTCATTACTCAGATAACATAACTCATGTATGTTGTGTTATCTGTATCATGTGTCATGATACATACTGACGAGGGGGCAGCGCGAGCAGACGAACAGAACCACACCCTCCTCGCCGACGACCACATACGATCGCCAAAGCACCGAACGTGGGGCTACCGAGTGCCCCACAGCACTTCGAGCCGAGCCTCACGGGCCGGCACACCTTGCGCCAGAAGAAGGCGCAGAAGATAGTGCTGTTGGGCGGTCATCTCCCTGGTATTTCGGCGCTTGGTGGGCGGTGGCGTCGCCATCGGGCTGTTCTGAGTCGTCATAAGACACCTCGAAACGAAAGTGCCCGTCCTCTACCTATGGGACGGGTCGCATGAAAATGAAATATCACTTCCACACAACCCGTCCCAAAATGCGCTGCCAAATTAAATCTCCTTATATAAAGAACTTCCTATGCGCGGGGGATACTAGGTAACTCCCGCGCATATATTCACCGTGCCGGTATCATCTGTTTGCCACACTTGGGACAGCGCGGCAATTTAGACGACCCCTGCTCAGTGATTTTTCTCACCTGTTTACATTTCGGGCAATACGCCCGCAGGTTCTTCTGGCTCATCTATCCTCCTATTGATTGGTAACCAGATAAAGAAATTTCTTGAGAAAACTGCTTATATCTGGTCATCAAGGGCTTACGAGACATTGTAAGCTTCCTTAACAAACAAAATCCCCGCCTTTTGCAAGCGGGGTTATTTACTCATGTGTATCATCTATTCATCACAATTGCATTCATCACCACAACCACATCCACCATTACATCCTTCATCCTCTGAGTAAATTACCCCGCATGCTGGGACATATGCGGGTACAATAAGACCCCAGACCTTGCGGAGGTTGAGTACTGAAAGAATGAAATGTTTAGATATAGAATTCATAGATGTTGTATCACTAAATATAGTGTAACAGCATATTAATACATGGTCAACCGAGGTTATCCACAAAATACCCTTGCGGGCTTTCAGTGCCATATAGATGACATCGAGGCTACCATCACTTTGATATCAAAATATCTCGCCATTCGTTATAATACCACCCCGGCACTTTTGATACTTTTGGTGACAAAAGTACGAAAGAAAAACGTACACACCCACTAGCTTCTCTGATGGTTTTTATATTAATAAAAAACTCATGGATATTATACCACGAGTTTTGATCCAAACAATCATGAACTTTAACAACCCCAACAGCACCAAAAACTATTCTCTTTCCTCATCAATATACACATGCATATATTCGGTCTTATCATAATCACAAATATCTTCTTCAGAGAAAAATCTGGCCACTTCTGTCTTAGCTGTCTCCACACTATCTGATGCATGAATCACATTGCATGCGACACTCATAGCAAAGTCCCCACGAATAGATCCTGCTTCTGCTTCACGTGCTTTGGTAATGCCAGTAATCTTGCGTACCGTATTTACCACGTCCAATCCTTCCCAACACATAAGTATGACAGGAGTGCTCTGCATAAAATGTGCAACTCCAGGGAAAAATGGTTTATCAGCAATATGCGCATAATGCTCTTTCAGAATTTTCTCACCAAGCCGCATCATTTTCATGCCAACTAACTTCAATCCTTTGTGCTCAAATCGCTGAGTAATAGTACCCACAAGACCGCGTTGGATGCCATCGGGTTTAATAATGACGAGTGTTTTTTCTTTGAGTCCAGTAAAATCCATATGTATTTTTTAGTAGGTTAATTGGCAAAAGTATAACGAAATAAAAGGAAGAAGTCAAGGATGATCACTAGTAAATTGTCAAATTGTTAAACTGTCAAATTGCTGGGTTAAGACTATTCTTTCAAACGCTGGTTAGTAAAATTTATCAAATTATTAATCTCTCTCGGTAGATTATTTAATTCTTTCAAGATAAAAAGGTATTGTTCTTCATTGACCAATTTTCTTACCTTGGATTTTTGATTCCAGTCTAACGCTTCCTTGACTGAACCAGAAGCATATCGGTAAAATTTTATTTTGTCTTTTTTGGTATATCTTCCAAACCCCTCAGCAATGTTTGCGGAAATAGAATCAATAGCTCTTACAAATTGAGATCCAACTGTTTGTTTTTCAAACCATCCAAACTTAATTACAATATTCCATACGTAATTGGAAAGGTGAAAAGCTAGCTTATATGAACTAACATTTTTTAATTCCAAAAATTTATCCATACGAACAATTTGACAATTTAACAGTTTAACAATTTTACAATTCATCCAGCCCCTTCAAAAAACTTCGGCGCGGAGTATCCTCATCCAGTGATTCATACGTTACATCGTCATCATCGCTACTTGGATCAAAAAAAGTCGTGTCGTCCTCGTTTGTATTGTAATCTATCAAATCTCTATTTATCTCATCAATAAAAGGACTGGGGCCCTGCAATAAACTATGCGAATTCGACACAAGTGGATATGTGAGATACAAATATTTTTTTGCACGGGTAATAGCCACATAAAAAAGTCGTCGTTCTTCTTCTAAATCATCTCCTCGTGACGCTCTATCATTGGGGAATTGCCCAGCAGACACATTCAACACAAAAACAGCAGACCACTCAAGCCCTTTTGCCTGATGGACTGTAGAAAGAATAAGCCGTTCTTCATTCCCCCCAGAATTATCATGGGCCTGCTGAGCATGGTAACTCTCTTGCAATGTAGCTTCTCCCAGAAATCTATCCAATGCTTCAGATGGATCCTCAAGCGACATGTAACGTTCAGCAAAAACCGCAAGCTGTTCCAAATCCTGCATACGATCACGATAATCTGGATATTCATTTTCCAAATATTCCTGATACTTTGAGTCAATCACTGCACGGATAAGTTCGCTTGGTATTTTATTATGTACCTTATTCAACTTTTCCCATATCTGCAAAAAATCACTCCACCCTATTTGCCCGCGTGCTGGCAACACAGAACCCAAATGGCGCAAATGCTCTGTACGTACGGGCGGCTCTAGAGCCGCCCCTCCTGCGACAATCTTCTCATAAATTTTCTGCACCCCCGCTGGCCCAATCCCCACCTGCATATTAAGTACTCTACTCCATGCAATAGTGTCTTGGATATTATTATACATACGCAAATATGCCAAAATATCTTTCACATGGGCGCGCTCAAAAAAACGTATACCTCCACGATAATCATAAGGAATATCTTCCTTTGTAAGTCTCATTTCAAGCTGTTGGGAATGAAATGCCGCACGAAATAATACGGCAATCTCACTCAGAGGGACACCTTCATCGCGCAATTCTGAAATTCTATTCAAAATAAATTCTGCCTCTTCTCCTGCATCAGTAAACGCGTGAACCTCTGGCTTGGTAAATCCCTGCAGTACACTTACCAGTTCCTTCTTATACTGTTTAGTATTATTTGCAATCACTTCATTTGCCACATCCAAAATCTCTGGAGTGGAACGATAATTTGTTTCTAATTTAAATATCTTTGCATCTGGGTATACTGTTTCTCCACCAGAGGCGGATCCGCCTCTGGCGGAAAAACTCAAAATATTTTGAATATCTGCCGCACGAAAACTATAAATACTCTGGGCATCGTCACCAACGACCAAAATATTTTTATGAATTGACGCACACAAATTAATAATACTCGCTTGTATTTTATTGGTATCCTGATATTCATCTACGAGTACATACAAAAATTGTTGCGCGTATTTATTTCTTACGTCTTCTGATTTGAGCAGGAGCAAATGAAAATATACCAGCAAATCATCAAAATCCATGACGTTTGCAGATTTCTTTCTCTTGGTATATTCTTGGGCAATACTCACGAGTATATCTTCGAAATTAATCCACTGTTCATGTTGCAATTCCAAAACATCATGTATCGTCATTTCTGCATTACGCGCATAACTAATAATAGACTGCACAACATTGGGTGAAGGAAATCGACGCTGTGTCCGGTCAATCCCCTCTTGTTTAATACATGACTTGATCATGTCCCTAGAATCTTCACTGTCAAGTACGGAAAAATTATTTTGAAACCCGAGAACTTGAGCATACTTTTTCAAAATCCTATATCCAATATGGTGGAAAGTTCCTGACCAAGGCAATGTAATTTCTCCTTGAGTCAACTCTTGCACACGGCGTATCATCTCGTGCGCAGCTTTATTGGTAAACGTCACAAGCAAAATATTTTTTGGGTCAACCCCTTTTTCAAGCAAATATGCCACGCGGTAAGTAATCGTACGCGTCTTTCCGCTTCCCGCTCCAGCCAAAACCAAACAAGGGCCATCGCCCTCTAATACAACTCTCAGCTGTTCAGAATTCAACTCTTTGTCAAAATTTATCATAAAACAACATTTTTAATTCACCTAATTTCTAATTGTCTAATTCACCTAACAAAATTCCAAATGCCCAAATCATAATTTTTACCTTTTAATTTTTATTAGGTGAATTGGGTGAACCACGTAGATATTTACGTGGTGAATTGTAATTTAGGTGAATTCTATAATAACACACCTTGATTTTTCTCACAAAAACGGCTAAACTACGCCCATATGGCATTTTTAAAAATCATCCATCAAGACAAAAATTCACACGCCCGCACCGGCGTCATTCACACTGACCACGGCGATATCGAGACACCTATTTTCATGCCGGTCGGCACCCAAGCAACGGTGAAAACATTGGATTCTTCTGATTTGCAAAATTTGAATGCACAAATTATTTTGGGAAATACCTATCATCTCCACCTACGTCCTGGTGAAAATCTCATTGCAAAATTTGGTGGCTTACACAAATTCATGAATTGGGACAAACCTATCTTGACTGACTCGGGTGGTTTTCAAGTTTTTTCTTTAGGATTGCAAAAAGATAAAAAAACTTCAAATAAAAATAATGAAAAACTCGTCAAAATTACAGATGATGGTGTAGAATTTAGAAGTTATATTGATGGATCAAAACATTTTTTTACACCAGAAGAAGCCATCAAAATTCAACACAAGATAGGCGCTGATATCATTATGGCTTTTGATGAGTGTACGCCGGATAATGCTCCAGAAAAATATGTAAGAGAAGCTATGGAAAGAACCCATGCATGGGCAAAGAGATGTGTTAAATATCACAAGCAATTTAACAGTTTGACAATTAAACAATTTCTTTTTGGCATTGTTCAGGGTGCACAACATAAAACTCTAAGACAAGAATCAGCAAAATTCATTTCCTCGCTCGACTTTGATGGCATCGCTATTGGTGGTGAATCAGTTGGATACAATATGCAGGCAACCAAACATATTCTAGATTGGGTATATCCATACATTCCGGAAGATAAACCTCACTATGCTATGGGACTTGGGTTAAACCCAACTGATTTATTTGATGTAGTAGAACGCGGTATAGATATGTTTGACTGCGTAGCGCCAACGCGTCAAGCTCGTCATGGACTTCTCTATGTATATGACAAAAAAAATAAGCATAAACTCAATATCACCAAATCTATTTATAAACAGGATAAAAATCCGTTAGATAAAAAATGTACCTGCTCTACATGCTTAAACTATACACGTGCGTATATTCACCATCTATTCAACACCCAAGAAATTACTGGCATGCGACTCGCAACTATTCACAACATTCATTTCTTTTTGGATCTAACAAAACAAATGCGAGAAGCGATACAAGAAGACAGATTTTTGCAAATGAAAAAGAAGTGGATATAAAAATCTGTAAAATCCATATAAATCAGTGTAATCAATGTTTATGAAATACAAATATCTTGATCTCATCACCGCTACTTTTGCTGTGGTATTAATTCTTTCAAATATCACCAGTGCTGCAAAAATCAGCAACGTGTGGGGTTTTGTTTTTGATGGGGGGATGATCCTCTTTCCACTTGCCTATATCTTTGGTGATATATTGACTGAAGTGTATGGCTATGCCCGTGCACGACGCGTCATCTGGATCGGCTTTGCCATGAACCTACTTGCGGTTATTACTTTCTGGGTTGTGGGAAAACTGCCTGCTGAAAGTTCATGGGGACTACAGGAATCGTATGACAGTATATTGGGAATCGTGTGGCGTATTTCCCTAGCAAGCCTTATCGCCTATCTTGTAGGTGAATTTTCAAATAGTTACATCTTGGCAAAACTAAAAATAAAAACCCAAGGAAAATATCTGTGGCTTCGAACACTGAGCTCAACAATCATAGGACAATTTCTTGATACTACCATCTTTCTGCTTATAGCATTTGCTGGTGTATTACCATGGAGTATCATCTGGTCTATCTGGATAGCAAATTACATATTCAAAATTTTAATCGAAATTATATTACTCCCAATCACATATCGTGTGGTCAATTTCTTGAAAAAGAAAGAAGATGCCGATGTATATGACAAAGAAACCAATTTTAACCCAATAAAAATAGAACACGGATCAAACTAATCTAACGAATCATAATGAATTCGTTCAAATTCGTTACATTCGCGCTCTATTATTTCATATGATACATATAACGGTAATATCTGTTGGAAAACTCAAAGAACAATATTGGAAAGACGCAGAAAAAGAATATCTCAAACGTCTGTCTGTTTTTGTAAAACTTGAGATAAAAGAACTGAAAGAAGAAAAATTTGATGAAAAAAGTAATCACGAAACTATAAAAGAAAAAGAAGCTGAAAAAATTACAAAAGCAATTCCTGAAAATAGCCATGTCATTGCCTTAGATAAAGACGGCAGACAATATTCATCACACGATTTATCAGATCATCTACAACAATTAGAACAGTTACAACATTATAACATTACCATAGTCATCGGCGGTCCACTAGGTCTTTCTGACGAAATCAAACACCTCGCCAAAGAGTCTATTTCATTTTCCCAAATGACCTTCACCCATCAAATGACGCGAATTATCTTACTTGAACAAATATACAGATCATGTATGATACAAAAAGGTAAGACATATCATTACTGACACATATGGTAGCAAATGAAACATCTCCACAATATAATGGAGCCCAGGAATTAGATACGCGAGAAACAACACCGGGACGCGAAACTGAGGTACCTCGCTTTATATCACTTGCAGAAGCGCGAGAAGAATTACTAAATTTAGAACGAGTACTTGAATCGTACCCAAAAAATATTGAACAGGCAAAAAGAGAAAATAAAAAACATAGGAAAACATTTGCAGCTTTAAGTTCTGTATTTGGATATGTCACGCTTGCTTCGAGACTGCTAAGGACATACGGATGGGACACAACAGAAATTCGTACTATAAAAGATCACATAAGAAATGGTTTTGATATTAGACATTCTGACAATGACAAAAAACACCATGTACCAGGTGTACAAGAAATACAAAAAGCTATCGGGCAAAAAGGACAAGAAATTATGCAACACATCCCTCATGCTACTCTTCAAAAATATGGCACAGACAATACACCACTTCTTCCTGCTATTATACTCAAAGGAAGATTTGTCGAAGGAGCAAAAATGCTTGGTGAAAGTCGAGGAATGAATGAGAAAGAATTAGAACAAAAACATAAAGAACTTGAAGCAGAAGTGCGAGCAGATTTCGAAGAATATTTTCAAAATTATGATGCATTCCTCAGAGATGAACATGGCGGTGGTATATCGAATGGATTGGTAGATGAATTGGATCTTCTCATACAAACAACAAAATCAACTCTCATACAGGCAATAAACCCGGAAGAACGCATACAACTAGTACCAGAAAATCGAGCCTAGGCTCGATTTTTATTATATGTTGAATACGCTATATAATGAGCATTGCATCTCCAAAACTATAAAATCTATACTTGTACTCAACAGCTTGCTTATAACACTCGAGCATAAATTCCCGATCACCTGCAAACGCACTCACCAACATGAGCAATGTTGATTTTGGCAGATGAAAATTAGTAATCATGGCGTCTACTACTTGAAATTTGAAGCCTGGTTTAATAAAAATATTTATATCACCATGATAAACTTCAAATTTTTTATCTGCATATTCTGCCAAACCAGCGACTCCTTCAAGTGTGCGAACGGTGGTCGTCCCTACCGCTACTATTCTTCTACCTTCAGCTTTAGCACGATTAATTTTGTCTACGTTCTCCTGTGTCAATTCGATCCACTCACTATGCATAGTATGATCCTCCACACGTTCAGACTTTACAGGAAGGAATGTACCAAGACCTACATGCAAGGTAACTTCAGCAAACTCAACTCCTTTGTTTTTTAATTTCTCTATAAGTTCCAGCGTAAAATGAAACCCTGCAGTTGGCGCGGCGACCGAACCTTCTCTTGCATCATGTGCATACACAGTCTGGTACATTTCGAGCTGGTCAGGTTCATCTTTTACATATGGTGGCACAGGGATATGCCCATAAATGTTAGCCTTTCTCCGGACTGTTTCAGCATCTTCGGGAAACTCAACTAAGACATCGCCATCCGGCTCTTTGACCATAACCGTACAATAAAAATCAGAAGCAAATCTTACATTCATACCCGGTTTCAACCTCCTACCTGGCTTTGCCAATACTTTCCATACGCCTTCATTTTCCATAGGACGAACAAGAAAAATCTCAACTTCTTGATTGTGCAACAATGGCTTGTCTGGCATCCCATCTCTATTTACATCAATCTCTGTTGACTCAAGCCTTCCAAATAGACGGGCTTTGAAAACTTTAGAGTTATTCCACACGAGCAAATCTCCTTTTTGTAAATAATCAACAATATCATAAAAATGACGGTCTTGCGTCGTCTTTTTTGCAGGGTCCACAACCATAAGACGTGAATGATCACGCGGGGTTATGGGATGTTGCGCGATTAGTTCTTGGGGGAGATTGTAATCAAAATTTTTTGTAAACATAATATCTCAATATCATAATATCTTGATATCAACCATGCTGATATTAAAATATTATGATATTACGATATTGATCTTACCGAAGATACCTGTTTACATTCACATTGTGTTCTTCCAACGTCTTTGCATATTTTACTTCTCCTTCTGGAGTGGTAAGAAAATACCAATAGTCATTTGGCGTGGGATACATAGCAGCCATAATTGATTCAAAACTTGGATTGCTAATTGGTCCAAGAGGTAGCCCAGGATATTTGTATGTATTCCATGGTGACAGCGAATCTCGATCTTCTTTGGTTGTGAATACATTGCCCTTCTTCCCCACTGCGTAATGCACCGTAGAATCTGCCTGAAGCGCCCAATTCAAATCATAACGACGCCAGAATAAATCCGAAACCACTTTTTTATTTTTTTCTCCTCTCACTTCACGCTCGAGCAAACTAGCGACAGTGATGACTTCATATACACTTCTACCCGATGCTTCAATGTCAGCATACATCTCTTCGGTAAATTGTGAATCCCTATGTTGTACCAATTTGGAAACAATGTCAGTGATACTCGCATCTTTGAAAACTCTAAATGTATCCGGAGACAAATATCCCTCAAGACCAAAATAATCAGATTTATCTTGAAGCACTAAGACATCATCAAAAGGTTGTGGAGCATATTGCCCTGCTGCTTTATAATTGTATGCGGGTAAACCAACAACATCATAAAATTCAGTTGAACTTGCAATACCTTCTTGCTCGAAATACTCAGCGATATCACGAAGATCCCAACCAGGAATGATAGTGATCGTCCGTTCGCCCACCCCCGGAAGCAGAAGAGTATTGGCTACACGCGCTATAGTAATCGGCGCGTCTACTTCATAATCACCCTGTTGTATTTTTCTGTCTATTCCTTTCCAAATCAAATATCGACGAAATAGCCATGCGTTCCTCACAACTTGTTCATCAGCGAGGCGCTTCGTCATTGCACTCACATCTTCACCATTTTTTATCTGGAATGAAACTTTCTCAACTTTTTGCGCCTCGGCTGTATATATTTCTGAATAAAAAAACCACACACCAACAACAAGGCAGAATATGATGATAAAAAACATTATCTTTTTCATGTTCATAACACACTATAAATTCACCTAAATTACAATTCACCTAATTCATCTAATAAAAATTAAAAGGCAAAATTATGATTTTGGTATTTGGAATTTTGTTAGGTGAATTAGAAATTAGGTGAATTAAAAATTCTACAAATACTTCCCCTTCCCCTCTCCTTCTATTTTTTTAAGTAACTCTTTCACACGTGGTACATCATCTTTGTGACACACAAGAAGAGCATCCTTGGTATTTACAACCATCATACCCTTGAGTCCAATAGTCGCTACGAGACGATGGTCATCTTCATTCAAGATAAAACAATCTTTTGACTCAAGATCTATGACATGACCTTTTTCAAAATTTTTCTGTTCATCACTCACAAGTGCCTCTTTGAGCGCATAGAGTGTGCCGGGATCGCTCCATCCCAAATCAACTTTAAGTACAATAGCTTGGTCTCCATACACATGCTCAACAATTGCGTTATCAAATGATATGGCTTCAAGATGCTCGTATGCGGTATGTATGTCACTGACACCGCTCACAATATCTTCAAGTGCCATATACATCTTGGGCTGGTACTTACGATACAAGCCCAATACAAAATCGATATCGAATACAAAATAACCAGGATTCCACATCCACTCACCCGATTCAAACATTTCTTGGCAACGCAATAATTCGGGTCTGTATTTCCACTCTTTGAATGCATACAGTTCTCCATCTATTCGTTCGCCAAGACGTATCCATCCCAAATTATGATTTGCAAAACGAGGTTGTTCACCCAAAAATACAAATCTATGTGGATTTTCTTGTATCAAATTCTCTGCCTTCGTGAGTGCATCACGAAAACGATCAGGGTGACGCATAAAATGATCCGCCCATAACATAGCTATAGTACCAGAAATACCCTGTTGTTTGAGCCGCATGAGGGAGAGACCAACCGCAGCAGCCAAATCTCGTCGTGCCGGTTCTCCAAAAATATTCGCTCGCGGTACTTCAGGTACTTGCCCACATACCATATTTACATATCTATTGTTGGTAGAAATATAAATATGTTTGAAGCCAAATTCTTCAATACGTTCAACAGCCATCTGCAACGTCGATTTATTATCTTTTAATACTTCAAACTGTTTGGGGCTCGACTCACGGCTCAGTGGCCAGAGACGTGTGCCAGATCCACCAGCGAAGATGAGAATAGTCATAAAATAAACAAAAATAAATTACAAAATATAAATGTGCACAAAATCCGAATATCGAAATACGAAACAATAATAAAATTCTAAATTCAAATGTTTAAAACTTTTTGAAAATTCGAATTTGTTTCGAATTTCGTATTTCGAATTTTTGTCCTTATATATTTTAAAAAAATAATCCGATAACATTATACATCGGCTGGGTCACATACTCCAATAACCATGGTGCACCAAGTGCAAATACAACTGCAAGGAATAAACCACCAACAATATCCCGAGGATAATGAACTCCCACATATACACGTCCATATGCCACGAGCATCGCAAGCACAATCAACAAACCGCTAAGTACTAAAGGCGCACCAATATGTATGGTAATCAAAGCAAAAATAAAGGAAAAAATAGTATGATCAGATGGAAACGATTTCCACGACTCGACAGGCTTCAAAATATATTTTATATGAGGAAATTCGATATATGGACGTGGATGTCTCCACAAAAGTGCGATGCCATAACTCAATATTTCTGCCAAAACTAACCCAGTCAAAAGCAATTTGATGAAACCAACAAATAAATCGGGTTGTTCATCCACGAGAGAAAAGGCACCCCACCACATAGCCATGATACCAATAATATAAATAAGCCAATGTGCACAAAAATACATGAGGCCGTCGACCCATTTTCGTTTGCCAACTTGGGCATTTACTCTAAAAAATAATTTATGCGACCAGGAGAGCTTCATAATTTTTAATTTCAAATTTTGAATTTCGAAATTATTTAATCCATCTAAGATAATTCTCTACAAATTCATCTAAATCCCCATTCAATACAGCCACATCATCTGTCGTTTCATAGCGCGTACGTAAATCTTTCACCATGTGATAGGGGTGTAAGACATATGATCTTATTTGGTTCCCCCATTCAGGACTTTTGTATTCGCCACGCAATTTGAGACGCTCTTCTTCTTCTTTTTCTTCCTGCAACTTTTGCAATTTTGATTTAAGAATTTTCAAAGCTGTTTCCTTATTTTGTAATTGTGAACGTTCATTTTGACACTGTACTGTGATACCAGTAGGAATATGTACAATACGCACAGCCGAATATGTTGTATTTACACTCTGACCACCTTTGCCTCCTGACATGAATGTATCGATTCTCAAATCTTTATCTTCTATTTTCACTTCGTCCTCGTCCTCCATTTCAGGAATAACTTCTGTAAGTGCAAAAGAAGTATGACGCATCTTCTCTGCATCAAAAGGAGAAATGCGTACGAGTCTATGTGTGCCATGTTCACTTTTGAGATGCCCATATGCATGATTTCCTTCTACACGAAATATAATTGATTTTATACCCGCTTCTTGCCCCTTTGTCTCATCAATAATAGTTACTTTCCATTTCTTATTTTCACAATATTTCATATACATACGCAAAAGCATCTCTGCCCAATCCTGTGCTTCAGTACCGCCCGACCCTGCATGAATCGAAACAATCGCGTTATTTCTATCATGTTTGCCATCCATGAGCGTGTTGAATTCCAACTTGCCAACTCGATTACTTACCAACACATATTGTTTCTCAATCTCCTCACGCAAATTTACATCCTTGTCCACCTCATCCATACCCGCCATTTCCAGCAAATCTCCAACTTCCTTGTTCAGCTTTTCCCATTCACTAATTTCATTTTGCAAGTCTCCCATTTCTTTGCTTATCTTTGTTGCTGTTTCTGAATTATCCCAAAAACCTGGCTCACTAATTACTTGAGCAAGTTTTTTCACCTTTTCCTGTTTTTCATCCAATTTCAAAATCACACACATATCTGCGAGTTTTTTGGCTAAATCTTCTAGAGATTTTACTAAATCGTGCATGTCCATATGGTGAGTTTACCTAGCACAGCCTGAGGGATGAAAACGGAGACGAGCATGTCCGTAATTCGAAATATGATATATATAATTCTACGTTAGTTAAGGCAAAAATACAATACTAAATACTATTTTTTGGCTAAAATTGGCAAAAAAATATGTTTTAAAAAAAATCTCATAAAATAAAAAATACTTATTAAAAAAATTGGCTAAAATTAGCAAAAAACTAACACGAGAAAACCTTGACAAAACAGTTTATTTATGATATAATTTGCTGTTTTGTACCTTACAAAAACTGTCTTCGTGTCCACCAATATATGTATATCTTAACGTGTACATATACTGGTTGGCACAAACAGTCAACCTCAAACACTGTACAACCTGTCTCAGACAGGTTCACATATCACCCAGATCAAACCACCTTTGTGGCGAAGGTGGTGCAGATATCATAAAGAGCGAGAGTTCGAGTGCCTGACTGACCCTACTCAACAGTTCCTACACAAACCCAGTCTCCATTGGTGAGACAGCTACGAAAGAGAGGATACGATGAGCGGAACGACGACGCGCAAGATCGCCGGCATCGCCGGCAAGGACTGGCTCCTCAACGTGACCGGGATGAAGGTGTTCGGCGACTCGCTCCTCACGGAGCGGGTGCGCAAGGAACTCTCCCGGTTCGCCTGGGTCCTCCTGATCCAGTTGATCGTGGACCTCTGGGTCTGGACCACCCTGTGGTCCTACGCCCTCCCGAGCTCGATGTTCTGGTCCCTGTCGCTCGGAACGATGTTCGCCCTGTTGATCTTCAAGGTCGACCAGGGCGTCATCACCCACGACACGTCGAGTGACGAGGGACGCCTCCGGCCGATCATCGGCCGAGCGATCCTCCTGCTCATGATCGCGCTCATCACGGCCCTCGCCGTGGAACTCGGCGTGTTCGCCACGGCCATCGATCGGCGACTCGACCAGCGCGAGAACATCGCGGTCACGGAGCTCAAGGAGACCGAGATCGCGAAGATCAACAGCAAGTACCAGAAGCTGATCGACCAGGCGCGTGCCGACGGCACCGAGGCCACGTCCCACGCCCAGACCACGGGGCAGCAGGACGTTGAGTCCTACAAGTCCCAGCGTGCCACCGAGCGTGCCTCAATCGAGGCCCGGTACGCGGCCGACAAGAAGGCCATCGAGGACCAGATCGCCGCCGGCGACCAGCGCATCCTCGACGAGACCAAGGGCCGTTTCACCGGTCGCTCGGGCATCGGCCCCATGGTCATCGCGCTCCAGCAGGAGAAGGAGAAGGCTCTCGGTGAGCTCTCCAAGATCCGCCAGGCCGAGGCCACCGAACTCGGCACCTTCGACACCACTACCGCGGCCTCCATCGCCTCGCTCGAGAGCAAGCGCGACACCGACACGGCCACGGCCACGACGACCAACAAGGCGAGGGTCGAAGGCCTCCAGATGCAGTGGGAAGACAAGGTGCAGGAGATCCGCGAGATGAATCGCGACCGATTCGCCACCATCTACGGTGGTGACTGGAAGCAGGATCGCGGCTTCCTCACCAGGTTCCACGCGCTCCAGGAGATGGCGAGCGAGGACTCGATCATCCAGTGGCTCATCTGGGGCACCCGGCTCCTGATGATGATCATCGGTATGGCCATCCTCATCCTCAAGCTCAGCTCCAGCCGTGAGTTCGTCAACTACTTCTCCTACCGGGCGCAGATCGCCGCCGGCAACCCCGACGCCACCGCCCACGCGGAAGCAGAAGGGTACAACGACCCCACCAACCGCAAGGCACTCGCCTGGCCACCCGAGACCCTCGAGGTCATGGGTGCCCTGCACATGGCGCGACTCAACCTGTGCAAGGCCTGGCGTGCCTGGTGGCAGCAGGCCGGTGAGACCTGCAAGCAGGACGCAAAGACTGGCCTCTGCCGGTCCCGCGATGACGTCGCCACCCAGCTCCGGCTGGCGTGGAACTTGACCGTCCAGCCCATGGTCGACGCCCTGGCCACGGCCGAGCGTGAGGTCGAGCTCAACGGCCGCAGCATCCCCCGCTGGGATGAAACGCGCTACCCCGAGCCCGACCCCCGCAACATGACCGAACCGTGGGACCTGTCCGACACGCAGCTCCGCGGTCTCGGATGGGAGGACCCCTCCGAGAAGGTCCGTGATGCCCAGGAGGCCGTGATTCAGCTGCCGGGTCTCTACCGGCAGATCATCGACTTCATGGCGACCATGGACATGGGAACCCGGCGGCAGATCCGCACTGCTCCGGCCACCTCCCTCCTCGTGCTCGAGGATCGGCGCTTCCAGTTCTACCACACGCAGATGCGTAGGGTCCTGGAGGACATGGAAGATGCCGAGCGCAAGATCGCTTCGACCGGTCGGCACATGCCCGAGCGTCCCCGCTCCCTGCGGGAGACGGACCAGATCCGGGAGTGCTGGCGGCTCGACCGCCGCACGCTCCGTGACTGGGGCTGGCAGCAGGACGTGCCCCGCAGCACGCCCCCTGCTCCGGCTCCTGTCCGGACCCCGGCTCCCACGACCACCTCGGCCCCGACCGCCACGCCCCCGGCCCCGCCGGTGAACACCGTCTCGACGTCGCTGCCCGAGGTCGACATGTCCCTGACCGGTGACGACGCGACCCGCGTCGACATCCGGCCCCCGGCCGAGCTGGCCGACGAGACGGACGACGAACCCGAATTCGACGTCGGGGCCGATCTCTCGGAAGCCGACACGAACCCGGGGTCGATCCACCCCGACCTCGTCGCCATCCAGACTGAGGGCGGCAACGGACAGACGCCGCCGGTCAACGGCGATGGCTTCGGCCAGGACGACATGGCGTTCTTCCGCAGCGAGCCGGAGACGGCCACGCCCGGCGACAAGCTGGCCAACTAGACCAAGCGACGCCACAACGCAAGGTCTATAAAAACGTCCTCTGTGTGACTCACGCAACTACTGCGACACAGATTCAACATACTAGCCTCCCTACAGGCGTAGTCCCTACTTTCTCGTTTGTTTCTCAAACAAACGGTAGGATGACTCGACTAGGAAGGTTGTGCGATTTGCCCCAAACAAATCGCACAGCACAGTGATCTTGAAAATATTTTCGAGATTAGTGTGTAATAAAAAACTACTCAATTTGTGAGTAGTTTTTTATTTTAAAATGTTATCTTCTCTTTAATACATTCCACCCATTCCTCCACCCATGCCACCCATTGGAGGCATTGGTTCTTCCTTCTTTGGTAGATCAGTGACCACTGCTTCGGTCGTGAGGAACATACCAGCAACAGATACTGCATTTTGAAGCGCAAATCGTGTAACTTTGGTAGGATCTATGACACCAGCAGCAACCATATCTTCATATTGTCCAGTTGCAGCATTGAAACCAAAATTTCCACTGTGTTTCTTCACTTCATCAACTACAACCGCACCTTCATATCCTGCATTGCGAGCTATCATGCGTAACGGCTCTTCGAGAGCACGACGCAAAATACCAACAGCAATTTGCTCTTCATCATTCATATTCAAATTTTCAAGCGCCTTCATAGCACGAATGAGCGCAACACCACCACCAGGGACAACACCTTCTTCCACTGCTGCCTTGGTCGCACCAACAGCATCTTCAATACGATGTTTTACTTCTTTCATTTCAGTCTCAGTAGCAGCTCCCACTTTGATGACTGCGACACCCCCTGCAAGCTTTGCAAGGCGTTCTTGCAATTTTTCACGATCGAAATCACTGTCAGTCTGTTCAATCAATTTTCGAATTTGTGCAACGCGTGCTTCTATCTCTTTCTTTTCGCCTGCTCCTTCAACAATAGTAGTATTTTCCTTGTTTGAAACTATTTTACGAGCACGACCCAAATCTTCGAGTGCGACATTCTCAAGTTTGAGTCCCATGTCTTCGGTAATTACCTTACCACCCGTAAGCACTGCTATATCTTGAAGCATTTCTTTTCTACGATCACCAAATCCAGGAGCTTTAATTGCCAATACATTGAATGTACCACGGAGCTTATTAACCACCAACGTCGCAAGCGCTTGGCCATCAACATCTTCTGCGATAATCACAAGCTCTTTCTTTCCACTCTGCGCTACTTTTTCAAGTATAGGAAGCATATCCTCAACAGAAGAAATCTTTTTGTCTGTGATCAAAATGTGTGCATTTTCATATTCAGCTTCCATGCGATCAGCATTGGTAACCATATATGCAGATACATATCCTTTGTCAAAACGCATACCTTTGACTGTCTCAATTTCCATACCAAATGATGGTGATTCCTCGACAGTAATGACGCCATCTTTACCAACTTCTTTCATGGCCTCAGCAATTTTTTCTCCAATTTCTCTATCATTGGCTGAAATGGCAGCCACATTTGCTATTTCGTCTTCTTCAACTTGTTTTGAAACTTTATTTTGCAATTCTGCAATAACAGCCTCTGCCGCCTTGTGCAATCCCTTGTTCAAAGCAACAGGATTTGCTCCTGCAGTTACATTTTTTAGACCCTCTTTCACGATGGCCTGCGCGAGTACCGTAGCAGTCGTCGTACCATCACCTACATCCTCGTTCGTTTTACTTGCCACTTCTTTGACAAGTTCAACACCAATATTTTCAAATTTATCTTCAAGTTCAATTTCTTTTGCTACGGTCACACCATCTTTCGTAATAGTTGGCGCACCATATCCTTTATCGAGAACAACATTGCGTCCTTTAGGACCAAGAGTAATCTTGACTGTATTTGCAAGCATGTCGACACCGCGCATAAGGGCTTGTCGTGCTTCGTCATCAAATTTAATTTGTTTAGGCATATGTTTTATTGTCATTCTGAGCGAACGAAGTGAGCGAAGAATCTCTCCTACCTCGTGCTCTTTTGTTTTAATGTATAGTGAATTAAAGAAATGCTACCCAAGAAAGATCCCTCTCCGCCCTGGGCGGATCAGGATGACAGACTGTTTACTCTATCACCGCAATCACATCGTCATGGTTCAAAATCTTGTGTTCTACTCCATCAACATCCACTTCTTCTCCACCCCATTTTTTGAACAAAACTTTCATGCCAGCTTTCAAATCTAATCGAGAAAGTTTCTTACCATTGCCAAGGGCAATGATTTCTCCCTCCATCTTTTTTTCTTTGTCTACAGTGTCTGGTAATACAATGCCAGACTTAGTCACTTCTTCCTCCTTCATTGGTTTGACCAATATACGATTGCCGAGTGGTCTTATTGTCATACAAAATATATTAAAATTACTTATTAATTTGTCACTCAATATTATTGAGTGCTAATAACATACACATATTACTATTACTCAAAAAAGGTGTCAAGAACCAAAAAATGTGGATATTTTTTAGGCCTCTTTTTTAAAGGTAAATAAAAAACCCATCATAGGTAGCGGCTTGATGCGGCGACCGCAGATGAAGTTCGTGATGCCTGTCAGTAACACGACCTTCGGGCAAGCGCCGCTTCACGCATGCTACCTATGATAGGTTCTTATGCATTGGGATTCCATTGTACCCTCAAATAGGAAACCTGTCAATTGGCTTATTTTAGCAAAATTTTTAATATTGGGGACAAACAGTGGATTACCTGTTCAAATGATCTAATGTAAACCGACAAAATAGTCCCCAATATATCCCTGTTACAATTAAACCAATATATGACGAAAAGAGATAATGGTCAAACATGGCTAAAATAAGATAAAAAAAACTAAAAATAGTCACCTTATAGAAAAATTGCATATTGTCGACAAACCAACCCATCCTCTTTTTTTTCTGTTGCACGAAATAGTACAAAAAAACAATCATTGTCAAATACACACCTACTGCGAGGATACACCCCACCCAACCAACTTCGACAAGCAAGAGAAGCCACATGTTGTGGACTGGCTGATATTCCCATCCGGGCCGAGTAGGATTAAGAGTATACAAAGCGTGCGTGTAATTACCTATGCCAGCACCATACCACGTATATATAGTAGACAATTTAAATGACTCATCTACTGAGTCGACTCGCTCAGTAATGGATCTAACTTCAGTAATAGACTCTGGAGAAAAACGTGTTTGAAGCATGGGGGAAAAAATGACCCCGAGCGAAAGAAAAAGACCGATAATAAAAATAAAATTTGAAGAAACAAAAAAATGTTTCCTAATATACAAACCATGCAAAAACATAATCATCAAAGCAAAACAAATGCCAATCAATGCGCTCCTGCTAAGGCTTACAAATAAACCAAATAATAAAATAGCAGAAATCAAAAATTGAAATGTATACTGATACCTCTTGGCGCATATACTTACTATAAACAAAGTGAAACCCCACACTAACGCCATACTCATATAACCACCAAATATATTCGGATGCGAAAAACTACCATATGCGCGCAGTACCCTGCCTATACTATCTGAAGCAACAATGGATGTACCTGCCTGCCACGCTACGTGAAGCGGTAATCCAAACCATTTAGAAACAAAAGTTTGTTGAAGAAAAAATTGAAATATGCCAAGTAATGCCGACGGCAAAGCCCCCATGAAAAACCAAAATCCAGACTGACGAAACGTGAGAGGACCTGTGAGTAATAACAGAAATATAAATATAGATTCCACAATATGAAGCGCTTGTTGCAAAGCAACATCTCTATCCCCTGCCCACATAATAGAGGCAAAACTCCACAGCACAAACAATAATAAGGAAAACAAAAATAGTCTGTCAGTGGTAAATTTGAAATTTGTCCCGATTTGATCGGGATGAAATTTGAAATTTTTATGTTTGAATATCCACCCAATAAATACAAAAATAATAACCCATAATAGTATCTCTGTGCCATAAAAGCCAAGTGTCCCATACTCCCACTTTACGCTATTTAAAAACTGCTCTTTCGTAATCAAGACAGTCTGCCAAGGCAAAACAAATAAAAAAATACTCAAAAGAATTTTGAGTATGTCTTCAATTGTCCATCGGGGTAACGTCATATATAATTAATCAAACTCCCAACACACGGCATTTCTCCATCCACTTCTCCTGATATTCTTGCCGTCGATCATTTTCATGAAACTTGAGCACGGCGTCATTGACGACCACACGTGTATCTGATAAGTGTCCTATACTATGTATATTTCGTTTCATTTTTCTTTGCTGTACATACTTCGCGTATGCATTCATGTTGTCATTAATAAAATACGCAAAAAATCTTTTGGCCCGTAATGACCAAGCTGTATCATCGACTCGATAACGATCCAAAAGAAAATATGACATCGATGCATAAGGCACATACACATAAGCCCATGCGTTCGCCCGCTGTATACTCTCGTAGAGATCATCTGGGTCATACATAGGCACGAGCTGCGCTAACCAGTAGACAAGATATATATCAGGATGTGCAATTCTAAGCGATGACATATTGAGATGCGAATCAGCTACGTAGAAGCTCAGACATATTTTATTTGCTATTCTTCTCTTCGTGCGTCGAAGTCTAAAAAAAGAAAGGGTAAGTGTAACTAACAATCTCGTAAACCATAGACGATTTTTTTTCACAACAATAAATACATCCACATCACTGTCTTCCTGTGCAGAAGATGAGGCGACCGTATTGCAAACAAATACAGCGCGTACAAAAGGAATCCATTTTATCTTCTGTACTCCACGATGAGCAATCTTCATTTTTTGCTCCAAAAATGCAACACGTCGCTGACGCTGTGCGATAATTTTTTCTCTCCTTGGTAAAAAATAGAATCCATCACTACACGACCACATATGAAACGAATCGTCTTGTGAGAGAATATTCAAAAAATCTTTGTACTCCCATTGCCCTGTACTTTCAGTATACAAAAATCGATACAATTCCTCTTTGGTCAATGGATAATCAAATATGTCAAAATATGCAAGTGTGCGTACAATAGATTGTGCCAATGTTTGATCCATATTACCCTAAGTGTACAGCAAAAAAATTAAAAATAAAAGTGAGTCTTTCAGACCCACTTATTATCTCTTTTTGATTAATATTCTTCTATCATAGCGATAGGTTCAGGTGTAGACACAGACTGTTCATTCTTTTCTTCTGTTTTATTCTGCTCGGTAAGGGTCGTATCATCTACAATCATTTTATCTTGTTCAAACTGCACAACTTGGTCACGGCTCACTATATATTCTCTTTTGCCAAACACAGAAGACTTCACAATATATTGTGCAACGAGCTGTCCATCTGTCTGCAAAATAACATCATGTACCTTTCCCAAAACTACACCTGACTGTGTTTCAACAGGTAACTGTTTTAATTGCTTCAAATTTATTTTCATATACAACAGTTATAACAATAAGACAATGAAACAACTATTTTACTATTTTCCCCTCAACAACTCCACCTGGACCATTTCCTTCGTCTTTCTTCTTAAACAAAAGCACTTGTTGCAATGCTGTCAAACCGGTCGACAAAAACCAATATAATGCAAGACCTGCAGGAAGCTGGAAACCGATAATAACCGTAATGAACGGCATAAAATAAGTCATTTGCTTATTCATCATAGCAGACATGCTTTCATCTTTGGCACCTTTGCCAGCCTCAACTGGCGGTTTTTTGTGAGAAAACATTTTTGCCTGCAAAAATTGTGCTCCACCTGCAAGCAAGGCAAGAAAAATATTGCCGTTCTTGCTCAGGTCAAATAAACCTAAAGTAACAGAATTGATATGTCCAGGACTTTTTACAAATGAATAAAGCAAGTCAAAATTATCAGATGTAAGTGCTGCTCGCAATACCCAATATAAGGCGATGAATATAGGCAATTGTACAAGCAAAGGCAAACAAGATCCAAGAGGATTAACTTTATGTTCCTTATATAATTTCATGGTTTCTTGGGCAATCCGCTGTTGGTCCCCTTTATATTTTTGTTTTATTTCTTCAAGTTTTGGTTGTAATTCAGTCAATGCTTTCTGTGCTTTGATAGATTTACTTGTGGTAGGGTATAGTACCAGCTTGATAAGAATAGTGACAATCAAAATCACCGCGCCTACATCTGGGATAAGGTTATATAATGCGACAAACGCATTAAAAATCGGCTGGTACAAAATGGCATTAAATAATTCACTCATATATGGTTAATTTACTAAATTACGCGGGTGGGAGTATAACATAAACTTACTCAGCAATCAACCTTCTCCCATAACCACTCAAACCTCATATTCACAAGGAGTAAAAAATAAAATGACGAGCTAAAGCCCGTCATTTCTAATACCAAATATTCAATAATTTATTCTTCTTTCTTACTTTCCTCAACCTTCTTTTCAACATCATCCTGTTGTACGGGCAGGTCTAGATCTGCCCCTGCTGGAGCTGCCTCTTCATGACTAACCCCTGCATCCTCCGGACCAACTTTTGGTTCAACTTCTCCCTCTACCACTTCTCCATCACTACTCACTTCTTGTGCCCCGCCCAAATCAACAACCTTGATTTTCCAGCCAGTAAGCTCGGCGGCGAGACGAACATTTTGTCCGCCACGGCCTATAGCTAAAGAAAACTGATCTGATGCCACATGCGCGATAGCTTCTTTGTTTTCTTCATCAAGATCTACATGGTCTACCTTTGCTGGAGATAACGCGTGCTTGATATAGTCTCGCGCATCATCACTATATTGGATGACATCAATTTTTTCTCCACCCAGTTCATCTATAATAGTCGTGATACGACTGCCACGTTGACCAATACATGATCCAATAGGATCAATACCTTCATCATCAGTCCATACAGCAACTTTTGAACGATTACCCGCATCGCGAGCTATGCCTTTTATAATGACTTCTTCGTTGGCAATCTCTGGGATTTCTTGTTCAAACACCGTTTCGACCATGCGTTTTTCTTTTCTGGATAATATAATCTCTGGCCCACGACTACCCATATTTACTGATATAATATAAAACTTCATGCGATTACCCAAATTGTAACGTTCGCGAGGCACTGTCTCACCTTGTGGCAAAATGCCAGTTATTTTACCAAGATCGATAAGGTATCCTCCTGTCCTGTCACGACGCTGTATGACACCTTGCGTAACACCACCTTCTTGAGTTTTGAAATCATCAAATACCGTGTTACGTTCTGCTTCACGAAGCTTTTGTATGATGACTTGTTTGGCAGTTTGCGCAGCCATACGACCAAAATCTCCAGGAACTTCCAAATCAATCTTGAGTATATCGCCTATTTTTGCTTTTTTGTTGTGTGCCACAGCGTCTTTCATCATAATCTGTGTCTTTGGATTAAATCGTAAAAGACCTTCCATTTCTTCTTCGGATAATTCACGATCTTCTTTGCGTGCTTCTTCACGACGACGGGTAAGCTCTTCCTGATCTTTTTCAAGTTGTTCTTCATCAATATCTTCGACAACTTCTTTTTCATCCCACATTTTCATATTGCCAGTCTCTGGATCAAAAATACACATGATATTCTGTTGACGATTACCAAAATCTTTGCGATATGCAGCAGCAAGCGCTGATTGAAGCGCGTCCATGACAATATCATAATTAAGTCCTTTTTCATCACAGATAAACTGGATGCTTTTTGTGATTTCTGATGACATAATATTGAGTACACTAATTTAAATGGATTTCGCAGATTCAAATCAGTGTAATCTGACTAATCTGTGGAATCAATGTGTAAAAAAAGTAGCATCTTCATGATGCTACTTACATATACATAATACCATACACAAGACATTTTGTCAAATCTATGTGCACACAATGACTAACCCATTGGTATCTCATAGTGATTAATTTCAAATCTGCCATGTACCATACACAAACTCACCTGCTCAAATTGTATAGGAGTATGATCAATATCTATACCGTGTTTCAAACAATAAAGCCACCCAACAGATTTCAACGCACTCATCTTCTTTTTGCCAACAGCACGCTCGGCACTGCCGTCACTTCTCTCTCGTGTTTTTACTTCAACAAAACATAATGTCTTTCCAAAGTGGGGCTTTGTCGACCATGCGATAATATCTATCTCCCCTTTTTTGGGGATGCTAAAATTGCGATCAATAACCTCATAACCTCTCTGTAATAAAAAAGAGGCTGCTTTTTCTTCGCCCCATGTGCCTATTTGTTGTTGCTTAGTTTTTGTCATACCCTCCCCCAAAAAATTAGACAGCTGTGCTAGCTAAAAAACTCAGATGGCTCGACTACTCCTGCCTAAACAAAATCATACACCTATGATAAGGACCGACACCGAAATCATCCTGCACTACAAAACCCGCGTTGATAGCCCATGTTTGTATTTTATCAAAATCTACTAATGAATGTTCGTCAGGGCCAATGGCTGCGAGTCTACGCATCCAATCAACCACTACAATCCTGCTTTTATCCTTGAGAACACGGGCCGCCTCTTGTAACGGCTTTGTATAATCCTCAAAATGAAACAAAACATTAACAAAAAAAGCAACATCCAAAGTCCTCGGGGCAATAGACAAACCACCCAATTGTTCAATATCTGCCCATATTGTTTCGACATTATGTATTGCTTCAAGCGCAGCACGGCGACGTATACTTTCGAGTACATCTTTCAAAATATCTACAGCATATACAATCCCACGTTCACCAAGTACCTTTGATCCTGGAAATACAATATGCCCAGTGCGTCCACACCCAAAATCTGCAATATGCATACCTTCATGTATATGTGCGTGCTCAAATAATTCTTGTGGATTGATAAGTTGATTGCCAGAATGATAACTCATACATTCATACCAAATAATCTGCCAAATATACCAATGATCATTTCACCAAGTAAACCCGTCATAGCTGCAAGCGAACCAAATATAAAAACAATACCTAAAATTTTGTACATGAGATGTGTACCACCACCGCCCAATTTTGCTTCTGCCCATTCGCTATGACCAAAATTTTCTACAAACCAAGCAGTTTTTATTACCATGAGCGCCCCCACAACTATGACAAGCCCACCCAAAATATATTTCATCATATTATATAATGCAGTTAAACATCCTCCATCCCCAATATCATACCATAAAATCAGTCATTTATGTAGTACATGGGCTCTCCTTGTTTGTTCCACGAAACTTTGACAACATCTCCATCAACTGCGTTGTCGACAATATGTGAACGGAGATACTGAGTAGATGTATCAAACACACTGACACGATAATTTATTTTTGTTCTCTCTTGTCCTCGATCATATTCCAAAAGAGCAATATACTGCCCATCTGGAGACCAAACAGGAGTCTCTGCATAGCACGAAGCACCACAGACATCAAATGAATTTACTTCAATACTATCGTAGGTATCAGAATCAATATGATATATATATAAATCAGATCTCCCTACACCGTGGGCAGTGGTAAATGCCACATGTTTTGCATCAGGTGACCATACAAATACACCGACATCTGGATATGATCCTACCTCCTCTTTGAGGGGCACCCTATTTTCGAAATCTTTGTAATTTTCAACATCAAAAAAAGAAATGCTATACGCTTCATCAGCTTCAAGCGCTATGAAATGTTTGTCTGGAGACAATTCAAGTACTCTATTACTCGTCAAATATTTATATCCGTTATCATATTTATATGATAATTGATATGTCCGGATCGTCTCAGAGCCGACTTGTTCTGTATTCAAAGTCTCAAGCAAGGGTGTGGGGCCAAAATCCATATTCCCTGCTAGATAACTCAATTTTTCGCTATACACAAGACGATAAATAACCCCAGCTTTGTCATCGGATATATACATCACTCCATCTGGTTCTACCAATATATCTACGGGACGACCAAGAGCACCATCATCAGTGAGCCAACCTGAAACAAAATCATATGAACCTACATAATTTCCTTCCGCATCAAAATCCAAACGTACAACTTTGTACCCGACTGGCTTGGTGCTATTCCATGAACCATGATATGCAACAAGCAAATCACCCCACATATATTCTGGCCATCCTTCACTGTGCGGAATAAATGCAAATCCGAGTGGTGCAACGTGCGCAGGAAGATCAATATAACTCCCTATTTTGTTATTATTTTCATTACATGGATCAATACCATAATCTCTTTGGTCATAATCGCTATCAAATACATTTTTACCATAACAAAGTGGCCATCCATAATCTTTCGGTACATCATTTGAATCAAGCTCTCGAGATTTAATTATATTTATTTCATCAGGAGGCAAATCATCTCCCAATAAATCTCTCCCCATTTCAGTTGCCCATACCTCACCTGTCGTTGGGTGAGTAGTCATAAAAACACTATTGCGTAAACCAGTGGCATAATGTTGCCAAGCACCAGTCTCTGGTTCAACTGCAATAATCGACGCGCGTCGGTTATCTTCCTCATCACACACATTACATGACGAACCAATAGATACAAGCAACATATCATCAGAGATAAACTGTAATGAACGTGTAGTGTGACGCCCTCCTTGTGGAAGTGCAGTGATTTCTTTTCTATCGAAAACTTGGTAAGTATCGATATCATAATTGTAACGCGATACAACGTGTTCTTCAGCTACATAAAGTTCACATACATCATGGCAGCCTCCGCCTGTACCGTCTGGATTCAATTCTATACACGTCGTAATACAATCACCAAATGTAAAGCCGTGGGGTTTATTGAGATCAGATACTACATCAATTGTTTCATCAGACACATTGTCCCCATTGGTATCACGCAAGGCAACAATTTTACCTTGTGTAGGAATACTTACCAATAGTTCTCCTCTTTGACCCGTGTGCATGACACGAGGGCCATCCAAATCTTGTGCAAAAACAGAGATAGCAAAACCATCAGGTAACATGAGAGGAAAATTTGTATTGTTTTGTTCAGAAGACAACTGTCCTTGCCCATTATAATCTTCTAATATGCGTACGATATCACCCGAAGGTTTGCCTATGGCGGGTCCTACTCCGCGCAAATACGAATACCAAAACCAGCCAACATATAAAAATGTAACGACAATGATGAAAATAATAATACCCAAAATTATTTTTTTCATAGATCTTTATTCAAAAAATTTTTAACATTCCTCCATACTAGCCATTTCGTCAATAATGACGTAGATATATGCCCACCTTTTTTTCGTGAAATGAATACACACCCGATATCATGAGCAAATTTTTTCACTGGTTCATACGACACAACCTCATCGTCTTGCGCATGCATAATCAAAATTTTCTGAGGATCGAATTCTTTTGTGTGATTGACCGGGTTAAAAAATGTACCTGATTCCAATTTTTTCCAATTTTCATCTGAAAACCGATAACCACCTCCATACCCTTGTCTGATAATATTTTTTAAATAATCCAAAGACTCAGTATCTTCCTGATATGTCCAATCAATGGGTGGACACAACGCGACTATCTTATACACTTTTTCACTGAGTGACGACATGAGCGCAGCAGTACCACCAAAACTTGAACCGATCACAAAAATACGTCTTGCCTCCACCTTATATTCTACTCCATCCCAGATACTGGCAAAGGGTTTTGTCAAGGATTCTATAACTCCCCAAATATCCTCTTCAGGAGAGTGAGACAAAAATTCCCCATCACTTTCCCACGTGCCTGTATAGCGTATATGAAACACCCAAAAATTTTTCTTTGACAAAAACCGTATCAGTTTCTTCTTCGCTGGTAGAGTAGGAAGACCATCGCAAAGAATAATCACATCATGTGATTCTTTTTTTGGTGGAAGAAATTCTGCAACAATGCCGTTTTGGAATTGTGTTCGAAGTAAATGCATATGTGAATGACTGAATTTTAGGTTATAGGTTATAGGTATTAGGTAGATTAGATTTTTAAATCAGAATATATAATACTTATCTAAATACCTATAACCTAATACCTTCTAATAATATCATAATCTTGACATTGGTTCCAAAAGATGTTTATATAAAATACTTTGTTCTTTATATACATCGTTGGTGCTGTACCTATTTATTTATACAAATAGATATATACGGCATCAACGACGCGGGCGATGACCCGCACAGGAGGGATCTCATGACCAGACAGTTCAGGAAGGGCCGGCCTCGGCGAAAGAAGGGGCAGCAGGCCCCGACGGGGACGAGGCCGAAGGAGTGGCGCAAGAAGTACACGAACGACGAAGATGACGTCGATGACAACGAGGTGAAGGGGTGGATTGGCTTCGCCCTGCTCGCCTTCGTCATCATCGTGATCGCTGTGTTCGTGTTGGTCGTCTTCGTCTCGTGCGCCATCGAGGGCGCCGAGTGGCAGGATGGCACCCTGGACACCGACGACCCCCCCACGATCGGAGAGGTCGTCGAGTCGGACAGCAGTGTCCGCCACTGCACGGGGGGCCTCCCATTCTGCGACTGCGAGACCGACGCCGACTGCCCGGAGGAGTACATCTGCAGCGATCGCTACGGCTCGCTCTCGTGCGTCGGGCCCGAGTGCACGCCCGACGATGAGGAGGGCATATACAGCGACTGCGACGACGACGAGCGCTGCAGCTTCGACCGCTGCTACGAAGGGCGGTGCTTCTACACCCAGTGGACGCACATCCCGGAGTGCTACGGTGAGTCGTCGTGCTACGTGGACGACGACTGCGAAGCGCCGCCCGGCTTCGAGCCGGGTCCATGCGTCGCGTACGGGTGCTTCCTCCCGAGCGGCGTCTGTGGCGCCGTCGTGCTCGACGGGGAGTCGTGCTCCGCCGGGCTCGGGGTGTGCGACCCCGATGGCGTGTGCCGCTGACCATGTCCGGCAAGCATAAAAAACTCAAGGAGACGCGATCGTGGGGGCGATCGCATGGAGTTCAGTGTCCCGATGTATATCGGGATAGTGAAATACAAAAATCCGCTGAAAAAGCGGATTTTTGTATTTTGCATTTACTATTCTGCCTTTTCATCATCTTCATCCACCATGTGTTCAGGTGCGTCGCATGAACACTCTTTAAGTGGTTGTCCATGCATAGAACAACTTTCTGCTTGGCATGTACCCGGATGTGCTGAGACGCCACCACATTCCCCAGTACATACATAATGTGTAGTGCCTTCCATATAATTATATTAAGAATTAACATTGAAAACTTTTTTTGCTCGTTCAAATGTACGATTGAGCTCAGTCAAAATCGGACTATCCAATCGCTCTTCCAAAATCATAAGTGCTTGCTTATAAAACCACAAACGTTTATCAGCCGGAGCATTGAATCGTTTCCACATCTCATCTCCATACGTCTCATAATCATAGAGCATGGATGATAAATTGTGGAGTTTGTCTGCAGCACTTACGAGAAGCGTCTTCTCTGTCATAGTTTTCATGAGAGACAAATACCGCTCTTTGCGTTCGAGCCATGGTATATCTCCCTCGTCACGCTTTTTTACCTCGGTCATAGACTCGACCATGGTACGCACAGTATTCCCAAAATCTTTTTCTACCTCATCACAAGTATAATCAGTCTCTTCCACGGTATCATGCAAAATACCTGCCACGATTGAATCTTCGTCATCCGTATAATCCATAAGTATGAGCGCGACAGCAAACGGATGTGTCACAAACGGCGTCAATCCATCCCCTTTGCGCAGTTGCCCACGATGTAATAATGTTGCTTTTCGAATCGCCTGTTCTATGGTATGAGAATATCGCATATATTATTTGAACGCTTGAACAAACTGTCCCATACTATCAGTTTGTGGCAAAAAGAAAAAATGAAATTTCCAAGTCTTATCTTTGGATACAATCTCCAATGTCTGTTCGTCATATATATTTTTACCTGCGTTCACCGATACTATATCTGCGCGAGGAACAAATACATTGCCTTTTTCTTTCAACAATTCTTCAAGCGGTGTCGCATCTATACGAGATTCACCTTGAGCGACCTTTTTGTCCTGTGAACTACGAACTGCGTCTACTACTGCGTTATTGATACTACCCGTCACTCTCACATGACGACCAGCTGGCCCCGTGTGAAAAATATACAATCCATTTTCATCTGCAATGAGTGAATACGTCTTTGCACTACGTATAAGCCCTGCAGGTATGACTGCCCCATTGATACGATATAACATATAATTAAATTATATATAACAAACCTGTCATAATACTATTAGAATATATTTTTTGAACTCCGTCAATAGAGGTACAAAAAATCACTCACCATAAGTGAATGATTTTTGAATAACAGATAGTATTATGCTTTCTTTTTCTTTGTTACTTTTTTTGTCGTCACTTTTTTCTCTTTTGTTTTCGCTGGTTTAGCAACGACTTTTTTCTCATCTAGTACTTTCTTCACTTTCTTTTCTACTTTTTCTTCCTTCTTCTCTTTTTTATTTTTTTTCTCTTTTACTTCATTGATAGAGACATCATGATTCAAAAGACCAAGAATTTTATCCAGTTTAGTGTTGAGCATGTTCAATTGATCCTTGAACTGGTCCCCACCTTTACCACGTGAACCTGCATCATTTTTTCCGAAACATTGACTACAGTACACTGGCTTATTGCCTACTGGTCTAAAAGGAACTTCGCAGGTGTCTCCACACGTTGCACACGTTGCTTTGTGCATTTGTTTTGAACCCATGTCAGAACGTTGAAAACTATTTCTTCCAAACTTTCCTGATGTTTCTCCATTTTTCTTTCCAAAACAATTACTACACAAAACTGGTCTACCACCTGTCGGTCTAAAAGGAATTTGACATTCATCGCCACATTCACTACATACTGCATCAAACATTTCCCGTTTTGCACCACGATCAAAGCCCCTGCCACCACCAAAATCTCTTTTCCCAAAACTCTTTTCACTGTGATAACCACCCGGCTTACCACCTCGTTTAAAATTTCCCATACTATGTCTTTTACTTAAATTATGTGAGAACCGAGGTGAGTGTACTCTATTTATAGATAAAAAGCAAGGGATGAGTACAAAAAAGATCCTTGAGACAAGCCGACAGGCAAGAACCCTACAAAATAAAATTAATCAAATATAAATAACTCTTCAATGGTTGTTTCGAGAGCCATAGCCACATCATGAGACAATTGCAATGAAGGATTGTATTTACCTTGTTCCAAAAAAACAATGGTTTCACGTCTCACATTCACTTGTTGTGCAAGTTGCTCTTGAGTCAAACCAAGTCGTGCTCTTAGTTCTTTTATTCGTGTACGCATAACGTATTAAATTAGGTTAGAGACTCTTCCTATCATACACAATATTCGATATTGCTTTCACAACTACTCCGACAAACAACGTCGCTACCAAAAACCAATCTATTTCAATTGTTTTGGAAAAACCACTTTTGATGATCTGGTACAATATGCCCACTACTATTGTGCCCACCATTGCCCATGCGGCATTGCGTTCAGCAAATGCTTCTATTTTTGTCTCACGCTCATCATTATTGAGAGACATCATAATATGAAGTACATCAATAATAAGCAAAGTAATCCAACCAATAGTAACACCTATACGTAGTGAATCAGACCATATGGGGAATACCTGAAATATAGCAAAAGGAATTAAAAAAATACCAATATACACCCATCCTTGCCATGTGGCTGGAGCCAATCCCCATCCACCATATTTACGACGTCTGAACCATTGTGGTTTTCCAAACATATAATAGTTCTTAGTTTAGAATTCATATCCAGTAGGATCTGGCTATGAATATAAAATAATATGTTATATATTTCTAACTATATGTTAGACATTTCTAACATAATTGTCAAGAAAACATAAGTGGATAAGTATAAACTATATAGCAAAGACCCCTAACTAAAAAATATATTTTTATTTATAAAAAATAGGAAGATATTCCAAATAGAATTTGACTGAATCAAATCCTGAATAGTATATGATGCGGCACGAGACTGACTCACCATGAACTCTTCTTTCCTTGGCGAAGTAAATAACGCTCGAGGTGGCCCTTCGGTCTTCCCTGTTTCATGCACATAGTCGGACATGCTGCTCATGACGATGTCATAACCATATGTAATAAAATTACCATTAGACATACCTGGCTCGTGAACAATAAATTGCTTATCACCGTCATCATACCCGACAAGCACAATCGTATGAAATGAAGATGAGGTATTCAAAAAAGGCACATTTTTATTTTGTAAACTATATCCATGATGAAACGTGATAACAGGTCTTCCTTCCATCAACTCCAATTTTATATCCTCAAGCTGGGGATTTTCTACAACGGTTGAAAAAAAATTATGTGCTACACGCTCTATCATATCAGATGTCCTATATGCATTAGAATTGTCATTGTCCCCGTATATCTTATTTTGATATTCAAAAAGAGGTCTCATCTTCTGTTTTGTCTCCTGCTCTCCGAGCACACCTGTCTTCCCATTATAATATTCATCTATCATAACAATACTACTCTCTTCACATGCTTGACTATATGGTTTGACCCACACCCCATCAGGAATTTGTGTCGCGAAAGGTACACCAAGCCTCACCTGTCTTTTGTATACTGTCTTGGCATTTACCTCGAAAGACAATATAAAAAAATATAGTAATAAAACCAAGTATGCAGACAAAAAAAATTTTGGAGGATTAATTATTTTCATATATATCATATAATATTGGTATGATAAATATGTATCTTCATATTGTCAATATATTTTCCCTAAAAAATAACCATTTAAGCCAGCCGACACTGCAAACGCAAGCTATACTGCCTTAGATATACACCAAATATATTCATCACATGGGTATAACCTGTGACTAACATATATTGACAATCTTGTCCTATATAATCCATACTAAATATATATGAAATATCAAAAGTAACACATAAACAAACTATATGAGAAAAACAAAAAGAATGTATTCAGGATTTATATTTTTACTTATTGTCAGCTTCTCATTGCTACCGGTATACCCCGCTTTTGCGGTAGCTTTTTTAACACTGGACAATTTTAGCGGATATGCAACTACAATCATGGCAAGCGGTGGCGGATGGACGGGTGGAGAAACAATATCTTTTTATCTCAACACTGCGTCTGGCTCCCCTGTTGCCACCACAGTAGTTGGGGACAATAGTTTTTTTGGACCGACGGCTGTACCTATTCCCGCAAATACTCCTCAAGGCCCTTTGCCGATTATCGCGGTTGGATCCATAAGCAGTGAACAACAGACAAACAGCTATTATGTTGTTCCTTTCAACCCAAATACAACTATTGTGGGAAACAATACGCCCGGAAGTATATTATCAATTGACGGACAAGGCTTTGCTCCAAATGAGATAGTCCAATTTACCATGGAAGGCATCACAATGGGTCAAGTGACTGCTGATACGGATGGAAATTTCTTAGACGGCCAAGCTATAATTCCGAGTATAACTACAGCAACACATATTCTTCATGCTACAGGCCAGTCTTCAGGCGCTGATGCTGCCACCTATTTTTATGTGGGTGGATTTTATCCAAGCGTAGCTCCATCAACCTATTATATTCTGCCAACCCAGGTGCTGAGTTTTTCAGGAGGCGGGTTTGCGCCAGGTGAAACAATTGACGTTTTTGACGGACAAAATCAAACGCCGCTCTCGTCTATCACTGCTGATGACGCGGGGACATTTGCTGACGCAGGAAGTATTACCATTCCCTTGAGCTTTATCGGTACAAAAACATTTCGGGCTGTGGGACGCATAAGTCATGGCGCAGCTCAAACAGATATTACGGTTGGATCATTTATCCCATTTGCAACGCCTTCTACATTCTATATATTACCCGGTGATGTATTGACATTTAGCGGTGGAGGATTTGCAGCCAGTGAACCAGTAAAAATTTTTGAAGGCGCGAGCCAAACCGAAATTTCAAATTTTACAGCTGACGCGGAAGGTAATTTTGCAAATACTGGAGCGACATCTATTCCTTTTGACTGGGTCGGCACAAGTCATACCTTTAGATTAGTCGGACAAATTGGTGGTGGTGTAACTGAAGTCATGCTTACGATAGGACAATTCAATTCACTCGTATCCCCTTCGTTGTATCATCTCAATGCGGGAGAAAACATTAGTTTCACAGGTACTGGATTTTCTCATGGCGAAATAATCTCTGTTACCGAAGGACAAAGCCAAACTGTACTTACAACTATTACTGCAGATGCAGATGGTAATTTTATTGATGGTGGAACATTTACTATCCCCTATGACTGGGCAGACAGCAGCCGTACATTCACGCTGACCGGAGAAAACAGTCACACACAAGCAACAGTCATTATTACCGTTGCAAAATTTATACCCCTTGTACTCCCATCAAGTTATTATCTTCCGCCTGGTTCTAATATTTCTTTTTCTGGATCAGGATTCGGTATGAATGAAAACATTTTGGTCACAAATGGGCAAAACAATACGCCACTTACCATGTTTCAATCTGATACAGCCGGTGCGTTTCTTGACGCAGGGATCTTTAACATTCCCTTCAACTGGGCTGGTGTGCAATCACTTCATCTGATGGGAGAAAACAGCCACGCAATTGCTGATATTGATATTACCATAGCAGGATTTAATCCTCTCATTTCACCATCGAGCTATTACATTGCTCCAAAACAAACATTCACTCTGTCTGGTACAGGTTTTGCGCCAGACGAAATAGTAGACATTGTCATGAATAATGGAACACCGTTACCCATAACAACAGACACAACAGGGGCATTTGATGAGGCAGGCCCTTTGATAGCACCACTTTCGGGAAACGAAATACATATTGTGGCAATTGGGCAAGATAGTGGTGTAAACGCAAATGTGGATATTGGACTTGCAGCTCTATATCCTCTAGTCATGCCTGATATGTGGTATGTGCCATCAGGAAGTACTGTTACATTTTCAGGCACAGGTTTTGCTCCAAACGAAGATGTGATTCTCACAAACAATAATACAACGCTTGTTACTGTCCCAACTGACGCGAGCGGTAATTTTGTAGGACTTTCTGTTCCTACAGATTTCGGAATAGACAGACAGGCTACTTACACATTTACTGGAGCCGAAAGCAACATGATCTCTACGGTTACTATTACCATTGCGGCATTGCAACCATTTGTGTTTCTCGATTCCTACTATGCCCCACCGGGCAGCATTATTTACGCGACCGGTATAGGATTTGCTCCAAACGAAGAAGTAACTATACGTATTGGATCTTTGGCAGTGGTAAGTGTTGCAGACGGCACGGGCATGGTTAGCTCCACTCCCATTACCATTCCATTTGGTTTAGCCGGGCCAACAGCAGACATAACCATGATAGGCAATGCGAGTAATGCAGTGGCTACAACCATGATTACCTTGGCTCCGTTCTTGCCACAAGTCACGCCCAGCACGTGGTATACCACGCCAGGGACAACAGTTGTATTTAATGGCACAGGATTTTCGACTCAAGAAATCGTACATATCTTACTCAATGGAACAGACGTGGGCTCAGTGACTGCAGATGCAACAGGAAACTTTGTTTCTCCAGGTATTACTATCCCCGTCAATGCGACGCAAGCTCATTTTGTACTCACCGGTGAACAAAGCAATTCTCCAGCTATGATTGATATAGGACTGGCAGGATTTGCACCACTCGTAACTCCGAGTACATGGTATGCACCTGTTGGTTCAAATATTATATTTATGGGAACTGGATTTGCCGCCGGTGAAACAATAGGCATTGTGTTGAATGATACACCATTAAATTCAATAATTGCTGATGCTCAAGGCGGATTTACTACGCCCCCAATTATCATTCCTACTGCTACGACAGTTGCTAACTTTGTATTTACCGGTAGCATGAGTAACGCACAGTCTTCAATTCCTATCACACTGGCAGAACTTAACCCAGGAATTCAACTTTCTACGTATTATGATGTTGGAGGTGGACCAATCACTATAACGGGTATGGGATTTTCAAGTAGTGAAAATATAGACGTTACATTTGGCGGACAAAATCTTGGCATTGCCGTGACAGATGTAAATGGAAATTTCTCATTTGAAACAACCGTGCCATATCTCCCAGCTGGCAATCACACGGTGCAGGCAATAGGACAAAACAGCGGCGCCAACGCAATGGCTACATTTACTAAACCGCAAGTATATGTAAGCGTTGAACTCGCACAGTATGCGAGCGCACCAGGTTCAGTGATTAACTTTCTAGGAAGTGGATTTATACCTGGAGAACCAATTGACGTCTTCACCGATAGAAGTGGTGCCATAGCAGTACATACCTTTAATGCAGATGGGGCAGGCGCATTCAATGATTCAAGTTATACAATTCCCCTTGATTATATTGAAGGAACACTAACACTTACCGTAAAAGGAAGGTATAGCCTTGCCCCAGTAAACATCATATATTACGTGACAGGGTCATAACTAAAAATGAAAACCGCCCTTTTGGACGGTTTTTGTTATGCCTTTTTCCATCTTTTCAATGTTGGCAATACTCTATCTGCCATCTCTGTTGCTTCCTCTTTTGTTATCTCCATCATATCTGCCATACCAATCATCTTGTCACGGAATTGTTCAAATGTTATATCTGGAAAAGTAAATGAACCTGCCTTGAAACAATACTGGCAATATTCTTCATTTTTACTACCATCTATATTGGTACCAAAATCTTCTGCCACTGCCATGGGCATAGCACAACTTTGACAAATTTGTTCAGACATAAAAAATAACAGTTATGAAATAATTTTTAAAAAAAATTATTTTTTCAACAAATCATCCGGCAGAACCCACTTGCCGACAGGCATTGCATTACATGCCCGAGCCAGATAACTTGCCTCTTCTATAGAAATAGGTTCGCCACCATAATCATATGACCATGCAATACTTTCCGCCACCGTGCCAGGAGTTGCTTGGCATCCTCCCAAATCTGAATAGGGACACGCATCCAAAGAAAATGTCCCTTCGGCACAGGAAAGCTTCATGCGTTCTTCGGTAAATACAGAACCAATAAAATCTATACACGTACTTTTGGTATTGATAACATTGCAGCTTCCACGAACTTTGCGCGCGTCGGTTTCTTCAATAAGAGGTTTTACGTCTTCTTCATAATCCACACTGGTTGCCTCAGGCATATCACCACTACTACATCCAAAACCAAACAATACACACAAAGAGACACACAGGGGTAAAACAATAATGCGGTATGACATAGGTAAAAAATTATCTTGTAGACACAGGTTTTGTAACATCTTCAGGATACAATTCAGGATCTATGGTACGGCTAAAGCATACGCGTCCTGCATCATGACTCCAATTTTGGTTGTATGAATCATAGGGAGATCCAAAATATAATCCTGCGGGTGTTATATCTTTATTGACACGTTCAAATACAACACAAAGTTCAAATGAAAGCTCATTTGCTATCAGATACTCATATTGTTCATTTGTTTTTGGATCAAGTGGTGCAATAAATCCAGTAATACTATTATTGAGTTCACTCAACTGTACTGGCAACTCTCTCTTTTGAACCCAATAGTTTACAATCTCTGACTGGATCATTTGAAGATCTTGGACACGTTCATCATCAAATCTACGCGCGCGCTGGTCGGTCGGTGTACCAATAATAAAAAACCCTGCGATAATACTACCAAGCACAATCGCTGATACGACCCCTGCTAAGATCATGGGTATTTTTGTCTTTTCAAGTGAACGCTTCAAATCCCAAAGATAATACCCAAATACAGCTGCAGCCACAAGAAGTACTACCAACACTTTCAATACAAAACGTACGGTAAGTTCGCCACTCAAAAAATTATATACAAACGTCATGAGATCAATAATAATGGTAATGGCTGAAATAAAAAGTGTAAAATACACGAGCCATTTACGGAGTTTCAGGTTTCTTTTTTCTGGTGTTTTGTACAAATCTTTCTCAAGCATCCACGACGTCACGAGATACGCAATCACGGCAATCAACAAAACAGATGTCGACCAACGTACGCCATTGGCAATATTGGTAAAATAATAATTTAGTTTATCAGGAAATAAAGCATTGATATATTGGATAAAAAGTGTAATAAAACCAATGATACTCAAATAAAATGTCACGATATTAAATAAATGTAAAAAGACATCTTTTGGAGTACTGCGAAGTGGTGTTTGTTCCATAAAAAATGATTATTGTAATAATAAGTTTAGTATAACATGAGATGATTCAATTTGTATATGCACAAAAAACACCCCTATTTCTAGGAGTGTTTTGTTTGTGAAAAAAGTTACGCGATTTTGCGGACTTTCACTGCGTTCAAGCCTTTTGGACTTTCTTCGACTTCGAACTCTACTTTGTCGCCTTCACGAAGATCATCATATTGAACGTCTACGAGCTCATTTCTATGAAAGAAAAGATCTTTTCCTTCACCTTCACGAGCGATGAAACCAAACCCCTTATCGGTAAGTCTGGCAATAACACCTTGTTGCATAGTTGTAAAACAAATAAATTACTTCCCAGCCTAAGCAGGGAATCAAACATCATGTAGTAATTTCAAACTCGACTTTGTTTGTTTTACAACACTCTTTTTGATATATATATACTATCACAAAACACGCGATATGTCAACCTCTCAGCCAATGGACACTATTTATCGTCTCCCATTGCCTTGCGCTCAACGATAATTGTACAGTTCGATACGAGTGCGGCAAGAGCTCCAATAGCAGCAACTATAGGCGCAGCAAGTACACCTACTGCACCAATAGTAAGGGGAAATTCGATAAGTGTTTCTCCATCTTCCTTCTTTATAATGATTTTACGCGCATTCCCCTCTTTTACGATTTCCTTTATCTTGGAGACAAGTTTATCTCCAGATATAGTGTACTCTTCGTGTGTTTGCTGTGGCATAATGTTATATATTATTAAGTAATTTCACTCCTATTAAAAATTTTTTAAAGTGAAAATTTTTCAAAAAAAATATGATTATTAGAAGCCCCACATTTCTTCAAAGAGGCTCGTACGCCCTTCATCATGGCAATTGGTCCACACATATATACATCGGCCTTGTCTATATTTTTTATATACATATTCAAAAATTGTTCGTCCACCCTGCCTTTCAGACCTTCCCACGACGTATCATCACTAACTAGATAATAAATTTTCAAAAACCGTTCTTGTGTAATTTTTTCTATTTCATCTTTAAATACAAAATCTTTTTTAGACTTCACTGAATATACAAGAATAACCTGCTTGTGTTTATCAAATGATTCAATAAGGGCACGAACAGGAGTAATACCAATACCACCAGCAATACATACAACTGTATCTCTCGTGCTCCTCGCTGTCACAAAATTGCCATGCGGACCGTCAATAATAATAGATGTGCCAGATGATACAGTGCCAAGTTCATGAGTAAAATCACCAAGATCCTTGAACGTAACACGCAACACACCATCTACCACAGCTGAAGAAAATGAAAAAGGATGTGCTTTCCACCAACGCTTCTTGTCGAGGAAACGAAAAATAGCGAATTGTCCTGATTGAACTTTGAATGAATCCAAATTTTTGCCCCTTATATACAAAGAATATACATTGTCATTTTCTGATTCCACATGATCAACAACAAAGTGATGTTTATTCCACATATACACTGGTTTTATAAACCTATAGGCAAGCAAATTTCCAAATACTCCTACGTACAATATATACCAATATGCTTGAAAAATATTATTACCTACAAAATCGCCACCAAGCTCAATCTCATGCCCAAATGCCAAGGCTATGGCTATATATACGGTGAGATGAACGGTATACCACATCTCATATGACATCATCCGTCTTATTTTGGAAATAGAAATTACTGCAACACATACCAAAATAAACAAACCGAAAAATGCGCCAACCAACTCATCTCCATAAAACAAAAAATTATACTGTTGTTGCCAAAAGGAAATATCATTGGTAGATGCGTATGACAAACCCAAAAATATAGGATGTAGTATCAATGATATAAGCAACCACAGACCATTGAGGTGGTGAAGATATGTCAGTCGATCGAAACTCAATAGTTTCTCCATCCATGGAATACGTGCAATACACATGACCTGAAACAATACAAAAAAGGCTGCAAAAAGACCCATAAGCCGCCCGAGTCCAAGCAATAATTGTACATTGTCTCCAGATAACAGGTCTCCAGATGAACTATACCAAAACCAGATAATCAATACTATATTGGCACAGGTAAACAGTAATAAAATATATTTTTTATACATACAAACAAAATATCATGCACAACTATCATACACTCATATCAGATGCTTTTCAATATAAAAACACCCACTGTTAGTGGATGTTTTTATTCCATGTGTCCGTCTTGAACGGATTCAAGACCACCCTCGTTATGACTATAATTTTTTATAATAATAACGAGTTGTCGGGTGGTCTTGTGAAAAGAACGCCCTCCAACTCTATCTGCATATCAGTCCTCCTCTTCCTCCTCATCCTCGAAGCCGATCAGCAGTTCGCCGACGATGTTCGTGGAGAGGAACATCTGGATCCGATCCGGGTGCTTGGGGTGCATGGCGATGGCCTGGCGGAACTTGATGTCCCCCATAGCCGGCGTGAGGCTCTCCAGCGAGAGCGCCCCGGCCGCCTTGGCCTTCGCACCGAGCTCGTACCGACTCAGGACGACGCGCCCGTCCTCGAACGGGGAGAGGATGCCCACGTGGATGCCCGCGTCGGTCGCGGCCTTGATCGCGTCGATCCACGAGTAGTTGGCGTCCCCCATGTCCCACGGCCGATCCGGGATGTTGCCCGCGCCCTTGGCCTCAAGGATCACGCCCTTGATGCGACCAGCCTTGACCATATCCATCAGGACGTAGGGCGGGGTGTCAGCGGACACCATGAGCGACACTACGTGCTGCTCAAACTTGGTGTCGAGGCGGAGGCCCTGGACCGCGGCGACGGGGTCCTTGCGATGGACGCCGTCCATGATCATGATCTTCGGGAAGGCTTTGGCCACAGGGTGACGTCCGGGCGTGTGGAACGCCGCGAAGTCGGCCTCGTTGCGCTTGCGGACACGCGAGCCGTCGAGCACGTCGCCGAGGCAGACGCTGTAGACGCCCACGATGCCGTTCCGCAGGAAGGACTTGCCGACGCGCATGGTGTTCGCCACCTGCATGGCCACATCCGAGCCCGACTCCTCCTTGGTCATCTGCGCGCCGATCACGAAGACCGGCTTCTGCAGCGACAGCTTGAAGAGCATGGCCAGGAACGCACAGGACTCCGCCAGGGAATCCGTGCCATGCAGGATGATGAACATCTCGTGGTCGTCGTAGGCCGCCGCGATCATCTGGCCCATCACGACCCGGTCGTTGTGCATGACGTTGGTCGAGTCCTGCCGTTGCGGGAAGTCCTCGAGCGTCAGCTCGATGCCCTTGGGGAGTACGATCCCCTCAAGCAGCTCGGCCGCGGACTTCGCGGGATGCAACGGATCCCCGACCATCCCCAGAGTTCCTCCCGTGTTAAGAACGTATGCTTTCTTCATCTTCGGTTCCTTCCACAATCAAAGGCTCTTCACCTCCACACTCCCACACTCGCGGGTGTGCGCTCGGTGTTATCGACCCTCCAGCACACTGATTATCTAGTCAAAGATAAACAATGTGCTAAAGGGTTAAATTTTTTTGTAAAGAACTATTATTTAAAAAAAGTTTTAACCGCAAAATATACCAGACATACAAAGAAAAACAATGACTAAACACCGACCTTGTCTAGAACAGCTAACCACTAAACATAATTTTCCGTATAAGTTCGCTAAGATTATGGTTGTGGATATTGTTGAAACGAAATTCCATTTCTTTGAAGTACAACAACACATATTTTTTATTGATCCCATTATATTTTTTTAATTTGGTTTTCACATATGTCCAAAACATTTTTGTTTCATCAACTAAAATCTTATTCGTCAATTTCGTTTTGTACGGTTTGGTGTTATAATAGGTATGTCCATTCAAAATTAAAGCATCATATATTTTAAAACTTTGTGTATCTCGCACATCAAATGGCACAATATGAGTACGCATGATCTGTTTTAATTTCAATGCTTCTATATCGTTTACTGCACCTGTAAAAATAGTATTATCGAGCTTGCAAATACCTATTATTGATACTAGTGATTCTATATTTTTTGTTAGATACACATACGGAAATTTCTTATCACACTCACAGGCAATAGCAGTCCGAATGAAAAAATAAATACGATCTACGGTGTGACGATTTATTTTTATTATCTGACTCGCTTTGGACGCAGGAACTTCCAATACAAACAAATCAATTATTTTTTCAATTTGTCTATTAGAAAGTTTGCTGTTCTTTATTAATCGATGTTTCATACACACACTATTCTTATTGTTCTATACAAGCCACATACAGCCCATAAGCAGATTAAGCTACAAAATTTAATTACTTAATCTGCTTACTTTGCTTATTCTGTTTATAGACTTGTATAGGACATGGATTATTGATTGTGCGTGTACTTTATGTTAATCTCTATAGGGTGTTCAATGACACCCTTGGGTGAAGAATATCACCCCATATTTTTACTTAATTTTTCTCTATGTACAGCGAATTATTGCAAGAACTAAATCTCTCACCTAACGAAGCAAAAATATACGAAGGCATGCTATCCACAGGAGAAACCAATGCTTCTATTATTGCACTGCGTTCAAATGTGCCAAGACGCAATGTATACGACGCATTAAACCGTTTAATCGAGAAAGGTTTGGTATACAAAATTGTTGGATCAGGAGAAAACTTATTTCAAGCGGTAAATCCAAACAAACTGCTCGACTTGCTTCATGAAAAAGAAAAATGGCTCAAAAGCAAATTGCCAGAGCTTCAAGATTTATACGCGACCGATCCCCCGCTCAAAGCCGCGTATATTTATAGCGGCGTAGAAGGATACAAAAATTACCACAATGATTTGTTGCGAATCTCACAAAAAGAAGAAGTGTATTTTTTAGGTGCAAAAGCATTGTGGAACAGTCCGCAGGTGAACAAAGCTTTTCGCACCAATTATTTGAAAGAATTTGAAAAAAGAAAAGTTCCCTACTACACGCTGTTTGATCCGGGAGTTTTACGCGAACTTCCAGAAGTAGTACAAAATGCAAAAGGAGAATATAAAGTATTGCCTGATCAATACGCAACGCAAGGTTTGGTAGATATTTTTGGCGACTATGTGGTGACTTTTAGCGGCGTGCATGTAGGCAGATTTGATGATCACTTGAGAATTTTTATTATCATTGACAAAGACCTTGCCAATACCTATCGCACATGGTTCAAAATGATTTGGGATCTGCTCCCTGGAAAATCTTGGACTGAAACGCAACAGACAGTACTTTTGAAAAAATGATATCTTGCTATAACAAAACACCCTGACAAAGGGTGTTTTTAGTATTTTAACATCAAATATCCTAATACACACCAAGATATCTCTCTCGTTCCCAATCTGTCACATGAATCCTAAATTCATCCCATTCTCTCATTTTTATATCATGGTACTTTTTGTATGTCACCGCACCAAGCACATCTTTTACTACTTCATCTTTCGCAAGTGCATGTAACGAGCCATACAGGTCAGCAGATAATGTATCAATACCGCGATTCATCATCTCTTCAGTCGTGAATTCATATACGTTCTCTTCCACTGGAACCGGGGGCATCATTTCATTTTCTATACCATCGAGTCCCGCTGCAAGCATGACTGCAAAAGCAAGATATGGATTTGCAGAAGGATCTGGACAGCGGAGTTCTACACGAGTTGCTTTTGGTCGAGCAGGATTAATGCGTGGAACACGGATAAGTGCTGAACGATTGGTCTGACCCCAAGATAGATAGACAGGCGCTTCGTATCCTGCGACCAATCGCTTATATGAATTTACAAGTGGATTCAAAATAGCATTCATAGCTTTGATATGTTTGAGCTGTCCTGCAATGAAATTGCGAGCCAGTAGAGAAAGCCCATACTCTGCCTGTGCATCATAAAATGCATTGTTTCCTCCAACAAAAATACTTTGATGCACATGCATACCTGAGCCATTGATTCCAAAAAATGGTTTTGGCATAAACGTCGCGTGCAAACCATACTTTGCAGCAATCATTTTAAGTGTGTATTTGAATGTTGTTGCATTGTCTGCAGTCATGAGTGGATCACCGTATTTGAAATCTATCTCATGTTGGCCATCTGCAACCTCATGATGTAGGGCTTCAACCTCTATACCAAGCTCTTGCAACGCATTGGTCATCTCTTTTCTCACCTCAGTTGCAGCATCAATTGCTTGATCAAAATATCCAGCATTGTCATGTGGCAAGGGTACGATGTTTCCGTTATCTTTTTTAAGAAGAAAAAATTCTAATTCCGGACCACAAAAATATTTGTATCCCAAGCTTTCTGCGCGGGCAATCTGTTGTTTTAAAATATAGCGTGGATCACTTTCATATGGTTCACCATTTGGTCTATATACATCACAAAAAAGGCGAGCTGTCACATTAATACCCTCTTTGGTCCATGGAAGTAGGGCGAATGTTGAGAGATCTAATTTCAAATACATATCACTTTCAAATATACGCGCAAAACCTTCAATCGAAGATCCATCAAACCACACATTTCCATCTATTCCCTCTTCTAGTTTTTCAACAGGAATAGTCACTGCTTTTAGTTGACCGAGCAAATCGGTAAACTGCAGATCAACAAATTTGACTCTTTCTTTCTCGCATAGCGAGAGTATCTCCTCCTTGGTGTATGCTTGAGACATAGCGGGTTAAATTAATAATTAATTAATAATTAATTAATAAAATTAAATAATTTGTATACATAATCTAATTGCAAAGAATATAAGCAGGCTAGACATAGCAAGATAAAAAACGTTTGTTAACCATTGTATCTTTAATTTGAAAACAAAAAAACCTAACAACATAACAAATATGAAACAAGCTAATGCGCCTATCATCAAAAATAGAGAACTAACTATAACTTGCGACATCGAAAATGTTTTAATTGCAAATAAAGTACCTGCCACACCTATAAAATATAAAATTGTTGGCGGGTGCAATGACACAAGTAACATACCATTCCAAAATGTTTTTTTATCCACTAATTTTATTATTTTCTTATCCTTTTTTATCGCAACTGTTAGACCATTCACCCCTAACAATAACATATAGCCCACACCTGCCAGACCTAATAATAATTTTAACCAAGCAATGTTTACAATAAATTGTATTATTCCAACATATGCTAACATCAAAAACAAGCCATCCATACAGGAAGCTCCCAAAGCCAATACCAAGCTCTCCCTTATCCTCCCTATTACAGAGCTTTGTAAAACGGTAGTCTGCACCGCTCCAGGCAAAGCCGCAGCAGTAAAACCTATAACAAATGCATCTAAGAAAATCATATTCCAAAATTTACTAATCGTAAATTGTTTCAAAATTCAAAATCTAAAATTATTCTAGCTCCCCCGGTAGGACTCGAACCTACAACATCTGCATTAACAGTGCAGTGTTCTACCATTGAACTACAGGGGAATAACGTCAAACCCGCCGGTGACGGCGGGTTGTGTGTAGATTGATTGTTGTTGAAACTACTCAACAAAAAGACACATTCCGCCGGTCGGTCTGTTATTATTGTTATTATTGTTCACGAATATGTATTTCATAACTAGAGTAGTGTAACACACTATTAAAACTCTGCAAATGATTTATCCACAACGAACATTACTTGGTAAATTTCATATACGTAATAGAATAACCAGGGAACGTATAACTAAACTGCTGTGAAGCTGGGATAGCCTTAACTTGGTAATCAATATCATTGTGTGTCTCCGTAAGCGATGAAGCATCAAGCTGATATACTTCCCCTTGTGCTTGTGGCGCAAATCCATTTAACTGGAGTGTGTAATCATGATTTTCTGTGTCACGATTCAATACAGCAACATACAAGGTATTTCCATCTGCAGACAAACTACTTACTGCGGTAACCCTTGGTGCTTGTTTAGTAGTTACTGCGTCATGACCCATAAATTTTTCATAACTTACAGGAAGCATTTTCCCATCCCACGCAAAGTATCGTGCAAATGCCTGGAATGTATCCCCATTCAAATTTTGTTTAGGAACCCAGTTATAATCTCCTACCAAACCATTCACAAATCCTTCACCTGGTGTAGCACTATTCCAGAAGAATAATGACCCGCCGTGAATTCCCTGCTCCAACATATACGCAAGTTCTGACCATGCATACGCCGCATCGAGGAATTTGTCAGTCTGTTTGTTTTTGAAGTCATTCAAAATACTATTGAACTCATCTACAAAGTACGTCACTTGTTGCCCGGGCAAATATCTTTCTGCCAACTGTTTGTTTGAAGTATACCGTGTCTGACCTTCCCAATACGGACCTGCCATGGTTGAAAGCGGATATTGGTTAACACGATCTTGATTGTAGTAATCATAATAATGGTGAATCGCAAGGCCTGAAACCAAACTGCCCTTGCCACGTGAAGTAATTTGTTGTAATACTCTTTCAAAATTAAACTGTGAAGATGACTGTGCTGGTAGAATACATTTCAAATCAGCTTTAACTTGATGGATAGAGTCACAAAGATCAACAAATCTATTTGCAAATCCTACTTCATTACCCGTGTACTCTTGATAATATGGCTCATTACCTAATTCTACATAATGAATGTCATAGGGAGCCAAACGACCACGACTCGCACGTAGGTTTGCATAGTTGTATTGTGCGACGTCCAAAGGCCACCCCGCTTGCTTTAGTTCTTCAACTTTTTGATTGTAATCTGCGTCTGGTGTTCCAACCATATACTCAATCATGGCAGTAAGACCTTCTACACTATACAAATCTTTGAAAAACCCAGTCCATGTGTTTGTCTGTGACCCGTACGCTGTTTCCTTGGGGCTTGGAAGCTGCAAAAGTAGTTCAGCATTCATTTTCTCTGCCATCTGGCCATAATCATCAAGTGTCATGAGATTACTATCAAAACTCCATGCATAAATGACATCTGAATTGAATAAAGAGGTGGAATTTTGATTCACTGGATTTATTGAATTCAAACCTGCGTACGTAGTACGAAGCTGCAACTCGTCAATTTTAAATTTATACGAATCCTGGCGCTGCGATTCTGCATTGAGTTCATACGTAGCAATGGTACCAAATTTAATCCCCGTTTTTTTACCTTCGGATGAGATATCCAAATTATCCAATGTAAGTTCTGCCATGAGTTGCCCATCAACCCAGACTTTTGATATATTGTCAGTCAATATTTCAATGCTATACCATCTATCAAAAACAACAGGCTGAGGTAAAACAAATGTTTTATTATATGCTGTACCAATCTGAATCTCAAACGTACGATCAGGTCTTAGCATCATGCGGAATTGAGATGAATCTGCAATTACCGCTTTATTATTTACACTGTACGGAATATCAGATGAAAGTTTAAAATCAAAACGAGTATACCTATTATGATCAGGAAATTGCATTCCTGTATTTTGTCCTTGTACATACAGTGTATTGACTTGGGTCGTGGACCCAGATTTCTTTGTATAACTGATTGAATGTCGATTAAATTCATCAGCATACGTTGGTGAATGATCAAACCATTCTGCCTCATAATAATTTTGTGATTGTTCTCCACTGGGATACTGAACATATAAATCTTTTACTGGGCGTTGGATGCCCCATGTATAGGTATTCACTGGCTGTGCATTGTCGTACTGTGGGATCATGGGATTATAAAGTCCATCTGTCATGCGGCCAAAACCTTGTCCATACATCCAGTAATTTTTGTGAACTCCGGTATCCCACATGTGCATGCGCCACAAGGGACGATTGATATTATTCCCTGATGGCTGTGCATTGCCACCAAGTTCAGTAAATACATTATAATTATAATCCCACACGCGATCATTCATTGAGTTGCCACCCAAAACTCCACGGTCAACATAGGGGACTTTGGTCCCTGTTGCATCAATGACCATTGCATTTGCCGGAGTTGGTGTGGGAGTGGGAGTGGGAGTTGGTGTCGGCGTAGGAGAAGTCGTTGTTCGTGTCATCCGTAAATTAGTAATCTTTACATCCATGGTTGTAGAACCAGGTACTAGATATTGTATGAAAAAATGAGAAATCTGTGCAGGGTTGAAACTTGAAGCCGATAGATTACTTAAAGGTATGGAAATCGCTTGTGGATTTCCATTTAGCATACCTGCAGGAAGACGAATAACTGCCGAGGTATTTAACCAACCGCTAAAAAGGTACAGATTAACAGTAATCCCATCAATATTAACTTGTTGGGCGTTTAGCCGATCTCGTGTTGCCGTACTGAGATCACTCTCTAAAGAAAATTCTAATGTGTCATACCCAGCAATACTAAAGGTAGGATCAAAATCATACTGCATACGTTCATCACCCCATGCATTTACAAAATGCATACCTGTTGCATCTGGTGTCGGTTGCGTACCACTCAGATTAATGCGTGAAGGTGTAGGAAAATTCATTGTCTCGACAACCGGCGTTGGAGCTGGGGTAGGAGTTGGCGCTGGTGCCGGAGTCGGACTTGGTGTTGGAGCTGGTTCTGGTGTGGGAGTAGGAGCCGGTGCTGGTGTAGGCTCAGGAGCAGGAGTGGGGGTAGGTGAAGGTGCAGGATCTTGAGGTACACTACAACCTGCAATTTTTTTGACTTGCAATCGTCTATTTGTCAAACAAGTAAACTGATTCGTGTAAGCTCCATTTGAAATGCAACCATTTTGCATCGAAAGTTGTTTGCCAAAAATAACAAGGGACACACCATTTGATGTTTGTGTACATTGGTTGACACTAAAATTGTATGTCTGAACTACATCCCCATCTGCAGCGCGTGCAAAACTAGGTATTGCAATTGCCACAAATACCAAAACAAATACTTGAATTAAAAAACGTGATAGCTTCTTCATACTTATATTAGTTAAAATTAACGTACTGGACAGGATTTTAAAATTAAAAAAACCCAGCCTCTGGGTTTAAAACGTTGAAAATATAATTGTAAAACACATGCCCCCATACTATGTATATTACGTTGGCGCAATTCTATCAAACACAAAAAAATGCGTCAATGGAGCAAAATACTATACCTTTTTTGTATGTAATTATCAAAATGCTCAACACACATAAAAACCGATGGTACACATCGGCTTTATCTATCCACAAGTTGAGTGCGCTTGGTTGTCAACGAACTCCTATCATCTTTCGCACTTCTTCCATTGTTTGTGATGCAACTTTCTGAGCTTTGCTCGCACCTTCACTAAGTATTTCTCCAAGTTCATTATGATTATCAAGTAATTCCATTCGGCGTGTTCTAAAATCTGCAAAATAAGTTGAAATTGATTCGCCTAAAACTTTTTTCAAATCACCGTACCTTATAGTTCCGTCTTTTTCTGCTTTTACAAATTCTTTATAAATTGTTTCGTTGCCAAATTGTTTCAACAACAATAATAAATTAGCAACTCCTGGTGCTTCTCCGCCACCTTCGGTTGCAGTCACCGCTTTTTTCAATTTCTTTTCAATAACTCCTGATTCATCTGCAAGCTCTATTACATGATCAGCACCCAAACTCTTGCTCATCTTTTTATGCGGTTCAACCAAACTCATAACTTTGGGGATTTGGGTAAGCAAGTGTTTTGTTTCTGGAAAATATTCTTGGTAGCGTTTATTAAACCAACGAGCAACATCTCGCGTCAATTCAACATGCTGAATCTGGTCTTGTCCAACAGGCACTACTTCACCATGATAAAGTAAGATGTCCGCAGCTTGGAGAGCTGGGTACGTGAGCAAACCGGCATTAATATTTTTTGCTTGCTGTAAAGATTTATCCTTATACTGTGTCATGCGTTCAAGCTCGGAAATAGGGGTCACGCTATTAAACACCCACGCCAACTCTGTGTGTTCTAGCACATGAGACTGAACCCAAAAAACTGTTTTCTCTGGATCAATGCCCGCGGCAAGAAGTTCTGCGGCCGTACGCGTAATTTGTGCGCGACGATCTTCAGGCTTCATGTTGCCTGTAAGTGAATGATAGTCTGCAATAAAAATATACATCTGATATTTACCAGAATTTTGGAGTTCTACCCAATTTTTTACTGCACCCAAATAATTACCAATATGGAGATTGCCAGTTGGTTGGATGCCTGAAACAATAATTGGTTTAGACATAAAAACATTGATTACACTGATTTAACATTGATTACACAGATTATTCAGCGTAATCCTGACTAATCTGTGTAATCAATGTTAATTTTAGCTCTAAACCATCTAAAAAACAAGAGACGGACTAGACCGTCTCTTTATACTCTTTTATTTTAAGCAAACCTTCTTTGAGCTCGTCTTCGCTCTCCCCAAACGCATACCGTATATATCCTTCCTTACCAAAAGCAATTCCTGGCACAGTTGCTACACCTGCCTTATCTAATAATTCCGTACACACCTGTTTTGAGTCTGAACTTTTTATACCAAGAGATACGATAGGCAAAAAACAGTACAGGGCCGAAGCTGGATATGAAAAATTAGTTTTAAATAATTCATTATATATATTCATAAAAACGTTTCGCCTTTTCTGCATTGCATCTCTCACGTGTGGTATTATTGTAGAAGCATTTTGTAACGCACACAATGCCGCGTACTGACTCGCTGTAGCCACACCACTAGTCGTCTGACCTAATAAGATTGTAAGAATTTTTATAATTTCTTCTGGTCCGAATGCAAAACCGACTCGCCAGCCAGTCATAGCAAAATGTTTTGAACAACTTTGTATTACAATCACATTCTCTTTGTGTTCTTCAAACGAACCACACGATATAAATTCTCCATCATACACAAGCCCACTGTATACTTCATCTGAAATGACAAAAATATGGTGTTCATGAGCCACGCGAAGTATATTTTCTAATTCTTGTTTTGAGTATAAGGCGCCAGTTGGATTAGAAGCATTATTCAAAATCAAGATCCTTAAATTTTGTTCAACCGCTTTTTCCAATTCCGCAATTTCTAGTTTCCAACTTGCCCCGATACCGCCAGGTTTTTCGGGGTTTCCAATTTCTTCTGTTTCTAATATAATTGGTTCCCCTCCGAAAATCTTCACCATACTCGGATATGAAACCCAATATGGTGCAATAATTCCAACTTTGTCGCCAGGCTGTATCAAAGCTTGCAATAACAAATATATACCAAACTTTCCCCCAGGTGTTATGACACATTCTGACACTTCATAATTCGCATAATACGTTGCATTAAGCCAGTCGGTAGCTTGTTCTCTTAGTTCTGGAATACCTGCCACTGGCGGATAGTGTGTTTTGCCATCTCTCATTGCTTTCATTACCGCTTCAATAACAATATCTGGCGTATCTATCATGGGTTCTCCCGCGCTTAAATTATATATACGCTCGCCCTTCTTCTTTTTCTCCATTGCTAAAGTATTTATTGCGACGGTGGCTGATTGTTCAAGTTGTAGATGGCTCCTGAGATCCATATTACCTCTTACTCAACGCAACTTTTAATCCCAAGGCGACAAGCAAACCGCCAAACGTTTTATTAAATATATTTTGATATTTTTCAAACACACTACGAACTTTATTATGTGTCAAAATAGTTGCTACAAAAGAAAACCATAGCATTGTTTGAAGAATAACAATAACACCAATTATACCAAGCACATACGATGGTGTGTTTGCTGGAATCATGAGCGTAAAAAGTCCTAAAAAAAGCAGAGAAACTTTTGGATTAAGTACATTTGTCAGAAAACCGCTCCGAACCCCACCCCATGCTGACATAGTATCTAATTTCTTTTCAACTTCTACATCAAATTTTTTTGACTTTGACATAAATGAACGAATACCAATGTAGATAAGATACCCAGCCCCTAGTAACTTAATGCTATTAAACAAGATTATTGATTGAGAAATGATAAATGCAATACCCGCAAGACAATACAGCACATGTACACCAATACCAAGTCCGAATCCAACTGCTGTCCAAATTCCTACTTTACGTGAATGTGCGAGAGAATTTTTTACAACCATAACAAAATCTGGACCAGGACTGATAGCCGCGAGGAGATGTATACCTGCGACTGTAACAATAAGTGTTATGTAATTCATAAAAAAATATTATTTTTGTAATCGTTTTGACTCTTCAATTATAAATTCAAATAACTTATTCAAAAATTCTTGATCTACACCAAACTCGTCCCCCAACTTTCTATAAAATTCAAACAATCTCTGTTCTCTATCTTTGTCTTGAATACTCATGCCTGATTCTTTTTTTATTTTTCCAATCTGTTTTGCAAGTTCAAAACGCTTGGCAAGTAGCTCAATAATTGAATGGTCAGTGTCATTTATTTTATTTCGTAATTGTTGTAAATTATTGTTCATATGATTGAATATTATTGCCTAACTTTTGTAACGCTTGTATCAGCTCTTCTCTGACTTCCTTTGCGTACGGATTAAATCTTTGCATATCAAGAAACAACTGCAGGGTGTCATTTGTAACCAAGTCATTTATCCGCAGTAATGACTGATAATCTGGCGTAGAAATTTCCTGATCCTGTAAATCTAATTCTGCAAGTCCCCTGCCCAAAAAATGTACCAGGGCTTGTGATCGCGCCATTTGTCTATCATGCTCTTCGGGTGTAGCATGAATGATTTTGAATTTCATTTTTTCAAACATTTTTTCAAACATATTCAGCTGCTCTTCCGTTACCCTAACTGGTGAAACAACAATCTTTTGGCCTTCGATGCCTAGTCGTTTTACTGAGTCGGGACCAAATAGTGGGTGCGTGGCAATTATTGGCTGGGTATGTCTCAATTCAAAAAGCATGTCTTCGACAGGTTTCACTTTTACCGAACAGGCGTCTACCACAATAGTTTTGGGGTCGAGTTTATCCGTAATTTCCTTACACACATTTTTTATTTCAGAAATTGGTACAAGTAAAAATAATACATCAACATTCAAAACGTCATCGACTTTTCCTTTTTCCTTTTTCCTTTTTCCCTTATCACATATCGCAACATCACCGAACTCTTTCATCAGCCCGGCCCACAATGTCCCAAATCGTCCATGTCCTATGATACCTATTTTCATATTAATTATTCTCTATTCTTTACAACGATGAATGTTGTAAGATTGGGATGCTCATCTTGAATTCCACGATCTAACAAATCCAACTTATAAATCTGTGCGCTCCGAGCTGGAGCAATCACTGCAGTTTCACGAGGTAACACTCCTTCTGCTAAATCTTTTGCTGCTTTTGCGGTGTCTTCCCATTCTAGTAATTTTGCATTTGGGAACTCACGTTTGATATATCGTTCACATTGAGAAATTGCTTGGGGATGCGTGGCAATTTGTCTTATATCTTCTTTTTTCACGCCAGACAAAACTATAATACACTGGTACACTTCAAACCATAATTCATCTACCATAGTAAACAAATATTTTCCCATTGCTTCAAATGCCGTCTGCACAAGCCCACCGCGAGAATTTACCACAGGAAAAATACCATATTCAGCTCGGCCTTCAGTTACGGCTTTCAAAACGCCTTCCATATCTATAGCAAATAAAATCTCTGGATTATCCCAACCTTGCCGTTGTGCATACAAAAGTCCTGCTTCTTCTGAAAATGATCCTTGATCGCCAGAAACGGCTATTCTGATACTCATATTTTATTTACTTTACTAAGTAAGTAATGATCCACGAGCACTAGTGCCACCATCGCCTCTACAATCACGGGCGCGCGCAATGCAACACATGGATCATGCCGACCATGAACTTGGATGTCAACTTCCTGGCCATTCGTATCTACTGTTTTTTGTGCTTTAACGATACTTGATGTTGGTTTGAATGCTACTCGCAATACAATATCTTCCCCATTTGATATACCTCCCACAATCCCACCAGCATGATTAGTTTTAGTCCTCACCTTTCCATCTCTCATTTCTAACTCATCATTATTTTCCGAACCCTTCTTTTCTACGCACGCAAATCCATCACCGATCTCTACACCCTTTGCGGCAGGTATGGTCATAAGTGCATGTGCCAAATCTGCGGATAATTTATTAAACACTGGCTCGCCAAGCCCCACAGGAACATTTTTAGCAACAACCTCCACAACTCCACCCACAGAATCACCATCTTTGCGAGCTTCTTCAATTTCTTCAATATATCTTTCTTCAAATTTTTTTCCTTTATTTTCGTATTCTACATTTCTTTTAATCTTTCCTACCTGGATAATCTCAGCATTTACTTCAACCCCTATTCGTTGCAACAGTGCCTTCGCCACCGCTCCTGCCGCCACTCTCCCAATTGTTTCTCGTGCAGATGCCCGTCCTCCGCCTCGCCAATCGCGAAAACCGTACTTCATATCATACACATAATCAGCATGGCCTGGACGATATGTGTCTTTTATTCCTTCGTAACTTACAGACTGTGCGTCTCCGTTGCGTATAAGCAACGCAATAGGTGTGCCCAATGTTTTCCCATCAAAAATGCCCGATAAAATTTCTACCTGATCTTTCTCTTTTCGTTGCGAAGTTAGATTACTTTGCCCAGGTCTGCGTCTGTCTAATTCTTTTTGAATATCTTCCCTTGTAATTTCTAATCCTGCAGGACATCCGTCAATCACAACACCGACCCCAACGCCATGTGATTCGCCGAATGTCGTTATTTTAAATATATTTCCAAAAATGTTACTCATATTAGTAAGGATTCTTTAATAATCTTTTCATCGACACTATGTACAAAATTATTTTTTTCTTTATAAAACTCACCAATTCCTTTCAACAACACGAATCTCGCTTCTCCATCTTTTGCTTTTTTATCCAACCTAATCTCTCTCAAAATATCTTTCCAGCCAAAGGCTGGTCCGCCTTTGGCGGAAATATCCCAATATCCCAATATCTTAATATCCAATATTTTTTTCAAAAAATTTTCAATTTCAATATAATCTTCCTCATCCAATACCCCCATCAACATAGAAATTCTTGCTTCAACCAACATCCCCAATCCTACGGCTTCACCGTGCATCAATTCATACTTACTTAACTTTTCAATCGCATGCCCGATTGTATGTCCAAAATTCAAAATACTCCGTTCCCCTTTTTCTCGTTCGTCTCTCATCACCACTCTTGCCTTAATTTCAACTGCGCGAGTAATTATTTTTTCTAATACATGTAAATCTAAATCTAAAATATTTTTTATATTTTTTCTTACATATTCAAACATCTCTATGTCATGCGTTAAAAACATTTTTATGGCTTCCAACAATCCATTAATAATATGCTTGCGAGGAAGTGTTTCTACAACTCCTGGAGTAATAAAAACTGCAACTGGTTGCCAAAATGAGCCAATCAAATTTTTACCATACTTCGTGTCTATTCCCGTCTTTCCACCCACCGAACTATCCACCATTGCAAGCAATGTTGTTGGGATTTGAATATACGAAATACCGCGCATATAGGTGGAGGCGACATAGCCTGCGACATCACCAACTACTCCGCCACCAAGTGCGATAATAAGAGTATCACGGCTACACGCGAGTTTGAACATTTCGTTGTGCAAATGAGTAACGATTTTTTGTGTTTTGCTTTTTTCGCCATGAGAAAAATGAAAAATATTGGATATTGGATATTGGATATTATTTTTTAAATCTTTCAACAATTTATCGCCGTATAATTTCCTTACCTTACTATCAGTAATAATAACAATATGTGAGACATCTTGTTTTTTTATAAACTGAATCAAAGGCTTCAACAAACCATTTCCAATTACAATATCATATTGTCTATGTGCGCTTGGTAAATTTATTTTTATTTGTTTATTTTTCATATATGCTTAAGTGCCGATGTACTTCTGTGCTTGAGTGTTAGAGTCTAGAAGCCAATTCCTTCACCAACTTCTCTGTCTGCTCCCATCCTAAACACGGATCAGTAATAGAAAGTCCACTCATATCAATATCTTGCGCTTCTTTCCCATCAACTTTTTGGTTTCCAGGTTTGATAAAACTTTCAATCAAAAATCCTTTCACCATATGTTTTAATTCTGGGAAATCATGCAAATTACTGACAACTTCATGAACTACCTGAATCTGGCGTTCCAAACTTTTTGTACCATGTATCATACAATTATCATGACTTGCATCTATCACAATAGCTGGATTCTTCACTTTCTGATCTTCCATTAATTTTTTGGCGCGCATAATATGCTCTATATGATAATTTGGCCCATCTACTCCACCACGAAGCACAAGGTGAGCGAACTCATTGCCATGCGTTTCAACTTGATTGCCATGAAATACGGCAATATGTGGGTGTTGCGCGGCAATAACGCTATTCACGCCAATATCTACTGCTCCGCTTGTTGGATTTTTCATACCTACGGCCGCGTCAATCGCTGACGCAAAAATACGATGCTCTTGGTCTTCAGCACTTCGGGCGCCAACGGCAACCCATGATAATAATTCAAGAAACCCTTTTGCATTATGCGTAAATAATGCTTCATCTGCAATGGGAAGTCCCATTTCAAGCACGGTAACCATAAGTTTGCGGGCATATGCGATTCCTTTTTCAATATCTGCGGGAGCAAATAAATCTGGCTGATTTACGGGGCCAGTCCAACCTTTTGTTGTACGGGGTTTTTGAATGTACACGCGCAAAATCAATTTCAGTTTGTCTTCAACTTCGGCACTTAGCTGTTTCAACTTTTCTGCATATTGAATCACCGCATCAAACGGCCACGCAGAACACGGACCCACGACCACAATCAATCTGTTGTCTTTGCCAGCAAGAATATCTTTCACTTCTTGCTTGTCTCTTTCAATTCTTTCACACGCGTGTTCTGACAAAGGAAAATTTTGGATAATTTCTTCAGTAGTTGGTAATTTTTTTATGATATTCATTCTCATACTGTTCAGTTCTTATTTATAAAATTATAATTTTTTTCATTTCCTCAGTATACTTTGCGATGTCTATTTTCATGTCTTTCCACAATTCAATTTGTCGTAATCCCTGTGCCACAAACATATCTAATCCTGAAATTGTTTGTGCCCCAACTAACCCTGCATCTTTTAACAACTTCGTTTCAATAGGATTGTAGACTATATCAAATACAATATGATGTGATTGTAAAAATGACTCTGGCACGGAACTTTGGTCAACACTTGGATATATACCAATAGGTGTTGTATTAATTATTACATCAATATCTTCTGGTTTAATTTCTTCCCATGTTACAGATCTTCCCCCAAAACTTTTAACTAGCCCTTCTGCTTTTTCTTTTGTCCTATTTACCATTAACACATTACCTTGCTGCTGTTGCAAAACATACACAACGCTTCTTGCTACTCCACCCGCACCGATAACCAACACATTTTTATTTTTTAATTCAATATTTCGCAGTGCATATTCAATACCATACACATCAGTATTATAGCCAAACAATTTTCCATTTCTATTTATTATTGTATTTACTGAACGTGTTCTTCCTGCAACCTCATCAAATTTTTCTACCAGATTAATACATATTTCTTTATACGGCATAGTAATTGCAGACAATTCATATGGAACATTCAATATATGTTTAGTAATCTGTGAGATTCCACCACACTCATCTCTTACCAATTCTGCGTCTATCCCAAGCCGTTTGTACATTTCATTGTGCAATATAGGGCTTAAGCTATGTGTTAATGGAAATCCTATTACTGCGTTATGCATACTAAGTTCATAATTTTGTAAGCATTGTAAGCCTCGCAAGCATTTTAAGCCTTAATTAATAATTTTAAACCCTCAATATACCCCAACTCTTTTTTGCCACTAATCTTTGCAATACACGCTGGCGCAGTGACAGAAATCTTTCTCCACTCTTCACGATTTTCCACATCAGACAAATGGACTTCCACGCACGGCAACTCAGTATCAAACAATGCATCATGCAAAGCATAACTATAATGCGTCAACGCGCCTGGATTGATAATAATCCCATTTGCTTTCTCACTATGCTGTTGTATCCAATCAATCAATGTGCCTTCATGATTTGACTGAAACGTTTCAATTTCAATCTCATATTTAGTTGCCTCTCCTGTAACTAAGTCTTCAATATTTTTCAATGTCAAATCACCATAGTGATTTTTATCTCGCTTGCCTAGTAAATTCAAATTTGGTCCATGTATCAACAATATTTTTTTCATAATTATGTTTTACACGTTACAAGTTGTAGGAAGAACAGATTTTATTTCCTCTACTGCTTCCCTAATGGATGTATTATTCATGACCGTCATATGCGCAAGTGACTCGAACAATGGTTCGCGCTCATCCCATATTTGTTTGAATGCGTCAAACGGATTCATATTTTCTGGAAAAAAAGCAGGCTTCCCATTTACCATGATACGTTCAAATACAATACCACGAGGAGCTGTCACATGAATCACGGTGTGTTGTTTAATGATTTCTCTATTATGTTCACTAAGCGGAGTTCCCCCGCCTACTGATATCACCTGCTGTGTTCCTGACAATACTACCTTATGTAATGCTTCTTGTTCAAGTCTACGCACAGTTTCCATTCCTTTATCAAATCCTATTTGTCTACAAGATAAAAACTCGCCGCTCTGCTCCTGGTGCAGTTGTTCTACCTTGTCATCAAGATCAACATGTTGAATATTTAAACTCTCTGCAAGTTTAGCACCTATTGCCGACTTGCCAGTGTGTTTAAAACCGATTAAGATTATGTGTTTCATACATTTAGTAAAAAGTCTATTATATTCGTTAAAATCCGTTAGACTAGTTAGGTTTGCGTTCTATTTTAGCACCCAACTGTTGCATCACCTCAACATAATCCGGAAATGTCTTACTAATCTCTTCTGCCGTGTCAATAATCGTATCGCCCTCTGCGATCATACCTGCGAGGCTTAAGGACATAATGGTTCTATGGTCCTGGTAGCCATGCAATACACTACCATATAAATAACTTTTTTCAACTATGAGCCCGTCTTCTCTTTCTTCAATTTTTGCACCCATTTTTTGGAGTTCAGTTGCCATAGAATGTATACGATCTGTTTCTTTTATGCGTGCCTGTGGCACATTCACTATTTCAGTCTTCCCTTCTGCATATGTACCAAGTACCGCAAGTGTTGGAACCATATCAGGAATATCATTTGCATCAATTATTTTACCCTGCAATGGTTTACCGCCGTGAATAACCAATTCATTTTCTCTAATTTCAATATCTGCGCCCATATCTTGCAATATATATATTAATCTCTTGTCGCCCTGCTGTTCATTTATATCTATTCCTTTCAAAACTACTTCTCCTGGAACCATACACGCCGCGGCAAGTGGATATGAAAGTGAAGAAAAATCTACAGAAATTTGTTTTGTAAACGCATGATATTCTTGTTCTGCTTTAACTCGATACACGTCTTCATTTTCAATTTGTTCATGGGAATAATTAATTCCCTGTTCACCCAACCACGCAAGTGTTATGTCTACATATGGTCGTTCATTGAGATTTTTTACATGAATCTCCATATCATTCTTCGCATAACATGCGGACAGTAGTAAAGCGGAAACGTATTGTGAGGTAGTTCCATCTGCTTCAACTTTCCCACCTTGCAATTGTCCGGATATCTTCAAAGGGCAATGGCCACTCTGCGATGTGATGTTCATTCCTAATGTTTGCAATGCGTCTATAAGTGATTTGAGTGGTCGCTGTTTCATTTGTTCTCCGCAATCTAAAATAATTTCTTCATCAAAATTAGCTCTCAAACCCAATACGGGCATAATAAATCTCGTAGTTATGCCAGAATTTTGTGCATACAATTTTTTGGAAATAACATTCAAAGGAACTCCGTTACTTTCGACAATCAAAGAATTATTTTCACTTGTAATCTTTGCCCCCAAGCCTCTACACACATCAATCGCTCCCCGTGTGTCATCCGACTCCAGTGGATTTATAAGTATACTTCTTCCCTTTGCCAAAGTCGCCAAAATTAAAGCTCGTATGGTTTGAGATTTGGATGATGGAGGAATAATGCTCCCATCTAACCTTTCAGTTTTATTAATTATTAATTTCATAGGTAATGAGTTTATATCTTCAGTGTAATCCATTTTAATCTGTCCTAAATCAATGCTAATTAAAAGAACCTCATCACTGAGGCTCTTGAACTATTTTTAGGTAGAACAAACAAGAACGCTCAGCTTAGAGGTTTCCAAAAAAATAGAAATAAAAATTTGCAGCGCTTGTATGTTTCATAATGGACGTACTATATCGCGACTAGAAAGTAATGTCAAAATGGCATGTGGATAAAACAATATTTATATTTCTTTCCATGCAACTCATCCTCCTGTTCTCCTTCTCTTAAAAAGAGAAGGAGAAACGCTCTAAAAAGTGAGTTTCAAGTAAAACATTCCCATCTCTTCGTAAGAGGGGGGCTAGGGGTGAGTTGCGTTGCAAAAATACTTACATTTATTTACTATCTACTCCAACTTAGAAAGTTCTATTCTAATCCTCTCCTTTCTACCAGCCACATAATGCCTCGTTGTCTTTCTATTAAAAGAATCGCCCGATAATGCCGTAGTTAAAATAAACTGCTTCAGTAATTTCATAGGCAAGTCTTTTCGCCGTAAATATACTTTTACTTCATCACTCATATAATCAATCAGCATACACGGCACTTTTGTATATCCTAATTTCTTCAATGCCTTCACCCGATGATGACCATCAAGAATTACATGCGTATCTTTTTCAACAACAATCGGCTTAACGAATTCACCTTTTTTTCTAATCAATTCAACAACTTCTTTCACTCGTTTGGTAGATGTTTTTTCATGAGTTTTTAGATCTTGAATTTCTAGAAGGACAACATGTTTGTTCATATACAATATCTTAATATCTCAATATCCTAATATCACATATTTTTAATTCTTCAACTTCCCACTAAGAAAATCGTCATATCCTTGAAGATCCAACATCCCATTCCCCGACAAATTAAACAATATTACTTTACTTTCACCTGTTTCTTTGCAAACCATTGCCTCGTCAATCGCGGCCTTGATTGCATGCGATGATTCTGGCGCGGGAATAATTCCTTCAGTACGCGCGAACTTCACTCCTGCCTCAAATACTTCTAGCTGTTCATACGCCCGCGCTTCAATAAACTTTTCTTCATGCAAAAACGAAACTAATGGCGCCATGCCATGATAGCGCAGTCCGCCGGCATGAATCTTACTTGGAATAAAGTCTGAACCGAGTGTTTTCATTTTAAGTAGTGGCGTCATGCATGCCGTATCCCCAAAGTCATATTTGTATTCCCCTTTGGTAAGTGATGGACATGATGCAGGTTCCACGCCAATAAAACGCGTATTTTTTCTCGCGCCAGACAATGTATCTGCGATAAATGGAAATGCGATTCCCGCGAAGTTGCTCCCTCCCCCGCAACACCCGATCACCGTATCAGGATATTCTCCTGCCATTTCCATTTGTTTTTTCGCTTCTTGCCCAATTATTGTCTGATGAAGTAAAACATGGTTAAGCACACTTCCAAGCGCATATTTTGTTTTTTCGTCTTGAACCGCAAGTTCCAGTGCTTCGCTAATTGCAATACCCAAACTGCCTGGTGTGTCTGGATTTTCCTGCAAAACTTTTCTGCCATATTCTGTTTGAATAGATGGGCTGGAATGTACATCTGACCCATACATTTTCATGATAACCTTACGATATGGCTTTTGATCATACGAAATACGCACCATAAACACTTTGCATTTCAATCCAAAATAATGGCACGCGATGCTCAAGGCCGAACCCCACTGCCCAGCGCCAGTTTCTGTCACAATAGTTTCAACGCCCTCTTGTTTGTTGTAATATGCTTGTGCCAACGCACTGTTTAACTTATGGCTACCTGTCGCGTTTCCGCCTTCGTATTTGTAATAAATATGCGCGGGTGTGCTTAATTCTTTTTCCAAACGATACGCGCGCATAAGCGGTGATGGACGAAACATCTTATATAATTCTCTTACTTCATCAGGGATCGGAACAAATTCATCCAAACTCACTTCTTGCATAATCACACCCATAGGAAATATAGGAGACAAATCAGCTGGACCGGCAGGTTGTTTGGTACCTGGATGCAATGGCGGTTCGGGAAGTTTGCCAAGATATTTGTTGAGATAATATGAGATATTCAGGTATGATTCTGAAATATCTTTTTCTGCTAAATTAATCTTATAGCTATCCATATGATAAAAAAATAAAAAACTGCTTAAATTGAGCAGTTTTAAATAATAAAAAATAAGCACTGCTCAGCTTCGCCAGCAGTTCCACCAATTTAATAAATTTCCATTCCCTTTCATAATACAAAGCTTAATCTGCTTATTGCTTAATCTGCTTAATCAATATCTTCCCAAATCCCCCTTTTTTATCCAACAACTCTCGAGCTCCTCTCTCAACCTTTGAAATGCTCACCCCAAGTTTCTTCGCCACCTCACGCTGAGTAATCCCTTGACTAAGTAATTTAACAATCTGCCAGCGCAAAACAATGTCCTTCACTTCAGCAGGTGTAAGCAAATCAACCAAAAAATCTTCCATTAATTTTACGTCCTTTATCCCAGATAAAATTTTCAAAAGTTCTTTTTTATTCTGCACAAATCCCATATATAAAGTTCTAGTTTGGTATTTGCATTTTGAGTTTGTACTACTGTACCAGTACAACGATATACTACCAAATAAAAAATCCACAGTCAATAACGGCTGTGGATAACAAAAATTATCATGTTCCAAAAATCTTTCAGGACCTATGACCTAAAATAGCCTACCCAATACCTCGTCACACTTCTATCACCACCGGCAATATCATCGGTCGCTTCTCAGTCTTCGTAAAAATAAACTGCCCTATCTTATCCCTGATATCATTGCGAATTTGATTGCTGTCTGCCCATGATACAGGATCTGACTTGATCACCATATGCTTCACTTTATGACGAATGTCCTCAATAAGTTCTTTGTTATCTTTGAGAAAGACAAAGCCACGTGAGATAATATCTGGATTTTGAATCAGGTTACCTGTCTTGCTATCAACGGTTGCAATCACGACTACCATACCGTCCTCAGCGAGTACTTGCCGATCACGCAATACGATATTTTGTGTGTCACTCACACCAAGTCCGTCAACAAACACATAGTCGCTTGGCACTTTCTTGTCGAGTATGTGAGCTAAATTTTTATTCACTTCAATAACAGATCCATTATCCGGTACAAAAATCTTTTGTTCAGGAAACCCATTATCTATGGCTAACTTACGAGCCTCTTTGAGAAAATAATGATTTGCATACACGGGAATAAAATATGTAGGTTTAATTTGTTTAATCATCTCCACAATATCATCACGCGTGGCATGTCCGCTTACATGTACATCCATGATTTCTCCATGAATTACATTGTCTGATTGTCTATAAATATTATCTTTGAGACGTTGTATAGATCGTTCATTGCCAGGGATAATAGAAGAAGAAAAAATTATAGTATCAGTCTTACGTAAAATCACATGGCGATGTTGCTTACTCACGATACGCATGAGCACTGCGTTCTCTTCTCCTTGCGCCCCGGTACATATGACAACGACTTGATTATCTTTGTAATTATCAAGACTTTTAATATCTATCAATGTATTCTTATCAATTTTTATATAACCCAATTTCTTTGCAATTTCTACGTTCATTTTCATACTATAGCCATCAAGTGCAACTTTTTTACCCAACTTTTGAGCAACATCAAGTACCCATTTGATACGTTCGAGCTGTGAAGAAAATGTACCTATAATAACCCGCCCGGAAGCCTTGGACAATATAGTATGTAAATTATGATACATGTCCTCATAAGTACCGTGATTAGCTTTATTGGTCGAGCCCAGACTTTCAAGCATGAGAACTGTGGGGGTAGTCAACTTCTGTAAATGAGTATAATCAAGCGTGGGTTTACCATTCTTGTCACGCTCCAAAGTCCAGTCGCCCGGATGTATAACAGTGCCCATAGGGGTCTCTATAATAACCCCGACGGCGTCCATAATTGAGTGTTCAACCTGAAAAAATTTGATAGTAAATTTCCCCATCTTCAAGACATCCTTTACGCCTTTTATACGTATGGTCTTTAACTTCTGAGAAGACCCTTTTTCATAATCCTCTTGTTTGTGTTTTACGAGTGCAAGTGTGAGATCCCTCCCTGCGATAACAGGGTTCCCAAGTTTTTCGAGCAATATAGGCGCAGCGCCAATATGATCCAGATGCCCATGTGAAAATATAACCCCACGGATATTTTTTTCTTTCCCCATGAGATACTTGGCATTGGGAATAATATAATCAATGCCCGGCATATCTTCCTCAGGAAACTGTATACCCATATCAAGGATGACAACGTCTCCATCATATTCGAAAACTGTCATGTTGCGCCCAACTTCTTCGCATCCGCCAAGAGGTATAATGCGTAAATTTTTTGAAGAAGCTTCATATACATTCTGTTTACCTTGGTGAGATCCAGACAACTGATGAGAGCTCCTACGTGTATACGCGCTCGAAGAACGCCTGTTTCCATACGTCCTACGTTTACGCATCGTACGCGCCGAACGTGTATTATCACCCTCACGTGTTAGGGTTTTTTGTCCATCCATAAAATATAATTAATTAGTTAAAAGAAGACAAAATTATGATGATATCAAACTTTAATTCACTTGACTCTCGACCTAGCCTAGCGACTAAATCTGTATCATTTTTATTTGTGTACCGCAGAGAGGACTCGAACCTCCATCCCGCTAGGCGGGACTAGCACCTGAAGCTAGCGTGTCTACCAATTTCACCACTGCGGCATCATACAAAGCAATAATATACAAACCCATCTTTGGCAATCAACAGATAGGAAAACAATCATCTATACTAATAGATGTATTAACAATACTCATGAGCGACTAAATTTATATCTAATAATGTCGCAAGATTGCACCCCCCTCTATAAAAATAAAAAAGAAGATTATTGCCACCACTTCCAAACTTTTTTGGTTTTTATATACCATTGAAAGACATTGGAAAAACGATCTGCTGGATAGCTAATACGCTCTATATCAAACCCCTTCACGGTATCGGTAAGCGCATAGGTATATATAGGAGCATACAAAAATGCCGCAGGTGCATCTTCCAATAATATATTTTGCAAATCAATATATAATGTATTGAGCTCTTCTGGATTGTCCGTTCCACGAATTTTCCCAAGCAACTCATCGACACTCCGATTGACATAGTGGGACAAATTCAAACCAGGATAATCTACTTGATCTGAATGCCAAAATGGATATTGATCTGGATCGCTACCGATAATAACGCCAAATAGCAACACATCATAGTCACGCGTTCTCAACACCTCACGCGTCATGTCTTTTGGATCAACCAAATAAACATTAACTTTCATCCCAATATCTTGCCAATATCCTGCGATCAACTCTGCAACTTTCGTATATTCTGGCGTCGAGGCGGTAACAAGTTTCAGTTCCAATATGTCATCTTTGTTTCCATCTTTTGGATATCTATAAAATAATTGTGCGTCATTAAGAGTAGACCCAACCTCAGCCTCTGCTTGATTTCGTATTTGCTCCATGTCTATAGTGCTCGTGGATGAATTCCCTTCTTCATCAGACACGCTCGCCACATTAGTATCGGATTCTTCACCCGTCACCTCGTCGTCAGATACGTCTTCATCATGATTTTCTTGTGCCGGTGGAGTTTGTGACGCAACAATTTCAGATATACGTTTCTCTGCCAAAAATATTTTGTAATCTTCGGCCGATATACGATCCCATGACGAGTCAAGGAGTTTATTTGCTTCATCCGCTGAAAATGCCAACGCCTTGAGATCGGCCATATAACCGGGAAATCCTTCCAAAACAGGGCTGTCTATCACATTTCCCTCATTCTCCAAAATATCATGTACAATACGCTCTTTGTCCAACGCATATGACAAGGCGACACGCATATCTTTATCCTCTACAATCTTCTTATCTTCATTAAAGAACAAAGCCGTATACTGAGGTAAATGAAGTGTATGCAACTCTATATGCTTTCGCTTTACTTTCTCTCTAAATTCAAAAGGCACAAAATTCATACCATCGATTTTTTGTTCTCGCAAAGCAGATACGAGACCATTAGGCCCTTCATACTCATTAAAAAATTCAAATACAAAATTCTCAATAAAAGAAGGTGTGCGATAAAAATCTTGAAACCGTTTGAGCTCTATACGATGAATAAAACCGTTATCATCTTTTACTAAACGCCCAAAACGATATGGCCCTGTTCCCACAGGTTGTAAATTTCGTTTTGCTAATTTCATCTGATCAGGAGGAATGTCCTTCCAAATATGACCAGGGATAATACCTACGGTAAGTGAAGAAATAAAAGAAGGAAATGCCTCTTCCAAAATAAATTTGACGGTGTAATCGTCTACAGCTTCCACACGTACTTTTTGAAAAGTGACAAACAAAGGACTTTGTGTCTTTTCATCCTGGATCGTCTCAAAAGTAAAGACGACATCGGCAGCGGTAAATCTTTCACCATCATGCCACAGTATATTTTGTTTTAACTGGAAAGTATATTCCTTCTTATCTTCACTCACATCATATTTAGCAGCAAGATCTGGGACAGGCCTCCTTTGCGCGTCGTATCTAACCAGACCAGAATATACAAGACGTGTGAGATCTTGGTCTACGTCATTGAGACTTGAAAATAATGGGTTGATTAGCTGTGCTGATCCCAGCACGCCCTCTACATAAGTACCACCTACAGCGGGGACTTCCACTCTATATCGTGCAGACAACACCGTACTACCCCAGACAAGACCCACCAAAAAGACAAAAACCGAAACAAAAAAGACAAGACGTTCAAACCGACCAAGCACTATACCAATACTCAAAAATTGGCGTACAGATGGAAATGTGCGTCTGTGGATTTTACGAACAAGCATGACATCATGTGTATGATGACTTGCATGTTGTACGTGTCGTTTTCTATTTCTAAAAAACGACATACACTTATGTTTTAGCGAAGAAAACACACTAAAAGATGGTTACACAACCAAATTGATAACAGCGATAAGGAAGAAAAAAACTGAAATAACAATAGTGGCTTGGAATAAAGCTTTGTCGATACCCCGACGTGTCGTATATACAGTGCCTGACCCTCCAAATGCTGAGCCTAGGCCAGAGCCTTTTTGTTGCAATAGGATGACAACAACAAGCAAAATGGCTAATATAAGTTGAAAAATTGAGATAAAAGTGGAAAACATACATTAAATTAGCTAAATAGAGTATAACTAAATTGCATATTTCATGCAAGAAAGTATACAAAGTGTATCAGACAAAGATCTATATGTCAAGGCAAGCCATACAGACATTTCATATGATATATGGCCACACAGGACTGTTGACATGGCTCAAATTATGCTATACTATCTGCGTTATTACTTACACTTCTCCTTATGCATCCCCGACACACGCGCCTGGTCAAAATACTTCTCGGCTCTGTAGTAGGGTTATGTGGTATATTGGCTCTTATTTTTGTAGGTTTTTTTGTATACTATTCTTGGCAATTCAAATTTGGTGACGCAGAAGTACTAAATAAACTAGACGAAACATTTGGTGAAAAATTTAGCGCTACATCAGACAAGCAGGGAGCTACATTTGTAGAAAATACATCTTCAATTATACGTCCTCACAACCCCATATATGGATCCAGTGAGCCAAAAATAACTATCATCGCTTTTATAGATTTTGAATGCCCTTATTGCCAAGAAAGTTACCCTATTTTCAAAAAAATATCAGAAAAATATAACCCCGTCGTACGTGTTATCTTCAAACAACTTCCTCTTCCCGCGCTACACGCCCAAGCATACAATGCAGCTATTGCCAGTACATGCGCCCAAGAACAAAACAAATTTTGGCAATATCATGATACACTGTTTGAAACAAAACAATATGACGATGACAGCTTATACAATCTGGCTGCAAACATTGGACTCAACCTCCAGTCATTCAATACATGCTTCAACTCACAAACATATAAAAATGACATTCAGAAAGACGTAGACGATGCTGTCTCTATCGGCGTGCGTGGTACACCTACCTACGTCGTAAATGGAAATATCATAGAAGGGGTGCTCTCGTCACAAGAATGGGATACTATCATACTCAAACATCTAAACTAATAACCTATGAAAAAAATAATTATTAGTATAAGTATCCTATCACTATGCATTCCCCTATTTGTCAGCGCACAAATAGACCAACGGTGTTGGAAAGAAGACGAATGTATAGAATATAGAAAAGCAAACTTTGTCGGAGACGGCATGGATCCTGCTGACGGTTTTTATTCTGCAGAAAAACACCAAGATGCTGAGATAGCATGCAAAGGGAAAACCGATGCAGCAGGTGAACCAGTGGGATTCTGTCTTCCTGCTGGGCAATCTGTCACAGGAATAAGTTTTGGAGGTAAAAATAAATTCAGTAACATAGTTGATTTCATACAGTACATATATAGATATGGTTTCATAGCTGGCACCATTATCGCGGTGGCTATGGTCATAATGTCAGGTATGTTTTGGATATTCTCTGGTGGGAATACTGACGGCATCACAAAAGCAAAAAATAAATTGAGTGGAGCTGTTATTGGACTTATACTCCTCGCCATATCATACACCATTCTCAACCTTATCAACCCCTACCTAGTGAACCTGCGAGTACCTAGCGTATGGGCAGTAAATAGAATAGGACTCGCACCTGCTGTATGCTCACAACTAAAGGACTTAGAAAAAGCGAGCCTTGCTCTTGCTTATACAGCTACCCAAGCAGCTAGTGTATCTTCGACAGAACAATTCAAAGCCGGTTTTGCCAAAGTAGCATCTTTCAATATAAAACCAAACGAATCTGAATGCGGTAATGGATACTTCACACAAGATGGAAAGGGACTTATGTGTGAAGGATACACATGTAAAACAGAAAATCAGGTATGCTGGAAAAAGAATAACGAAATGCAACGCAAATGTACTGATGGAATTATAGCGGGAAATATATACCATTCAGGCATTGTCGCAAATGCAGATAGCAATGTCATACAAGCGATACTTGAAGAATGGGAATTCCCATGGGTTACTAATGCTGGTGGCGAAGAAATAGAATTATGCTATGTATGCAACACATTCCCAGGACCAGACAGTGATGGATGTGAATATGCTTCATTAGGAGGAGACGCAACAGGCGATGATGTGACAAATCACACACAACGATATCTATTGCCTGGCGATGCAAAAGAGATAATATCAAAAGCAACATCTGGATGCAAAGACTACGGCGGACTCAAAGGTTTCTTGCTTGAGGTAGAATTCAACGAGGCGTGGGACTTCACCTCAGAAGTTGCGTATCTAGGAAACAATAATGGAACATCTATATTTGTCGCAACCGACGAAGACATAGAAAAAAAACTAAGAGCAAATAGTATAAGTACAGACGTATATATCAAAAAAGAACAAATACAATCAAAAGGAGGCATACAGGTAAACATTGACGCTGCGGGAGTCAAAGATGAAGATTAATCATAGACCTATGCAAGACGCTATACACATAACCAATGCCCGAGTACATAATCTCAAAAACATTTCACTCGGGATACCAAAAAATAAATTTATTGTCATCACAGGACTTTCCGGATCAGGAAAGTCTTCTCTTGCATTTGATACCATATATGCTGAAGGTCAGCGTCGGTATGCAGAAAGCCTCAATGCATACGCACGACAATTCATGGATATGCAGGACAAGCCTGATGTTGATGAGATATCTGGCCTATCACCAACTATAGCCATCAATCAAAGAAATTTCACTCAAAACCCCCGATCAACAGTTGGAACTGCAACAGAAATGTATGATTATTTACGTCTTCTCTTTGCACGAGTCGGCGTACAATGGTGTCCAACCTGTAATAAACCGGTCCATACGCACACACCCGGACAAATAATCGAGGCTGTCAGAAAACAAGCAAAACAAAAAAAAGATACAATCTTACTTTCCCCCATCATACGCCAACAAAAGGTAAATCAAAAAGAAATACGGGGACGATTGGAAAAAACTGGATACCCACGCCTACGTATTAATGGTGTAGAGACGAAAATAAAAAACCTCAAACAATACGTATTCAATCCTGATTATCTCTACGACATAGACATCATACTTGGATCTCTCACAGAGATACCCCAGACTGGACTACCAAAAGAAATAGAAAAGGCTCTTGACTTCGCTAATGGATTTGTAAAATTATGGGATATAGATACTGATGAAGAAATCTTATATTCTTATGTACCTATATGTGGTGAATGTGGCAGAACATTTTCTGCTATTGAACCACGATCATTTAGCTTCAATAGTCCCTATGGTGCATGTCCTCGTTGCACCGGACTAGGGAAAACACTAGAAGTGGATCCTGATCTTGTCATACCAAACCCAAAACTGACTTTGGCACAAGGGGCTATACAACCATGGACACGCCTTGTCGGGAACCAGCAACAATATCAAGAAATATTGGTAGAAGTAGCACATGCTCACAACTTCTCGGTAGATACACCTATAGAAGAATTATCCCAAAATATAATGGATATCATATTATATGGGACTGATGGACAACATTATGATATTCACAATAAAAAACTGACATATGAAGGCGTCATACCTAATTTGACCGGAAGATATCTAGAGACAAAGTCTGACTATGTGAAAAGGGAGATTGAACAATATATGCGTGAAAAAGATTGTTCAGTATGTAATAAAAAACGTCTCAAAGAAGACAGTCTACATATCAAAATAAATGACTACACTATCTCTGATATTGTAGAGATGAGTATCGAGGACTCGTATGAGCTATTCAAAAATTTGGAAAATAAACAATCAACAACAAGCAAAAAATTTTCAAAAGAACAAAGTGATGTCGCATCCCCTATTGCAAAAGAAATCAGACGACGACTTGCCCATCTCTTACGCGTAGGCCTCTCATATGTGACACTGGATAGAAGTCTAAACACCCTATCGGGCGGAGAATCACAGCGTGTTCGCTTGTCTACACAGCTTTCAGCAGGATTATCAGGACTCATATATATACTGGATGAACCAAGTATCGGCCTCCACCCAAAAGATAATGATCAACTCATTGAGACACTCAAATCATTGAGAGACAGTGGCAACACCGTCATCGTTGTTGAACATGATAAAGCAATCATGGAAGCTGCAGACTATCTCATAGATATTGGCCCAGGTGCTGGAGAATATGGCGGGGAAATCATGGCAGCTGGCACTCCCACTATAGTCAAAAAATCTATTAAATCATTAACTGGCAGATACCTTACAGGCAAGGAAAAAATTGATATACCAAAAAAGATGCGCAAAGGTAATGGAAAATATATCACTATAGAAGGAGCAAAATCACATAATCTCAAAAATATAGATGTACATATCCCGCTTGGGAAACTAGTTAGTATCACGGGCGTTTCCGGCTCTGGAAAATCAACGCTCATCTTGGACATATTGAGTAAGGCACTCGCAAAAAAATTCTACCGTGCCAAAGCAGAACCAGGATTACACAAATCAATCAAAGGTCTAAGCAATATAGACAAAGTCATCACTATTGACCAAACACCTATAGGAAGAACACCGCGCAGTAATCCTGCCACATACACAGGTATATTCACCCTCATTCGAGATCTCTATGCTGAACTTCCTGAATCAAAAATGCACGGATACTCAGCTGGCACATTTAGTTTCAATGTGAAAGGAGACGGGCGATGTGAGGCTTGTGGTGGTGAAGGCTATGTTGTTATCCCTATGCATTTCTTGAATGATGTATTTGTGGAATGTGGGGAATGTCATGGCACACGATATACCAAAGATGTCCTAGAAATTCACTACAAAGAAAAAAATATAGCAGAAGTCTTGCATATGACTATAGAAGAAGCTTTCAAATTTTTCCAAGGGAAACAAAATATCACAGACAAACTCCAAATCCTTCGCAATGTCGGACTTGGCTATCTCCAACTTGGCCAACCAGCAACTACCTTATCTGGTGGTGAAGCACAACGCATCAAACTTGCGACCGAACTTTCCCGACGATCAACCGGAAAAACACTGTATATTCTTGATGAACCAAGTACTGGACTTCATTTTGAAGATATCAAAAAACTTCTCCACGTCCTAAGTCAGCTCGTAGATAAAGGAAACACAGTACTCATAATTGAACACAATCTTGATATCATAAAATCAGCAGACTGGGTCATTGATCTTGGGCCAGAAGGTGGCAAGCGAGGCGGTGAAGTTGTCGCAGAAGGAGTGCCACGTGATATTATAAAAGAAAAAAAGAGTTTCACTGGACAGTATCTAAAAACTGTACTTAAATAAAAAAGGTATATTATAAAAACCGCCCTGGATAGGCGGTTTTATTTTATAATGTTGTATTCTATACTTCTTTCAATTTTTTCTTTGTGGTACGAATGTAATATGGTCGTGCCTGTCTCACTTTCATCTGACGGACAAGCTCAATCTTATCAACAACAGGTGAATTAACAGGGAATATCTTTTCTACTCCTACACCATCAGATACTTTACGAACAGTGACCGTAGATCCAGCTTCTTTGCCATGTTTTACTGCGAGTATTACACCTTCAAAAATCTGTATACGTTCTTTTTCCTCCCCTTTTGTATTTGTTTCTTTAATTTTTTGATGGACTTTCACAATCATGCCCGGTTTGAGCTCATTGCGCATGTCCTGTACTTCTTTTGACATATGATGTTATTAATCCGAGAGGTTGATTTAAGCTGTCACCAACGTCGTTATATAATATTAAAGTGTCATGATTTTACTATGGAATCCCTCATTTGTCAAGTCCACCACGAAGTACGGTTTTTTCCTCCAAAATCGAGACAATCTTCTCTATAGTTTCATTCAATTCACCTTCTTTATTCACGATTTTGTAATCAAATTCGTCTTGTTTTGCCAATTCATGTTCAGCTGACTTGAGGCGTTGTCGGAAACTTCCTTTACTCATTTCTCCTCTATTTTTGATATGATCTACCATCTGCTCGTGCGACTCAGGGACAAGGAAAATAGTAATAACTTGGTCTTTATACATTTTTTTAACCTGCTCAGCCCCCTGCACATCAATATTGAAAACTACGGGATAATCTTTGAGTAATTTTTCTGTCTCTGTCCTATGCGTACCATACAGATCACCATGCACATTTGCCCACTCCAAAAATTCTCCCCTATCTCTCCGTTCTTCAAATTCTTTCATGCTGACATAATGCATGATTTTATCTTCTGTACTTTTATGACGCTTTTCACGAGTAGTAAAAGTAATACTTGATTTCAACTCATCAAAAATCTTAAGAAGCGATTTTACTACAGTCGTCTTGCCTACACCTGCGGGACCACAAATAACAACTAAAGGATGATACAACTTCATACTACACAGATGTTAATGTTGATACATAATTTTGCAAATCTTGAGGTAACTCAGTATTGAAACATTTCTTTACCCCATGTAAATCAGAAAAACATAAAGATGTCGCATGCAAAAATAATCTATTCCATGAATGATCTTTCTTTTTTATAAATTTTTTATTTTCGTATAATGTGTCACCCACGACAGGATGCCCACAGGCAAACATATGTACACGTATCTGATGCATACGCCCTGTATGTATCTTCACCTTGAGCAATGAGAAACGCACAAACTCTTTCTCAACCCAATATTCAGTCAGAGATTCTTTGCCTTCTTGAATTTTAGGAACATTTTTTAATTTAAGTTTATCAATTTTGGGACGTGATACCATCCGACCATCTTTGCCTCTATCAATTTCAAAATCGATGATACCGTGTGGCTGATCAAACTTATCATACACTAAGACAGTATATATTTTTTCAATCGTACGATTTTGAAATTGCTCTTTGAGAATACTAAACATTTCTTGCGTACGCGCGACTACCAAAAGACCCGAGGCCTCTCGGTCAAGACGATGCACAATACCCGGTCGTTGTGTAGGATTATCTCCAACGTTTTTTATCTCGGGATAGCGCGCTACAAGCCATGAAACGAGTGTTTCTTTTTCATGCGCTTCAGTTGGATGGACAAGAAGTCCTGCTGGTTTATTTATAATGATATAATCACCAGTCTCTGCTACAACTTCGACACAAGAATCATAGACGACATCCTCGGTACCCTTATCAGAGCCGGCAGACAATATATCTGACACAGAATCTAGTATAATCACCACACTCCCCGTGTGGATCGAATCGCCCGCCTTTTTAGGTTTTTTATTATTTACGACGACTTCTCCACTATCTATCATTTTCTTCGCTTGTGTACGAGACATACTCATCTGTTCAGCCAAAAAAATATCAAGACGTACTCCATTATTATCTTCTGTCACCGTAAAAGACTGTTTGTGTGTTATACTATTCATAGTATCAAGAGTATATATGCTCGGACTTGAAAAATCAAGCCTCTTCTGCTATAATCCATGTGCTCAAAAATATAGAGGGTCAGTAGCTCAGTCGGTTAGAGCACAACGCTTATAACGTTGGGGTCGGTGGTTCAAGTCCACCCTGACCTACCATACAGTATGGTTTCTTCGTATCACAATAAGACGCAAAAGCTTATCTCAAGAGCACATACACTTATGTGTTTTTCTTCTGATCCTGTTCATGATCTTTCCCATGTGGCGCGCGTCGTAGATATCACTCAAAAGTTAGCTTCTAGTCTTCGATTGTCCCCAAGAGATATTGAGGTGCTCACTTTGGCTGCTTGGTGGCATGACACTGGTCGTACGATCACCAAAAAAAATAGATGGGCTATGATCTTGCTTGATGACATGATCTCTTCAATCATGCTTATCAGACACGCATTGCGTCATGGTCTATGTACTAGGATATCCCTCGAAGCGGCACATATTATATTATGCAAAAATATAGGAACAGGTGCCTTATTTACAAAATTGTTTTTACGCAAACCAAAACACATACTCCTCAATATACTCGCTGATGCAGACAACCTTGATATGTTTCATATCACACGTTTTGATGCGTCGAGCAAACTAGCAATACATTCTTTCTTTTATAAAAAAGCTTTCCAATTTTGGATTTGGTATAATCTCAATACAGAAAGACTTATACTCAAGACAGCAGCTGCACGAACATTTTTGCAACAAAAAATCAAAGAACTTATCATATGGCTGTCACAAAAATATATTAATGAACAATTTATTATCCAATTCGGAAAACAATGGGTAAAAAAAACTACAAGACAATTACACAACCTCCATGCAAAGATACTATTGATGAATACATCAACAACATAATGAACAATAAAAAAAATAATTAATAAAAACTTACTTGAATGTAAGTTTTTTGATAAAAAATAATCATACACAAAAATATCAAAATAAAAAGTTATTCACAGTTTTGTTCATCAAACTATTTTAAAATATCAAAAAACAAATTATACTACTCATAGTAAAGGTCGATGCACATATTTACAAATATATTTGCAAAAAATTTTTACATCGATGCTTGTCGTGTAAAAATACTTCTCATGTTTGTGTGATCAGCTGGTGTGTACCATGGTCACATCACAAACAAGCAAACATGAATAACTTAATTTTGAGAGGGGGTGTCTATTATGCCAGCACGAAAAAGAAAAGTAACTAAGAAAGCTGCTCCAAAGAGAAAAGC
>DMXO01000003.1:93290-134662 GCA_003482855.1 Candidatus Magasanikiibacteriota bacterium
CAAAACGCAAAGCTGCTCCAAAGCGCAAGAAAGTTGCTCGCAAGAAAAAATAATTTTTCTTGTCACACAAAAACACCCAAAGGGAAACCTCGGGTGTTTTTATTTTATATAATTCCTAAATAGACACATTAATCAAAATCTAACCCCGCTTGTTTCATGCCAGTTCTCCTTTCCCCTTGCTCAAATACTTTCACTACACCAAACTCACCATCAAATCCAGGCTTAACAAAAATTTTTCCACCACGAACACGCTCGACTGCTTGAGCAATTTGTTTTGAACTTGCTTTTTCAATTTCACTGAGATGTACATCAATTAAAACATGGAATTCACTTCCCAACTGTTTTATAATATTATCATAGATATCTCTCACTCGTTTGGTCTGTACACCACACTCAAATGCATCAGCAATAATCTCAGGCAATGGTACTAAACTTTTATAGGCAATCATTTTTTGTGCACCCACTTCTCTTGCTTGTTCAATATTTCTATCCGACAATTCATGAACACGGCTCTCCACACCAATTACAAGATGCTTTTTACATACTGGGCAAATGCCTTTATATTTTACAGTTTCCTCCGGAGAACAAGAAAATTTACAATCCCTATGCCCATCCCAATGATACTTACCTTCTTCTGGATAAAATTCAATAGTATACAAAAAATTTTTCCTATCACCTTCGCCAATAATACGCATAATTTCTGTATAGGTAATATCTTTTTCACTATCAAACTCTATCACATTTGCTTCGCGACCCAGCTTGGCTGTGCTATGTGCGTCTGAGTTTGAGACAAGTGTAATAGTATCAAGCCAGGAACATCTCCAGTTCATAAGGGGATCAGATGAAAGACCGGTCTCTATAGCACGAACATAGGGCGTCAATTCCTCAAATGCTTCATCCAAGCTATCATAGCCACCTTTACTCCCCAAAATGCCAAACCAAGGCGTCCATGCGTGTGCAGGGATCATAACCATCCGTTCATCTGTTTCAAGCATTATTTCCAAAATTTGTTTTGAAGTAAGACCCAAAATCGGTCGTCCATCAGACTTCAAATTAAATCCCATTTCACTCAATCTATTATTAAATTTTTCGGCCACCTCCAAATTTGGCGCAAAAATACACAAATGAATTCTACGCGTTTGATCTTTATGTTTTTTAATTGAAGCAATCTCCGTCCCAATTATAAATTTGGTTTGGGGAAGTTGGAAGTTGGAAGTTGTATCTTGTTTCTTTAGTTTGTAAATTCCTTCTGTATCTTCCACTAAAAAATCCTTCATGTGTTCAAACCACCCTGGATGCGTAAAATCTCCAGTTGCCACAATATCTATCCCCCGTATGTGACACGCTTGAGCAATATTGGGCAATTCCAAATCGCGGCTACACGCCCGTGAGTATTTCGAATGGATATGTAAGTCAAGAATTTGTTTCATACCTAAGGTCTATATTGTTTTTTATTTTCTATGATCCAGTCTCCCAATCCTTTCATAGTACTAAATGATTTATGGGGTAAAGATACAAAACTAAATTGGTACATATGATGCAAAAGTCCTTTGCCACTCTCAACACACAATTCTTCCCATGGAATAAGAACATCACTATGACCAAATTTAAATAAAAAAATAGTAGACATGTGCAAACCCTGTGGCAAAGCTTCAAAATTAACCACGCCACTGTAATTTGAAAGCCCTATCTTGATGCTCTGAAAACGTTTTCTCTCATTTCCTCCGCCCGCGGTGGCTCCTGTATAAGGAAAACGATGTACTATGGCTCCCCACCCACCTAGCTTGCCTATTACAAAAACGATTGCACACCAAAATAATAAAAAGCCTCCGATTCCCATAAACACTTGAATACCAGGCGAATCAAAATAATTCATATACATTATATATAGGTATTCCATTTTTCAGGAATAGGTATTGAAATAGTCTTAATTTCTTCTTTTGTAGGAAGTTGAAATGACACTTCCGTGGCACATAGAGCAAGAGAGCCTACATGATAGGCTGTACTTGATCCGTACTTGGTATCACCAACAATAGGGCAACCTATTGCGGACATCTGAGCACGAATTTGGTGTGGGCGACCTGTCTTGAGTTTTATAGCAATGAGTGAATAGAGAGTATTTGATTTCACGACTTCATATGATAATTCTGCATATAGACTCTCTGGACATTCTTTTTCATAGGCAACAACAATATTTGTTTTGGTATTTTTTTTAATATAATGAATAAGCGTGTCACTAGCTTTCTGCGGCGTTCCCTCTACAAGTGCATGATATGTTTTTTTAAATGTGCGATTACGAATTTGTTCAGACAGACGAGAAGCACCTTTGCTGGTACGAGCAAATATCACAATGCCCTCTACCGGCCTGTCCAAACGATGTACTACTCCAACAAATACATTACCCGGTTTGTGGTATGTCTCTTTTATATATGTTTTCACCTCATCAAGAAGGCAGACATCCCCTGTCTTGTCTGCCTGTACAAGAACACCAACAGGCTTATGCACTGCAATGACATGATTATCTTCGTATAACACGCGTAATGTCATAATCAACTTCTCCGCAGCAAGCTGACGGAGTATGAATAAGTAATTTCGAAGCAAGCTCCGAAGAATTAAACCCTCTCGTCCCGACTATCGTCGGGATTAATTATGCCAACGTGAAAAAATACCACAGGGCAATAGACGCCCATCTTTTCCTGACTCTTGTATGGTCAACTCGCCACTTTCATATACCCCCGTATCACCAAAGAGTGCACGTACATTATTTTCATACGCAATAGCCGAATATCCTGATGCATAACCATTGATAAGAAAAAACAAAGGATTATCTGACATAATTTCCTTGCATTTTGATAGGAGCAGAGGTAAATGATCTTCTATTTTCCACAACTCTTTATTTGGACCGTGGCCAAACGCGGGTGGATCAAGAATAATACCATCATAATGATTACCCCGTCGTATTTCACGATCCACAAACTTCATAGCATCTTCCAAAATCCATCTGATAGGCTTATTCGAAAGTCCTGAAATTTCTGCGTTTTCTCTCCCCCAACCGATTGCAGATTTTGACCCGTCAATATGTACGACGTGCGCACCAGCTTGTGCTGCGGCGAGTGTCGCACCCCCAGTGTAGCCAAACAAATTGAGTACATGTATATCATCACGCTTGGATTTTTTTAGTATATCGCGCATCCAATCCCAATTAGGACGCTGTTCAGGAAAAATGCCTGTGTGTTTAAACGCACTTGGTTTGATAAAAAAACGTAAACCACTAAACGCAATATCCCACCGTGGTGGTACTTTGGTACGAAATGTCCAATCTGCCTTTTTACTATCGCGTACAAAATATCCATCTGCGTTGTCCCATTCTTTTGAAGACATACGTTTGTGCCACAATGCTTGCGGGTCTGGACGGGACAAAACTACAACCCCATATCGCTCTAACTTTTCCCCATCTCCACTATCAAGTAATTCATAATCTTGTTCCTTTTGTGTGGTAATAATAGAAAGCATATCCATACTATATTATGAAAAAAAATCCATACGAAAATTTTTGCCATGGTCAGTAAAGCCAAGTTTTTTGTACAATGCATGTACGCTATCTTTGCTATATCTACTCTGGGCAACAAGCTTGCGACACCCCTGTGTTCGTGATTCCCCTATGACCTTATACACCAATTGAGTGCCAACACCACTACCCCTATATTTTTCATCTACAAATACATCTTCCATGAGTCCATACGGTTCTTCATGCAAATCATTATATATAATGTATAAGTATGCCCGACCGACTTCCTTGCCATCTTCTTGCGCAGAAAAACGAATAGCAAAACTTTTGTGTTGTGTCTCTTGCGTAATTTCCATATATATTAATTACATTTTGTACTAAGCTTTTTAAACATACGAGCAAGTTTATCAGAACACAGACCACCACTAGATCGCTCATAATCACCAGCAATAATTCTCTTGTCTATGTCGGGGGTAATATCTTGTTCAATAAGACTCCACTCTCGTCGAGCATACAATGCCAACTGATTTTTATTAAGTTGAGCATTATTAAACAAAATATAATCAAGTGGACGTGGTAAATATAATTCAAGCTCTGAGATAAACTCACTAAGTGTGGTCGGTCCTGTCTCACCATGGGTATGATACGCATTTCCAACAACATACACAAGTTTTGCTGGTGACTGCTTTATTGCCTCCTGTATACCTTGTGGCAATAGAGAAGCAACAATGCTGGTATAGAGGTCCCCAGGGCCAAATACAATACATGAGGCCTGTTTTATCTGATCAAGAGCATCAGGATATGCTTCAACGTATGGTTCAACATATGCCTTTTTTATACGTAGATTCCTATCATAGGTTGGCTCATCAATATGTGTTTCGCCTCTTATAATATCTCCGTTCGACAATTCAACGATCAAATCAGCCTGTTTAAGGGTAGATGGATACGCATGACCAACAGTCTCCAACACCTCTTCCAAACTACGAATAGCGCGAACAAAATCTCCTTCATATTGTGTGGTAAGTGCAATAAATACATTACCAAGGCTTGGGCCTCGCGAAGCATTGAGATCTCCATTCAATTTTTTCAATGTTGATATTCTATTTTTATAAAAAATTTTTTTAAGTATTTGAAAATTATATGGCGACATTGCGAGTATCGCACGGAGTATATCTCCGGGTGGGAGCATATCAAAAAATTTCCGTATTGCACCGGTAGAATAACCTGAATCCAACATTGATATCACTGCTGAAATATCACATGTGTCTGTTAATTGTTTAACGGCATTGAGAGTAACAGCACTACCATTCCCCCCTCCCATAACCACAATACGTTTTTTTGTTTGTAACATAGTATTATGAATTTTGAATTCAAAATTAGAAATTAATCATCCTATCCCTAAAAACGAGTAAATTTTTTTGTCTTCCAACGAGTTAGCCACTAAATCCGCTTTTGAAAAATCCTGATCTTTCGTATATTGAGAGGGCACAACAATAACTCTCATACCTGCATTTCTACCAGATTCCACCCCTGTCTGTGTGTCCTCCATCACTACACAATTCTCTGGCGACACAGCCAACTTTTTTGCAGTAACTAAGTACACCTCTGGATTTGGTTTGCTCTCTTTGAGATCATCTGCAGAAACCAAAGCGTCAAAATCATCTCGCATCCCAAATTTATCTACTATGATATTTACTTGTTCCATAGGTGAGGCTGACGCAATTGCAAGACGCGTGTCATTTTTCTTTAAAGTATCAAATAACTCTCGAAATCCTTCTCGTAATTGAATACTCTTTTCCAATAACTCAAGATAAATTTTTCTCCTACGCTCTACGAGATAATCTACATCTTCTACAAATCCATACCTATCTTTCAAAAGTTGCCAATTGTCTTTATCACGTATGCCAATAACATAATCAACCATACCTTCTGTATCCAAATTAGGAATCTTGTCACATTCCTCAAATACTCGCTCAAATGCTTTTGAATGGACTGGCTCACTGTCTATCATGAGACCATCCATATCAAATATAACTACCCTAAATTTACTCATATTATAAATCTAGATAATCAAACACCCGAGTATCCTCAAGTGAATCTACTATCAAATCCGCCTGACTAAAATCTCCAAAACTCCAGCGTTCATCTGGCACTGCCACACATTTCATACCTGCACATCTCGCAGCGACAACACCATTTTCTGCATCCTCAAATACAACGCAGTCCTTTGGACCAATTCCTAATTTTTCAGCAGTATGAAGAAAAATAGCAGGATCTGGTTTGCCAACATGTCGGACATGATCAGCGGAAATAAGTTCATTGAACAAATCGCGCCATCCAAAACGGTCCACTACAATTTCTATGGAAGTAAGTGGAGCCCCAGAGGCAATCGCCTGCTTTATCTGCCTAGATTTCACCGTTCGCAATAGATTGTCTGCCCCGGGCATCATTTGTGTTTGCACACCGTATATATGATGTTCCCAGCCTCGCCTGCCATCAACCAATTCTTCAACCGCTTCTGTAAGATTGAACTCATCTTTGAGATAATTCATGTTTTCATAAATACTTTTCCCCGTAAACTGCTTAATAATGTCTGGCGTCAACGGAATATCACGTTTCGTAAACCATTTTTTGTCCATCTCAAGCCAATGAATCATACTATCCACGAGCAACCCATCCATGTCAAAAATTACTGCTTTAAAATTATTTCTCATATTTCCTATACATCATTTTGCCAATCAAAACTGCTAGCGAAAAAATGAAACCACTCACATTCGCAAAGATCAAAGGAATATCTCTCAGGATGAGACCATACATAAGCCAAAAAAATATACCTACGGTCAACATTCCTGTCCACGCAAGCGACACATCTCGTGTTAATCTTGTCTTATATACTTTGAGGACTTGCGGTACAAGTGATGCAGTGGTCAAAACACCAGCAAGAAGGCCAATATACTGTGTCATATTATTCTACAGTTACTGATTTAGCGAGATTGCGCGGACGATCCACGTCACGTCCGAGCATCACAGCAACATGATACGCAAACAACTGGAGAGGAATTGTATTCAGAAGCGGCTCAAGCAATTCCATAGTGTCCGGTACATATATTATATCTTCTGCGAGTTCTTTTGCCCGTTCATCACCTTGTGTTGCAACCAAAATAATAGGGGCTTTACGCGCACGTATTTCTTCAATATTGCTCCTCATCTTATCGTATAATTGATCCTTTACCATAATAGCAAATACGGGAAAATCCTTTGACAATAAAGCGATAGGGCCATGCTTCATCTCACCACCTGGGTATGCTTCACTGTGAATATATGAAATTTCTTTGAGTTTGAGCGAGCCTTCAAGCGCGACTGGATAATTAATACCACGCCCAAGAAATAAAAAATCTCGATAGTTTTTATATTTTTCAGCAAGTTTTTTAATGTTTTCATTTTGTTCAAAAACCAAGTTCATTTTTTCTGGTATTTCAAGCAAAGCATTAATCAGACGCTGACCAGTGGCAAGAGTAATTCTTTTCAAACGACCAAATTGAATTGCATACAAAACCATAATTGCAACCATATTGGTGTATGCTTTCGTCGAAGCGACAGCTAGCTCTGGACCAGCGTGAATATAGGTGCCACCATCGGTCTCGCGCGCGATAGTCGAACCAACAACGTTTACAATACCGCGAACAAATGCGCCTTTTCGTTTTGCTTCTCGAACTGCAGCAAGCGTATCCAATGTTTCTCCAGACTGTGATATTGCAAAGACTAGTGTATTGCTATCAATAATAGGATCACGATAACGAAACTCACTTGCAACATCTACTTCTGTTGGAATACCTGCCAAACGCTCAAATGCATATTTACCAACCATCGCTGCATAAGAAGCCGTGCCACACGCAATAAGTACAATGCGATTTACTCTTCTCATTTCCTCATCATTCATGTTGAGACCTCCCAAATGCGCGGTTCCTTCATCAATATCGTAGCGTCCGCGAATCGCATCCTCAAAAACTGTCGGTTGATCAAAAATTTCTTTGAGCATGAAATGATCATAACCCTGCTTTTGAGCTTGTTCATCATCCCATTCAATTTCTTCTACATGCTTGGTTATTATCTTGTCTTTCAAGTCATACGTAACAAAACCGTCCTTATGAATTTCTGCGATTTCTCCATCATCCAAAAACACCACTTTCTTGGTATATGCAAGCATGGGCGTTGCATCACTTGCAACAAAATGTTCATCTTCACCAATACCAATGACGAGCGGACTCCCGAGCCGTGCGGCAATAATAGTGCCTGGATGGTCTGCGTGCAGAACAACAAGACCATAGGTGCCACGCACGTGAGACAAGGCCGTCTCAACTGCCATGCGCAAATCACCTTTGTAATGAGTTTCAATAAGATGCGCGAGAATTTCGGTGTCAGTTTGAGAAGTAAAAGTATGGTCTTTTTCAAGAACCTCCTTGAGCTCACGATAATTTTCAATAATACCATTATGTGCAATTACTAATTTTTCATCACATCCAAAATGTGGATGAGCATTTTCTTCAGTCACCCCCCCATGCGTCGCCCAACGCGTATGGGCAATACCAACTGTCCCCTCCATTTTTTCTGTCTTAACTTTATCTGCTAAATTATCTATTTTTCCAACAGAACGAACTCTGTTTACTGCGGTCTGTTTACTGTTGTCTAAAATAGCTACTCCAGCACTATCATAACCTCGATATTCCAAACGTCTCAATCCTTGAATAAGAATAGGCAGCACTTGTTTATTACCAATATAACCGACAATTCCACACATAAATTTAAACTTAAATTTTTAATTTAAAATAGAAAATCCCCACACTCTCTTATTTTCCTCCCAACCTAACTTTGTACTTAATTTCTTTTCAATCAATGTAAACACATCTTCTTTTTTACAAATATTTTTCTCTTCCAAAATTTTTGTAATCATTCCTAGACAAAACACATTATAGCTCTGCATCGACACATTATTTTTTTTGAGATTGTCTTCAATTTCTTTAATATCCAATATCTTAATATCTTTACTATCCTTCTGGTATTCCTCTGTCCGCTCTCTTGCTTGCGACGACATAATCAAAAGAACATCCGGCTTACTAAATTTTGGATACACAATTTTTTTATCTGAAATTTGGATAAAATTCAAGGATACTCCCCCACGCTGTTCAAGACCATAATTAGGAATGGATGTGACGTGCCACCCAGCCTCAAAACTTACACGACAAATCATGTCTGCAATAAGCTGTATTCCCTGGCCTCCGTCGCCAGAAAGTAATATCTTTAATATCATAATATTCCAATATCTAAATGTTTTTCAAAACTCTCCCATCTTAAATGGCTCTTTCATGTTATTCAAAAATTCAATCATCGCCGGCCCCTTCACCCGCCAATTCGTTGGACAAAAACTAAGCACTTCCACCAATGAAAAATTCCCTTGTCTCTGTGTTTCTATCGCTCTAGTCAAATACATTTTCACATTCTGTATTTCATTTACTGCAGTACGAGCAAGATACGCCTTTTTGTTTATAGACCTCAATAGTTCGGGCCCTGTCATAGGGTCAAGCTCACCACCATGAGGAGAGGTATCTGTCACTTGTCCTTTCATGGTGGTTGGCGCAGTTTGCCCACCAGTCATGCCATATACTGAATTATTTGCCACAATCACGGTAATTGGATCATTTCTCATAGCAGCCCACATGAGACTCTGCAAACCTATAGCATATGCTCCCCCATCTCCTGTATATGCAAATGAGAGTGAATCGGGTCTACCACGTTTGAACCCAACCATGGTTGCAGTGACACGCCCATGATGCGTTTGAAATGTATTGATAGGTAAAAAATCCCACGCGAGCAAAGCGCACCCAATATCCAAACCAAGCACAGCTTTCTCTTCTGATTTTTGTTCTTGCAAGATACGGTATAACGTTTGCAATATAATTGGTTGTCCGCATCCGGGACAAAATTTTGAATCTTTACTCATATTACACAAAAAGATTAACTATCTCTTCTGTTTCAATCCCCACTGCAGGCTTGTACAACCCATCAACCTGTGGAATCTTTTCAAAATCTGTGAAATCAATGTTTTGTTTCACCAAATCCCGCAACTGTCCCATACTTGATTCCACAATCCAAATCTTTTTTACGTTCCTTACAATCTCATTCAATTCCTCTTTTGGAAATGGACTCAATGTGATTGGACGAAATAACCCAACATTCTTTCCCTGCGAACGCAACTGATCTACTGCATCTCTCGCCGCAGCTGCAACTATACCATGAGAAATAATCAACTCATCACAACTTTCTACTTTATACTTTTTACTTTCTACTTCATTGCCACAATAAAACTCACTCTCAACAACGTCCTTCGCCATCGCGTCAAAATCCTCTTTCTGCTTCATCAACTCTTCATACAGCTCTTCCTCAAATGTATAGATATTGCGAATATTTTTCTGTGTCTTTTCTGAAACTAATGGCTCCGCCCCGACATTTCCTCCAACAAAATCCAATGAAACATCCTGCTTAGTCTTCAATAAATAACCGTCAGTCAAAACAACCGTTGGAAAACGATATTGCCACGCCACATTAAATGCACGCCGAGTCAACCGATACAATTCTTCAACAGTAGAAGGAGAAAACACAATGCGCATCCCTTCCCCATTACCCCCACGAATTGCTAGATTTACTTCTTGTTGTGAGTATATAACGGTACCAGAGCTAGGCCCTCCACGTTGACCAACAATTACTACAAAGGGTAATCTCATGCCATCAGACATACTCATGGCGTCTTGCATAAGGACCGTACCAGGCCCCGCAGTTGCAGTAAATGCCTTGGCACCCGCCATCACTGCACCTGCAACACAAAATCCAGCTGCAATTTCATCTTCGGTTTGCAAATACTGCAAGCTTCTGTCTTCCTGCGCGCGTTTAATCCATCCAGACAAAATTTCCGTGCCTGGTGTAATGGGATAACCAAACATATGTGTAGCACCTGCGTCTATACATGCTTGTACAACGACTTCGTGGCCGGTGAGAAATTGACGTGACATAATATTATTTCAATATTTCCATTTCCTTCCCTACTTTCTTAAACGCCTCAACACACTGATCAAGATTATCCATCGAATGTGCCGCAGAAATTTGTACACGGATACGCGCTTCATTTTGAGGGACAACAGGGTAGCTAAATCCTATCACATATATTCCTTCTTGCAAGAGTCGGTTGGCCATTTCTTTTGCTACTTTTGCATCATAGAGCATTACAGGTGCTATCGGGTGTGATTCACCACGAAGTTCAAAACCAGCCGTTTTCATCTTTTCACGAAAGTATGCAGTGTTTTCTCGTAACTTATTTAAACTTTCGCTTGTTGTTGAAAGTAAATCCAAAACTTTAAGCGATGTACCAACAATCACCGGTGCCAAAGTATTTGAAAATAAATATGGACGTGATCGTTGACGCAAAAAATCTATAATCTCTTTGCGCCCAGATGTAAATCCACCAGACGCGCCACCGAGTGCTTTGCCAAGTGTTGATGTAATAATGTCAACGCGTCCCTCAACACCGCATAATTCCGGTGTACCACGTCCGTGCTCACCCGTAAAACCAGTAGCGTGAGAATCGTCTACCATCACCAAGGCATCATATTTGTCTGCCAAATCACAAATACCTTTGAGATTTGCATATTCACCATCCATACTAAACACACCATCAGTTGCAATCATGCGAAAACGTTTATTTTGCGTATTCTTCAAAATTTCCTCAAGTTCGTGCATATCATTATGCGCGTATCTAAATCGCTCAGCTTTGCACAAGCGTACGCCGTCAATAATAGAAGCATGGTTGAGTTGTTCTGAAATAATCGCATCCTGATCAGTTAACAATGTCTCAAATAAACCGCCATTGGCGTCAAAACACGAAGAATACAGAATGGTATCGTCCGTGCCCAAAAACTGTGATATTTTATTTTCAAGTTCTTTGTGTTGGTCTTGTGTGCCACAAATAAATCGCACCGAGCTCATACCATACCCCCAATGATCCAATGTTTCGTGTGCTGCCTCCAAAACCTCTGGATGATTGGCAAGGCCGAGATAATTATTCGCACAAAAATTAAGCACTTCTTTACCATTTACCGTAATTGCTACCCCCTGCTTTCCTTCAAGAAAACGTTCATCTTTGGAAAGACCGGCATTTTTTATTTCATTCAACTGCTGTTGAAGAGATTCCTTCATGTGTGAAAACATACAAAAAAATTAAGATTGCATATCAAATAATAACTTCGGATACTGTTTCATCTTTTCTTCCATAAGCTCATGGCTAAATTCAGAAAATTTAATCACTGGACCATTTCCTCCGCGCATAATGATATCCCACATCTTATCCTGCACGCCATTCTTTCTGTCAGACAATACGCGTTGTGCAATTTGCCAAGTTCTAAAAATTTGTCGGCCGATAATGTTATGCAGTGTAATGCCTTTGACTACCATTTTTGAAAATTTTGGAATGATAAAATCTCCATCTTTGATACCAAACAAAATAACTTGCCCACCAAAACGTGTTGCTTCAATGCAATTATTAACTGACGAATTAAATCCTGCCATTTCCATACTTACGTCAACTCCTTTCCCATAAGTCAATTCCTTAACTTTATCAATAACTTCGCGGTCTATATCGTATGGGTTAGCTTTATCTGCCGGCTTGATGACAATCCCCTCATGCGCACCTAATTCGAGCGCCATATCTACATTATCTTTATTCACATCAATCGCAATCACCTTGGCAGCGCCAAATTGACGAGCAAGGAGTATAGAAAATAGACCAATCTGTCCACATCCAAAAATTGCAATTCGTACACCACGAACATCCACACGTGTGAGAGCATGTACAGCGTTACCAAACGGATCATACATGGCACACACTTCCGGCCGGACACGATTAAAATCTACCACCCACAAATTTTTGGCAGGAATCTTTACATATTCCCCAAAAATACCATCAATACTAATACCCATGATAGCTTGATCCTGGCAAGTCTCCTGTTCACCAATACGACATTGAAAACATTTTCCACAGGTAATATGAGAATCACCTGATACAGGATCACCTACTTTGATACCATATAATTCATTGACAAGAGATCCTGCCCCAACTACTTCTCCGACAAATTCATGACCGACTATACGCATACTTTTGTGTTCCTTTTCTAGAGCACTATGAAATAATTCAGTAAAAGCATTCCTATACCACATGCCACGATCTGATCCGCATATGCCCGCATACATAACTTTGACAATGACACTAGCTGCATCTTTTGTGTTATGCTTCTCATCCAACACCGGCATAGGTACTTCTCGCTTAAAAAACCCTTTTTGGTTATGCCATTCATTTTTTGAAATATCAATAGTAAGTGCATTAATAGTTTCCATAACTATATGAGTTAATGTATTATTTGTTTGATTTCTTTTTATTAGCAGCGTTTAATTCATCAAGGGTATTTATTCCAAACCATTCATTATTATTTTTTAATTTCATTGCTTCTACTTTTTTCCCTTGTCCAATCGCCATTTCTATAATCTTTGACAATCCAAGCTCTTCTAAACCCTTGATAGACTTCATATGTAGAAAAATTTCTTCAAACCATTTCCTATCCAGACAATAAGTGCCCGTACTTACTTCTCTAATGTTTTTTTGTTCGCCGTTCAATTCTTCTTTCTCAATTACAGCTACCAGATTATTTTTTTCATCTCGTATCACCCGTCCCATAGATTCAAAATGTTCTGGTTCAACGGTCAAAAGTGAAACCATATTCTTGTGCTTGAGATGATCGTGGATGAAATGCAACAATGTATCATTCGAATAAAATGCGCTGTCATCTCCGCCGACGACGAGTACTGTCCCAATATTTTCTGACAACTTATCTATTCCTATACAGGCTGCATGTGCAGTCCCGAGCTGTTCTTCTTGTTCTGCGTATGTTACTACGTCACCAAAATATTCTTTTACTTTTTCTTTGCAAAAACCAACAACTACCACAATCTGTTCTTTCTCAAATCCTGCTTGTTGCAATGCTTCAATAATATAACTCACTATCGGTTGATCCCCAATCTCAAGCATTACCTTTGGCTTATCTACACAATTGAGACGTGTACCTTTACCGGCCGCGAGAATGACTACACCTATATCATTCATAATGTAAAATATGATCTTTAATTTCTGTCAGAGTTTTGAAAAAAGGTAATCCTGAATATTTATAATCTTCTAAAGTATTATTCACTGAAATTTTTAATATTCCTTTAATCTCTGGAAAACTAGCCACTACTTTTTGTGTTTCTTCCACCTTATCATTAATAAACCAAACTCGAGAATGCCTAACATGATTTAACAACTCGTGGATCACATCCTCTTTTGGTTTGTCAGTAAAAAATGTTCGGTCAAAATATTTTTCTATATCACAGCCTTTCACTTTCTCATATTGCCATTCAGGATCACCAAAACTAAATAAAATCATTGGCTCGCCAATCTTTTTTAGATCTTGCAAAAAACTACTCGCGTCAGGAAAAAGAAAAGTCTCTAATTTTTTATTCATGGTTTTGTGCAAAGCTGCCAATACTGTATCTTTGTCAAATCCATACTGAGCAATTGCTTCAGCATGCCTTTCAGAGGTATATAATCCCGAACCAGCGGTGACTCGCGTCCGAATTTGTTTGCTGGTCTCATAATAAATTTCTTCACTTACCCCCATACTTTCCAAATCTCTATATCTCGTTTCCACAAAATTTCCTGGATCAGTGTGAGTATTAAAAAGTGTATTGTCAAAATCTACAATAAACATATTATAAATTCTTCCATAAATTATCAAAAATTAATTTTTGTGTTTCGTACACTCCATCATTTTTTATAACTACCCCGACTGGTTCACCCTTGGCATCAAGTGAAATATACGCCGTCTTGCCAAGATATATAAGTATATAGGTATTGGTATCTTTGTCAGACTTGAGCCACTTACGCTCATCAAGCCCACGCAATTCTCCACCATCACCTATAGCAATCACATTGACACTAATTCCCTTTGACACACGCACATCACTAAATGTAGGGAAATCTTCATATAGAAATGTGCGCACTCCTTCTGCTGAATAAATACGATATTCTTTGTCATCTGTTTGTTCACAGGTGTTGAGCACATCTTCCAAAATGAGATGTAGTTCATTATGAGCATAATAACGCGCTACGGGACGTTCACCGCCTTTGTTATGAAGTGCTTGAAGCTCAGGAAGCATTTTTTCTACATCCTTATTCAATTCATGCAATTCTACATCTCGACGATGTATCATTTCAAGCAATTTTTCTGGCTTTTCTGCTACGAAATATTGTTTGGTGTCTTTTTGGTAAAAGGTAACAATGCCCTCGTCTTGAAGCCATTTGAGGGAATCATACGTCGTGCCTCTATTCAAGTCACAAAATTCAGCTAATTTTCGCACAGAGCTTGGCCCGAGACGCAATAACGCCAAATAAATTGTGGCGTTCTTGTCATTAAATCCTAACTTTTTAAGAATATCTAGTTGCATAATTTTAGCTAAAATAAGCATAATATAAAATAAAAAAACTGTCAAATAATTTTCGACAGTTTATCCACAATAGAGCTCTGCCTACCAATTATAAATAAGGCGGATGAAAAAACAAAGTCACCAATCCTAACGCTAATGGTTTATTTACGACGCAGGTGAATGAAATGGTCCGCCCGAGACGGAACATTTCTGAGCCGAGGAGTAACTACAGGATCAATACCTCATAGCTTGCTACGAAAATAATTCCTTATTATTCATCATAATACCTCGTGAGCTTCCTCCAGAGGAGGACAGGTGCTCCGAGGATCCTTTATTTGGACAATCATAAATTCATACAAACTGTGTATAAATTGTGTATTCTGTGGACAAAGTGTCTATATAACCTATATAAAGATACAAAAATCGTTTGACATGAAAAAAAAGGTACAGTATGCTAAAGATAAAGCATACTTATTTTGTATGATTTATTCATCAGAATTTCTAAACTTATTATTATGCCACTTTCCAAAAAACAAAAAGTAGCTATCATCACCCCCACCTACAATGAACGTGGAAATATATTAGGCTTAATAAAAAAAATCAAAACAATATTACCATCCAATGGAATTTACGAGGTACATATAGTAGTCGTAGACGATCACTCCCCTGATGGCACAGGATACCTCGTAAAACAATATGCTAAGACACGAAAAAATATTCACATCATTGAGGGAGAGAAGGAAGGACTCGGTGTGGCATACAAACGCGGATTTCATTATGCCATAAATGCACTGTATGCCGACATTGTCATACAAATGGATGCTGATTTTTCTCATGACCCGTCACATATACCTGCGCTTCTCTCCACGTTGGAACAAGGCTATGATGTTGCGCTTGGGTCACGGTACACAGACGGCGGAAGCGTACCCAAAGACTGGTCATTTGTACGCGCACTCAATAGTGCAGTTGCCAATATTGTCGCGCGTTATATAGCTCGTCTGCGTCCTATACATGATTGTACAAGCGGATTCAAGGCAATACGTGCCACAATTCTTGACAAACTATTCATCAGTTTTATTCCTGTCAAAGGATTCTCATTCCAAATACGTCTGCTCGATGAAATTATTCGTGCTGGGGCGCTCATAAAAGAAGTACCTATCAATTTTCAGGAACGAGAAAGTGGCAAATCGAAAATGTCTATAGCAGACATTAGTGAATTTCTTTTTCATGCATTCCGTATTCGCCTCAAACGAATATATCTTGGGTTACGTCCAAACATAAAATATATTGTCATGGGACTTGTATTCCTCATCATTTCATTCAATGTCTATCTGATTAGATTTAATATTTTGACGTTACGTGAATTATTTGTTTCGTGGTTTGTGGTGCTCTCCATTGCAATAGCCATCCAAAGTCTCTTTACACTCATCAGCATGATGTTTGCATGGGATGACCCCAAACGTGTTGAACACAACCGTTCTCCAGACAAATTCTATACACCAATATATTCATTCACTGCACTGGTGCCAGCCCTACACGAAGAAGCAGTAATAGGTGATACGATTGAAGCGATTGCCAATATACAATATCCCCAAACACTCAAAGAACTTATCATCGTATGCCGCCTTGACGATATAGGCACGATTTCAGCGGTACGCAAAAAAATTCAAGAACTCAACAAAGATAATATTAGATTGCTTATCCCAGATTACATGCCAAAAAATAAACCAGACAAACTCAATTTTGCACTCAAACATGCACAGCATGATGTAGTCTGTATTTTCGATGCAGAAGACACACCCCATGAGGATATTTACCATATTATAAACACCGTCATGATACGTGACGACGCAGATGTCGTACAATCAGGTGTCCAGCTTATCAACTTTAGATCAAAATGGTTCTCTACGCTCAATGTGCTTGAATATTTCTTTTGGTTCAAATCCGTGCTTCATTATTTCTCTTTACGCAATGTTATGCCACTCGGTGGCAATACAGTTTTTTTCAAACGAAATTGGTTGCAAAAAATTTCTGGATGGGATGCGGACTGCCTGACCGAAGATGCAGATATTGGTATCACCCTGAGCGCAAAAGGAGCAAAAATCCGCATTATTTATGATGAAATCCACGCGACGCAAGAAGAAACACCTGAATCGGTCAAAAGTTTTATCAAACAACGAACACGCTGGAATCAAGGATTTATACAGATATTTAAAAAAGGCGACTGGAAAAACTTACCGCTCTTTTCCCAACGATTTTTTGTTGGCTATCTGCTTATTTGGCCAGAAATCCAGACGTTCCTCTTCATCTATATTATTGCATCTATCGTAATGATGTTTACAGTAAAATTACCAATACTTATTACACTTCTCTCTCTCTTGCCACTATATATACTTACTATGCATCTCGTGGTACTCAATGTTGGTCTATACGAATTTACAAAAAAATATTCATTCAAATATCCACGTTGGATGCCATTCAAAATTATTATTACTTTTTTACCATTTCAAATACTACTTGGTATATCAGCAATCCGCGCAGTCATACGAGAACTCAGAAAGAAAACCTCATGGGAAAAAACGACACATGTAAATGCACACCGAACAGTACAACATGCAAGTCAGACGTCTACGCCAACATAAGACAATAATATAGTTCCCTATGTTCAAAAAGCAATTTACACAATCAACGTGGCTCAAACAAAATTGGATTCTTATACTTATACTTTTTATTTCTGCCGTAGCACACATGACCAACATGTTTGGATTCCCCTCATATCGTGAAGATGAAGGGACATATATGTCTCAGGCGTGGGCGATTATACACCAACATCAACTTGCTTCTTATACCTATTGGTACGACCACGCACCTTTGGGCTGGATACTCGTCGCAGGTTGGAATTTACTTACAGGAAATGATTTTTTCATAGCAGGTCTCTCAGCAAATGTGGGCCGTATACTTATGTCTGTTTTCCACATCCTGTCAACGTATTTTATATATAAAATAGTATGGAATATTACAAAAAGAAAACTTCCCTCAGCAATGGCAGCGTTGCTTTTTTCACTCACACCACTTGCTATAGTACTACACCGAAGACTTCTACTTGATAATATTATGATGTTTTGGTTTTTATGGTCTATCTATCTACTGACAAAACCAATGCGCCTCAAATATGTTATTGCAAGCGCGCTACTATTTGCAATGAGTGTCCTGTCAAAAGAATCTGCAGCACCATTTATCTTTGTAATGACTACGGTCGTGGCACTCCAAGCGCATAAAAACAATAAACATTTTGCTATTGTTATATGGTTTAGTGTCGCGGTGCTTGCCATATCACTTTATCCTGTGTTTGCACTGCTCAAAGGAGAATTTTTTGCAACAGGCACACTTCTCGGTGGAACTCAGGCTCATGTAAGTCTTCTAGAAGCTCTCAATTTCCATATACACCGTACGGCGGGAAATACATTTAGCTATGCAGTAAAAAATACATGGATGCCATTCGCGCCATTCTTCTTATTTTTTGGCGCTGGAGCTACATGTATTCACCTAATTAGATTTAAAAAAAAGTGGCCATTTTTAATAGCACTCCTGAGTCTATCATATGTCCTTTTTATTATTCGCGGACAAGTCCTCGATTGGTATATCATCCCTCTCATGGCAACATTTTCTATAAGCATAGCACTTCTTGCTGATGACATTATAGAATGGATCAGAGAACGTGACTATCCCCTACTCATGCCCATACGTTCAGGAATACTCGCCATCATCTCACTTATGCTCATATTTGAATTGTCACAACGATGGTATATTTTTTCTCTTGACCAGACATACAATCAAGTACAAGCAGTGGAATGGGTAAAAAATAACATAGACCAAAATGCAATAACTCTCATCGACAATTATCCATTTATAGACCTCAACCCAAACCTAACAAATATCGAACAAGCACGCATACACTATTACTGGAAAGCAGATACTGATCCGCAAGTAAAATACAATGTCTTACAAAATAACTGGGAAAATATAAATTATCTACTCTTCACACCAGCGCTTGCAGTAAATGTCTATGACGATTCGCTACCACTCATCCAAAAAGCGTATGAAAACTCTCATGTCATAAAACGATTTGACGCCTATGATGTGCTTGACGAGGGCTACCCAGTTGAAATTAGAGAAGTAAATAATGAAGATGGTGTCATACAAACAAGCTGGGAAGACTATAAAAAAGAATTTATCACACCCGAGGGGCGTACCATAGATCCCAAAGCTCAAAATGTAACCACCTCTGAGGGACAATCATATGCGCTGTTACGCGCCGTTTGGGAAGGAGATAAAGAGGTCTTTGATCGTGTCTTCATATGGTCTGAATACAACATAAAATTGCCTAAAAATAATCTCTACGCATGGCTATATGGCACAGATACAAACGACAAAGAAACAATACTTGACGATTCCACAGCTACAGATGCAGACGAAGATATAGCACTAGCACTCATATTTGCTTATAAAAAATGGCAAGATCCCGTGTATATGGAAAGAGCTCGTGAAATTTTGGACAGTGTATGGGAGAACCATGTCGTAGACATAGGCAATACTCTGTATTTATCCTCTGGCGCAACAACTACGGAGGGGTATCTCATAAATCCATCATATTTTTCACCGGCTTCGTACAATATTTTTTCACAAATAGACAAAAATCACGACTGGCAAAAACTAAGAGACGACGTGTATATAGTTCTCGAAAATATAAAAACATCAACTGAATTCAAAAATGCCATAGGACTTGTTCCCAACTGGTTCATCCTTTCTCGAGATGGAACCTATATGAGTGCAAGTAGTGTAAAAGAATATGCTGATCTCTATGGCTATGACGCATTTCGTCTCATGTGGCGACTCGCGCTCGATGCTGAATGGTTCGACACACAAAAAGCAAAAGATTATCTTGCTCATGTCTCAAATTTCTATCTTGATGAATGGAATAAAGATAAACACATCGAGGCTCATTACTATGTAGATGGTACGCCTGCGTCTGACTTCGATGATATTAGTACATACACGGGTGCTCTCGTAGCGCTCAATATAACACAGCCAGAAAAAGCAGTGGATATTTATAGTGATCGCTTTTGGTCCATGTTTCACAACGGTACGTGGGGTGAGAAAAAAAATTATTATACACAAAACTGGGCATGGTTTGCTACCGCTTTTTATGCAGACAACCTGCCCAATGTATGGCAGACACAACTGACACAAAAATAATACTATATGTCCAAACTAAAATACACAACATATATACTTATTACCGCCGTGTTACTCTCTGTACCTCTCGTTAGCAATGCTGCAATTTCAAATTGGCAAAAAGGAGTTTCCATACGTCCAAACTGGAATACTGACTTTAGCAGCGACTCATTCAAAAAATCTGTTGATAACGCAAAAAATGCAAATGCAAATTATGTTACTCTCATTATTCCATACAAACAAGCAAATGTATGGGCCACAGATCTGTATCCAGATTGGAACACCCCGACAGATGCTTCACTTGCTGCGGGAGTCCAATATATCCGCAGCAAAGGCATGGCAGTAAATATCAAAATCCATTTGGAATCAGACGACGGACAATGGCGCGCCAATATTAATCCGGGAGATCGAACCCGATGGTTTACTAATTACAAAACGATGTTGAGCCATTATGCCAGTCTGGCTCAAGCAAACAATGTAGAGGAAATGACCATCGGGGCTGAACTCATCAATATGTCGGCTGATAGCGCCAACGGAAGCAACACACAAAATTGGCGCGATCTCATCTCCTACATACGCACCATTTTTTCGGGAAAACTAACGTATAGTGCGAACTGGGGATCACAAGGACAATGGGTTGATGAAAAAAATAGAATTAAATTCTGGGACGCGCTCGACTATATTGGCATCTCCGCGTATTTTCCGCTCACGACAAATGACACATCAGTCCAGGCATACACGCAAAAATGGGACGCGATAAATAAAAATGATATCGCAAATTTGCGCAATACATATAATAAACCAATATTATTTACCGAAGTCGGATACCGCAGCATGAACTGGGCGCAATGGGAACCATTTAATTATTGGGCTGGAGGAGGATTTGATGAAGGAAATCAATCACGGCTGTATGAAGCATTATTTTCATATTGGAATAATTATGACTACATGGTTGGCGTACAACTCTGGGATTGGAACAGTAATCCAAACGCAGGCGGGCAAGGAGACATGGACTATACACCGCAAAATAAACTTGCGGAAGGAACTATGCGCACGTGGTTTGCAGGCGGAGGAGGAGTAACACCACCGCCAGCACCGACAAAAATTTCATTTACCCAAAGTGTTGCAGTAAATCCTACCATGACAACAATAAACACTCCCGTGCAAATCACTGCGACGATCACCAACACCGGAGATGCGATAAACAACACAATTGCTGATGTCGAAGTATACGATAGCACCAATGCCAAAATACATCAGCAGTTCTTTGCCAGCCAAAATTTCACTGCAAATCAAGCCAGGCAATATACGGTCAACTGGACGCCAACCAAAATTGGATCATACACGGTTGTGATTGGCGTATTTAATAATAACTGGACGCAAAATTATTTATGGAATGCAAATACTGCATCTATATCAGTGGCACAAAACACGCCACCACCAGTGCCGCCTCCTTCTTCAGGAACAATAAATATATGGTGGCCAAGTAGTGGCATAACGGCATCTGGTGTTCAACCATTCAAAGCAATGGTGGAAGGACTCGATGTATCTCAATACACTATGTATTGGCAAGTAGATGGAGGGCAACTAAACAGTATGATGGATAGTAATGTAGATTATCCGCACAAAGAAGCGCTCGTTGACGTAAGTTTGTGGGGGTGGAAAGGCGCGGGTCCGTACAACATAACATTCATTGCAAAGAACGCACAAGGTAGTGTCATTGCTCAAGGTACGAGAAGTATTAATGTGTATTAATTCAAAAACTTATAAGGCCAACGAGGCTTACCAGGCCTACAAAATAGCCAGTAAGCTTTAAAAGCCTTGTAAGCATCGTAAGCTATTTATTATGCAAAACATAATTCCTCATCTCTGGTTTGATAACCAAGCAGAAGACGCAGCAAAATTCTATGTCTCAATTTTTTCTGCACGAGATGACAAATCAAAGATCAAAAATATTTCTTATTATGGTGAGTCAGGTGCAGAAAATTCAGGCCAGCCCAAAGGCTCGGTGCTTACTGTTGAGTTTGAAATTATTGGACAAACATTTGTAGCGCTGAATGGCGGACCTATTTTCAAATTTAGTGAAGCAGTGTCGTTTATGGTTCCTTGTAAAGACCAAGAGGAAGTAGATTATTATTGGGAAAAACTCTCTGCAGTAAAAGAATCAGAACAGTGTGGATGGCTGAAAGACAAATATGGTCTATCGTGGCAGATTATCCCCACTATTCTTGGCGACATGTTGCAAGACAAGGATAAGGAAAAAGCGGGCAGAGTTATGCAAGCTATGCTCCAGATGAAAAAAATTGATATCAAAAAATTACAAGAAGCGTATGAAAAAAAATAATTTTATATATTAATCAATATGAAAAAACAAACAGGGGGCACATATGTCGACGGATATATTATCGCCGTACCAAATAAAAATCTAAAAGATTATCGTATCATGGCGCAAAGAGGCGGAAAAATCTGGCGCAAGCATGGCGCACTAGAATATTTTGAATGTGTAGGAGATGATTTGAATCCAAAATTTGCTGGAATCGCATTTCCTCAAACAGTAAAGGCAAAACCTGATGAGACAATTGTATTCTCATTTATCGTATTCAAGTCGCGAGCTCACCGTGATAGTGTTAATGCAAAAGTTATGAAAGACCCCCTTATGGACGATCCAAAGTACAAAGATAAACCCATGCCTTTTGATATGAAACGTATGGTCTACGGCGGATTCAAAGTTATAGTAAAAGCTTAATGCAACAAACACAACTTCAGCCTATGAACAAACAAGAGACAACAACTGAAATGCACGAACAAGACCTGACCACAGGCCCTATTCGCAAACAGATATGGTCTCTCGCGTGGCCCATGATGTTGTCGATATTTTTCTATACATTATACAACCTCGTAGACGCCTACTGGGTAAGCAAGATTTCAGCAGAAGCAATCGCCGCGGTCAGTATTTCTCAAATCGCATTATTTCTCATGATTTCATTGGGCTTTGGCATTACAGTGGGATCAGGCGTGGTCATGGCTATGCATATTGGCGCGAAAAATATCAAGGAAGCAGAACGCGTGCTTGGGCAATCATTTGTACTCGCGGCCATTGCCGGAATTATTTTTACCATCATCGCACTTATATTTAGGAACCAATTACTCACTGCATCAGGCGCGTACGGACTTATATTTGAACCAGCTCGCCAGTATTTGACCATTACCGCGGCAGGTTCTGTATTTTTCTTCATGTTAATCACGGTCATGTTTGCCTTCAACGCACAAGGAGATACGTTCACATTGACCAAATTATTTGCTATTTCAACGTTCATAAATGCAGTCCTAGATCCAATCATGATATTTGGCCTACTCGGAATTCCGGCTTTGGGTATTTCTGGCGCTGCTATAGCCACAGTCATTTCGCAAGCAGTGTTTATAGTCATTGCCTTGAAGTCTCTCTCGCATCCACGCCGTAGAATACGTTTTCATTTTTACAATCTTTCATTCAAATGGGAATCGGTTAAAAAGGTCCTCGATATTGGAGTACCTGCCGCAATCACCCAAGTGATATATCCGGTCGGAGTGGCTGCTCTCACTCTCATAACTTCTTCGGTATTTTTTGAGCCAGGAGCAGTTGCGTTTAGTCTAGGATTTCGAGTTGAATTTTTTGCGTTTTTACCAGCCGTTGGATTTGGATTTGGCGCTATGGCAATTATTGGACAAAGTATTGGCGCGGGCAACATGACACGAGCGAATGAAGCATTTAAAAAAGGGTTAACTTATGGAGTTGTTGGCGCGGCTGTGCTTGGAATTATTGTTGCGATATTCGCGCGCGCTGTAACTAATATTTTTACCAATGATCCGGTGGTTACGCAGTACACGATATATTACATGCGCAGTGTCGCTCTCACCTATGGCTTTCTTGCAGCTTCACTTGTGGAAGCAAGCGTGTTCCAAGCAATTGGCAAATCCTGGCCTGGCTTCTGGATCGTCTTTATACGATTTATAGTTATTTCCATCCCGCTCGCATACCTCTTTACCCGCGTATTTGATTTTTCCATTATTTCAGTTTGGATTTCCATTGTCGTGGGAAATATTGTGTCTGCTATCGTTGGATATTTTTGGATCACTCATAAATTGAATAAACTTGATGTTAAGGAAGTACCTGTATATACATAACATTAAAAATTAAAAATTTTAAATCATAAATTCTAAACATATGCCCACACTAAACCCATATCTTGGCTTCGACAACAATTGTGAGGAAGCCTTCAACTTTTATAAATCAGTCTTTGGTGGAGAATTTAGTTTCATTCAACGATTCAAAGACACATCATCTGAAGCTCGACAAGCAATGTCGCTCAATGAAAATGAAAACGAAAAAATAATGCACATGGCATTGCCCATTGGAAACAATGGCGTGCTTATGGGAAGTGACACTCCCGAGTCAATGGGAAAATCAAGAACTGGCAATGCGATCTCTGTATCTATTTTAGCTGACAACAAAGAACAGGCAGACACCTACTTCAAAGGACTTTCTCAAGGCGGCATAAATACCATGCCCATGGCAGACGCGTTTTGGGGATCATACTTTGGTATGTGCACAGATAAATTCGGAATTAATTGGATGATAAGTTACGACCCAAAGCAAAAAATCGAACGGGTTGTTCATTTTGAAATCCAGGCAGATGATATTGAACGCGCGAAAAAATTTTATGGTGATGTATTTGAATGGCAATTCCCCAAGTGGATGGAAGATCCTGTGTATTGGGGAATTATTACCGCGCCCATGGGTTCTGGATCACACGGCATTGATGGCGGACTTTTACAGCGTCCTACCAAAGCTCCTGAGGCAATGCAAGGAACCAATGCATTTGTCTGTACAGTGGTTGTCAGAAACTTCGATGAGACAGCTAAGAAAATAGAAAAAGCTGGCGGCAAAGTCGCTATGCCTAAAATGGCGGTTCTCGGCATGGCGTGGCAAGGATATTTTATTGATACCGAAGGAAATACGTTTGGTATTCATGAACCAGACAAAAATGCGAAATGATACACCAATGGCGTGAAAGCCAAGGTGGTCTTAACCCAAACAATCCCGATCCAGCGGGGTTGTTTTGATTATCCACAATTTTTGTGCTTGAAGAGTTAGAAATATGAGTGTACAGTAGAGACGGCTTTTATCACTAAAATATACCAAAATAAAATATTATATTTAAAAGATTCCGTATAACTGCTAGTTAATCAAAACAAAAACAGCCCCTCTCTGGAGCTGTTTTAATATCCAATATCCCAATATCTTCAATATCACTCACTTCTTCAACTTCCCAATCAATAAAAGCACTATACCAACACCAAAAAAAGCATACGGAAGATATTGAAAAATCTTATTTCCTCTCCAACTCTCAATCCCAGGAATAAGCAGCATATCCTGAATATCATTTCTAAAGTACCCCGACATAGCAGATCCGACCGGATATTTTTGAGCAGTAGATCGAGAAATATATTCACTCGAACATAGTAACTCATGATTTTCTATGGGCTCGCTTGGTTTGAAACAAATCATGTAACGCGTCCTGATCCCACTGCGATTGCCATAATCACGTGCTTGAAAAAAATAATTATCTGTCACTGCACCTGTATAGACTTTCCCCTTTTCTTCAAATTCTTTTATGGTGCTGCGATGCATGAAATTGGCAAATAGTGTTATCGCACCCATCAAAAATAAAATACTAACTGCAAATATAATACCGACATGTGTACTCAGTTCTCCTTTGTGGATATTGTTCATACAGATAAAAACTCTTAAATTAATAGCACTAGTATACACGAGAATGTTTATAATGAAAAATCTTATTCACAAAAAACAGCCCCGACTAGGGGGCTGTTTTAAGTTATAGGTTATGTACTACGTGTCACGTGTTTAAGGTGTTGATGAAACACTCTCCCCTGAATCTTTCGATATAAGATTCTATAAATCACAAACAATCCAACAATAGTCGCTGTGCTCCAGTATACTATGGTCATAGTCAGTGTCTTGGTATCTGTCCCCAAAAATACACTGTGATAAAATGTAGCAACAAACATGGGAAATGATAAATAATGAAAATATCTCCACAAGCGGTACTTTTTTTGAATAACAAATAATGAAGTGGTAATAAGTATGAGAAAAAAATAAAAACTAATAATGCCGGATGCCATGAGCACTGGCTCATAATCAGTTGCAAATGGTATGAGAAGTTCTGCGAGAGAAAAATCTATAAACTTATCAAAGCCAAGCGCCACAACATGTCCTATGACACTCACCATCATCATAATGCCAATCCACTGGTGAATACGCCAACCCCACACTTGTCCAAACACGCGGTACAATGCGCCAGTCGAAAGCGCGATACCAGAAATAGTAATAAAAAACAAAAACAAATAACTAATAATCCCTGCGGCTCGCGCGCTATACCACGGCCACGGAACTTCGCGCGTCGTCTTTACTTGCGCTACAGTCCCTGGGCTTGCGCTATCAAGCGGGTCAGTCTGTGATAATACTTCTGCGCCGTCCAAATAGCCATCGGCATCTGTGTCTGGGAGAGTAGGATCTGTACCGAATATATACATTTCTCCTTGGTCAGTGAGACCATCTATGTCTGTATCTTTTGGATCTGGATCTTGAGCATAAATAGAAGACGTCGTTTGCGCGTATGTGATGTTAAAAAATATCAGAGAAAATATAATGATAAAACACAATGTCATGACTCCATAAATTGTTTCTTTTTTCTTGAACATAAAATTATAATTATCATCCCAAACCCCGAATACTCGGGGTCGGTCGGAATGACAAACCGTTAGAAGAATGCACTTTCCCTTCCACATCCACAAACACATACTCACACTCAGGCCACGAAGACAAAAACGAATGCGCTTGGCGAGATCCGAGTATAACCGCTGTCTTGGCATATACATCGGCATCCGTGACAGAACGTGCACATACCGTAGCAGATACAATATCACTTTGCGAAGGCAAACCTGTGCGCGGATCAATAATATGATGCCACTTCCCTGCCCCTCCTGTACCTGCACGCTTGGTAATGCCTGAAGTTGCAACACCGAATTGTTTTTTGTTATATATAAAATGTCCTATATCTCTTGAAAGTTCCGACGGATCTTGGACTTTAATTTTCCATGGCTCTTTTTTCTCATCTGTGCCCCTCACATATATATCCCCGCCAGCAGATAACCATAATGATGGGTACGGTAGCAAAAAAGTCTGTACAACATAATCGACCCAATATCCTTTTGCAATCCCAAGCAAATCAATCTGCATCCCCTGTGGTATATATACTGTACGTTTATTTTTATTCACTTTCATCTCTCGCAGGAGAGGACGTCTAATGTGTTGAGATACAATCAAATCACGTTTTTCATAACTATAGGCCGAGATACCTTGATACGCAATATCTGAAAACGTTTTATCATAACCAACATTCTCGAGTGCTTTCAAAATGGTGGGATCAAATATACCGCTTGTCTCTACATATGCTTTTTGCACTGCGATAAGTAAATCTATCAAACGTCCACTTACCACCTGTTCAACACCTGCGTGTGTATTGAGATGTGATATTTCGCTTGTCTCATCAAATCGGGCACAAATCTTTGAATACACTCCGGTATCTTTTTTTATTTTTTGCTCCAAATCAGCCAATAGTGACTTATCATATTTTTCTCCGACATCTACTGTGCCGGAAATAGTTGTGTCCCATGCATCAAAACTAAATGTCCAGTACATACGATTATTGTTTGTCATCCAAAAATGACAATTATGGATTCAGTAATACTTCAAACTCATCCACAATCCCGTTCATATTCGCGTCATGAACTGCATAGTTATTTGTCTTTCTGTACTCTGTCACATACGTCGTCTGATACTGCTCGACCATTTGTGTTACTGGCTTTTCTACGACGCGAGTTGTAGGAACTATTTCAGTTACTTGAGTTATGGCCGGCTGTTGTACCAGTGGTTGTTCGACTGCCACAGGCTCTTCTAAGAGAGGTAACACAACTTGAGGTTCAATAACCTCTGGTTGGATTTGCCCTTCTTGTAGAGAATAATCTTCGTATTCATCTTCATATTCATTTTCTCTCTCGTCTTCTCGTTCATACTCTGTTTCTTGTTTTTCTTGCTCGCGTTCTCGTTCATACTGTTGTTTTTGTTCTTCACGTATACGTTCTACTTCTTGTTGTGTTTGATCATCTTCATCTTCAGCCTGTACACTCAAAAATGGAGAAAATACAAAAAGAATAAAAGCACCAAGTGATAAAAATGTATATAGGTATTTTGAAGTCTTATTCATATTTATTTAGGTTAATTAGTATAATTAAAATAATTTTATGATACCGTCGTTCTTGGTGGCGAAGGAATAGGAGTCACCACAGGCTTAGGCTGTACAACAACAGGAGCCGGGGTCGTCGGTTGCGGCTGAACTACAGGAGTTGGTTGGAGAACCGGTTTAACAACAGTACGAGGTGGATTTTGTACAACTGCTGGAGCTGGTTGTGACACCGGTTGTGTAGCTATTTGTTTTGTCACAGCTGATTGTTCAGTAATAGTAACCTGTTCGGTCGTATATTGTGGCACAAGCACTTTCGTCACCTGTGGTATGCTGTATGCTTCATACTGCTCTTGTGATAATACCTGTTGTCTTTGCTTAGTAACTGCAGCATTTACGTCTGTTGCATTGAATATGATATTGAGTCGATTGAATGATTTATCTGCAAACGCAGAAACATCGCGTGCATTTGCAGCAAGAGAAAAAACCAAGACTGATGCAGCAATAGCTGCAGTACTTGCCACAAGCGGTACTGGCCGTTTCCACAACACGCGAACTGATGGCACAAAATCTTCAGTATAAACATACTTCTGACGAACAGCAAGACTAGCTAGGATATCTTCCACTGAGTGAATGAAAGCCGATGGACCACATATATAAAATCGAGTTGCGTGAATGGAGCGTGGAATCATGGACTCAATAAGTTCTTTCGAAACTCTTCCTTTAAAAAAACCATTAGGTATAATATTTTCATCTCCGGTTATGGTAACAAGTGTTTGTATGTTCGGATTTATTTGTGAAATAGTATTAAGATTATTGATAAACGGCACATCTTGTGACGAACGTACGCTGTACAATAATCTAATATCTTGTGGCTGATGTGTAGTATGCGCGTAAGAAATCATACTCATAAAAGGAGTAACGCCAATGCCTGCAGCAATTAATACACTATCTTTGGTGTCTTGTTCACGCAAGACAAAAGAACCATACGGACCACGCACAGCGATGACTGAACCCGGAGACAAACTTGCCAGTGATTGCGTGAAGTCCCCCGATATTTTGATGCCAAATGAAATATGATCATCAGTAGGACTACTTACAATGCTAAAAGAATGAAACTTTTGATATTCTCTTGAAAGTTCATACGCAATCATGGCATATTGCCCTGGCTTATAATGCATCCTATCTCGCGAACGCATAGGAATAGCGGTCAGAAGTAATACATTACCTGGTGTTATTTCGCTTGTCTTAATTTTATATAATAATGTACGCATATACTATATTTATACTATTTTAGTATAGTTTACCGTGTGAACTATTGTCAAGTGCATAAACGGTGATTAAAACAGCCCTTTTCTCGAGCTGTTTTAATATTCAATATCTTAATATCTTCAATAATCACTTACCACGCTGCACGCTGTGCTAGTCCAAGCGCATAATCGCTCCACCATTGTCCTGCACTCGGTCCGCCATTGCATGTGCCGTCTGATTCGCCTGGAGTCTTGAGCCACAGGAATCCATCAACTAGTGCATTACCCGTATTCAACGTTGGCTTTTCGCCGAGAGCTCTATCAGATGGATTACACCATTGCCCATTTGAACCACGACCATTTCTGGATGTGTCCACGACAAAATGTTTGCCACCAAGAAATTGAGAAATTTGGGTGCCATAATTCACGTTGTCTTGTGTTGGGTAAAAGTTGGACACATTGAGCGCAAAACCGTCTGCACGCGCTATACCTGCTTGTGTCAAACGATTTGCCATGTCTTGTGCACCAACCCAACTTGAATGTCCGGCATCTATATATACGCGTGCGTTTGGATTTGCCTTGAATGTATCCACTGCATATGAAAGCAAACCGAAACGAGTTTGTTTGTCAGTAGAAGAAAGACAATCATTCAGTGCAACAGAATCCGGTTCGAGTACAACCATTGCACTTCTATTACCAATACCGCGTGCCATGTCTGCGATCCATTGGCGATATACTTGTGGGTCATTACTGCCTCCGGCAGAATACCCACCACAGTCACGCTGAGGAATATTATACGCAATAAGTACGGGAGTTGCATTGGCGCTTGCCGCAGCGTCTACATAATTTTTTACATCGGTATATATATTATTGTTCCAGTTTCCAAACCATCGTGCGCTCGGCTGATCACCAATTTTTTTCATAAGCGCTGCATCAGCAGGACGAGACGTAAGCCACTGTTGTGCTTGGGACAGTGCAGGAGAATTTGGATTTACATACAAACCAGAGACAGATGCGAGAGCGGGTGACGCGGTAGTTTGCGCGGGTGCAGATATTTGAGTTGGTGGAGGAGTTGTTGTCTGAGTCGTCTGAGTTTGTGTTGTGTTTGTTGCTGGAGCTACAGGTGTCACAGGTGCTGTTTGTGAAGATGCACCTATATAAATTGCCACCTGTTTTTGCGCAATCGTCTGGCCACTTAGATTCTTTGCAACAAAATTTAATGTATAAGGGCCGCTTCCTCTCCAATTCCATCCTGATACATTTACCAGAGATTCTTTGTGTGGAGAATCAACTGAACTATTATTCATGAGATTAAGTTGTCCTCCATCAACCTGCCAATACATCTGGTAATTTGAAAGCGATGTGCCAGATAAAATACCTTTAAACGGTTGCACCCCTGACACAGTCGCATTTTGTGCTGGCCACCAAACTTCCACTGCTGACGCAAGGATATTCACAGATGGTGCTGCCACAGGACGAGGTTGGACAGAAAAAGTCGCTACACTATTTTCCCATTGGATAAGCGACGACCAATTTGATGTAAATATACCAATTCGCAAAGTATAGGTACCTGTTTGTGTTGGTTTCCACGAAATACTATATAAACGCTGTCCATTCACTACGAAACTTTGATGTTCAAAAACTTTTTGCATGACGCGTTGATTTGAACTATTGTATAATTCGAAATCAATAAGTGCATCTTGTAGTGGACTGTTTGCTTTCACTGAAACAGTGAGTGCATTAGTTTCGTTGACGAAAAGGGTATTGCTACTTGTCAATGACATCGAGACGTTTGATGCTGCGTCTGCGACTGCAGGATATACAAGTGTGCTACCGACGAGTGTAAGCAAAAGTGAAAGAGCTAAAAAGAACGAGAGGAGGCGTTTAGATAATGACATGGGAGATAAAATTAAGGATTATTTTTTTAAATAAATAAATAATAAAACAGGCGTGCTGATTATACAGACGCCTTATATCCCAAGTCAAGCACACTGAAGAACGCATATCCGCTACTTCCCGAATAAGTTAAGCGAAATAATTATCCACAGGTGACCTCATAGTCGAAACTTAAATTGAGATGCTTTATGTCATAAAAGAAACACTATCTTTATATAAAAATTTTTTACGTTTACTTACTTTCCCTCCTTTTCTCCCTGCCTCTTTGGCTGCTTCTGGTCTATATTTAAAATTACCAGAACTCTTGGTTCCTCCCTTGCTCCTATCAGCGCTAGTCAATACATAGGCTACACCTTTTATATGAGCGGCTTTGCCACCTTTTCGTGCTATTTCCTTGCGCTTTTCGACACTCATACTTGCAAAACCTTGTTTTTTTGTGTTTGGATTGTCCATATATACTATATTATACTATTTTTGTATGTTTTTATCGTACACCATACTATCAAACCCTGTCAAGTGTGTAAAAAATGTATATATACAAATAAAAAAGACGCTATGATATTGCGTCTTTGAAATCCTCTACCGTGTTTTAATTCCCATTCTTACGTGCAATCCGTGCTCGTGGATCGATCACATCATTGCGAAGTTCTTTCCAAGGGTACAATGGCCACTCTTTGATCTCTCTACCAACATAATCCGGGTGAAATTCAGCCCACGGTTGTTTGTACAAAACAGCATAACGCACTTCAGCAGGATTTTTGATATCCATATATGCTGAAACTAATTTCAAAGTTGACCCAGACACTGCCATCTCATCGACAACCAATACCTTCAATCCCGAAATATCTTTTGTGAGCTCTTGAGTAATCATAGGACGATCATTGAGTTCTTGATTATTACCATTTTTTTGATTTTTGGAGAAATCTACCTTGATTACATACAGCTGCTTATTACCCAGTGCATACGCAATCATAGATGCAGGGATAAGACCGGAACGTGCAATAGAAACAATAACATCGGGCTCAAAACCATCTGTATGCATGTGATCAATAATTCCCAATACATCCTTTTCAACATCTTCCCAGGAAATATTCACTGTCCCCTCACTTTTTTCATAAAAAATTTGTGCCGGACTTGCCATAAGACAATTTAAATAATCTCTATTTAATTAATGGCTTGGCCATTCTTAATTTTTTCTCCCATATATCCCAACAACTTGGACATCTGTGTAACATATCCCCACTCATTGTCATACCATGCCTGCACAAATATCTGTGTCCCATCAGTCACGACAGTAGTAAGTGTGTCTACCGTGGCGCCAAATGGCGAACGAATATAATCTGCAGATACGAGACCGATATCACTCACATCAAGACTACCTACATAATTTTTCTTTTCCTCATGAAATATCTTATTTACATCATCACGATTGGTAGCCTTTTCCACTTCTGCAACAAAACTAATAATAGAAGGCACTGGTACTGGCACACGAAGCGCGTTGCCGTCGAGTTTACCATTGAGATCAGGGATAACTTTGCCAATCGCTTTGGCAGCACCAGTAGATGTAGGAATAATAGAGATAGCGGCAGCACGACTACGTCTGAAACTTTCTGATTTGTGAGGTGCATCGACGAGGTGCTGGTCATTGGTGTATGAATGAGTTGTCACCACAGTGCCGTGTTTTATACCAAAATGTTTGTGAAGCACCTCGACAACAGGGGCAAGACAAGTCGTGGTACAAGATGCAGCTGAAATTATCTTGTGCTTCTGTGGATCAAACAATGTATGATTCATATTGTAAATCATAGTGGCATCCTCATCTTTTGCTGGAGCAGAAATGAGCACATACTTAGCTCCTGATTGTAGATGCTTCTCACTTGACGCACGATCACGAAATACACCTGTCGACTCAAGTACCACATCCACGTCATGGGCATCCCAATGCAAATTTGAAACATCAGCTTCATGATACATGTGTACTTCTTTCCCATCTATAATAAGGGTGTCATTATCGCGAAAACTCACTTCCTTGTCCCATGGACCATATATAGAGTCATACTTAAGTAAATGGGCATATATATCACACTTGGATCGACTATTTATCGCTACCAACTCGAGAGAAGGATTATCCCAGATAATACGCGTAAAAATACGACCAATACGACCAAACCCGTTTATTGCAATTTTTGTTTTTGTCATATATATAAGAATAAAAAAAGCCCCCTTTATACTAGGGAGCGATTATACCAAATACAAGAGGGCTGGTCAACCTGTTAATTACTCTATATCTAAACTATATATGCCTGACCGAGCCGCACTTGCAAGCTTGGCCCGATGCAAAAAAACTTCTTGAGCAGAACCAACTTGGTCCTCTTTTCCATGCCATGTATCCAGAGTAGAAGCCTGCAACGCACGACCATACGAAAAACTCAATTCCCATGGCTTTTCCATAGACAAAGTGTTTATTGCATTCAAATTTTCACACGCTTCTTTCTCACTCTGTCCACCAGACAAAAAGACAATGCCGGGCACTTCTGCAGGTACAGTCTCTATAAAGCAAGCAATAGTTTTTTCTGCAATTTCCTCTGGTCTACTTTTTGGTGAACCCTTTCCTGGAATTACCATATTTGGCTTGAGGAGCATCCCATCAAGTGCTACACCATGCAAACGTAATTCTTCAAATACTTTTCCCAAAGTTTTTTTCGTAACTTCATAACAGCGATCAATGTCGTGATCTCCATCCATAAGCACTTCGGGCTCTACAATAGGCACCATGCCAGCCTCTTGAACATATTTTGCATATTGTGCCAATCGTTTTGCATTCTCAGCAATACACCCATCTGTAGGAATACCTTCTCCAATTGTGATTACTGCACGCCACTTAGCAAACCGGGCACCCAAATTATAATACTCTTTGAGGCGCTCATCCAAACCTTCTAGACCTTTGGTACACTTTTCTATTTCTGAACCATCACAAGACTCTGTCCCTAGATCAACTTTTATTCCAGGGACCACACCCTGTTTCTCAAGCACAGTAACAAATGTATGCCCATCAGAAGCACGCTGTCGGATAGTCTCATCATACAAAATAACGCCAGAGATATAATCTCCCATGCCAGGCGCTGTAAACAAAAGCTCACGATATGCGCGACGCATTTCCTCTGTTGATTCTACCCCGATAGAATCAAATCTTTTTTGTATAGTACCTGTGCTCTCGTCAGCAGCCAAAATTCCTTTCCCCGGTGCGACAAGAGATTTAGTGATTTCTTGTATAGTCATAGTGTATTAGGTATTAGGTATTAGGTATTAGGTATTAAAATTTTGATACTAAATTAGATATTTACCAATGGTGCATCTAGATATACGACATCATCCAAATTTCCTACCAATGGTTTTATATATTTCACAAATGTCTCATTTACCATATTGTCATTCTCAAAAAAATCTTCACTCATTATCTTTGTCTGTCCTGCCACAACACTCAAATCAATCAACCCATATTCTACACTATATTCGCCCACACGCTTTATTGCGACTGACCCATCTACATCACCTGCCATAGCAAATCTAACAGCGTGCATTCCCACCTCTCGCGCTTCCTGCTTGTCAACAGAAGAAATACATCCCAAAAATGAGCGCTGTACATATCCAAACGTGTCACCACGGACACGGGATATCCCCGTGTGGTCTTTGACACGTTGGGAGAGCAAATCGGCCAACGCGCCACTCCCTGACAATTGTACATTCCCATGTGCGTCACGCTCCACTTGTTTGGCCAATTTCACCATAATAGGCACACCATCTGCATCATGAATACCTTCTGAAACAGCCACTATACATCGTCTATATTTTTCATATATTTCTTTGACTGCATGGGTAAATTGGTGAATATCAAAATTTTTTTCTGGGGTATATATAAGGTGCGGCCCATCACTTTCATTTTGTTTTGCAAGAACAGAAGCTGCGGTCAAAAATCCTGCATGACGTCCCATGACAACACCAATATATACACCGGGCAGTGAGGCATTATCAAAATTAATACCACGAAATGCAGACGCGACAAAACGTGCGGCTGAACCAAATCCTGGACAATGATCAGTCCCTGGTAAATCATTGTCTATTGTTTTTGGAATATGTATAATATGGAGCTCATACCCTACCTTTTTTGCTTCTTCATTCACAATACGGCAAGTATCTGCACTATCATTTCCACCAATATAGAAAAAATATCTGATGTTATGTTTCTGCATTACTTCAAACATCTTTTCACAATATGCTTGATCTGGTTTATCGCGCGTCGAACCTAGTGCAGATCCCGGAGTACGAGCAACTGCTTCAAGATGTACATCTCCTACGTGAGTGAAATCAACAAAATTTTCTTTGAGAATGCCCGACACGCCATGACGTGAACCATATATCGCCTCTATATCATCATATTTCCGCGCTTCCAAAATTGCACCGACCAAACTTTGGTTGATCACAACAGTCGGCCCTCCTCCTTGTGCAATCAACATGTTCCCACGCAACATATAATTTAGTTAAACTAAACAAATATATATAAAAAAAGAAATGGCTTTCTTATACTACCATTTCCTTTTTGTTTCTTCAAGATTTAAAAATCTACATCGGCATTGGCAAGTGCATTTTGCCATAATTCTTCAAGTTCATATTCGAGTTCGAGGTCGTCTGCATGATCATTGTACCACTGAGCAAAAGCAACCTGTAGCTCGCTCGCATCAGATGCGCTGTTCAAAGCATCTTCAAGCATGGCATACTTCTCTTCATGATACCGCGCCAGATCTTCTTCTATCTCTTCAAATACGTCACGCACATGATCAAGTAGTGCATCTTTGATAATTTCATATTGATCTTCTGGCATACAAAATACTTTAATGATAAATCACGGAAGACTATATCAGCTAATAGATAATAAGGCAATAGCATATATTGTGGATAGATAACTCCTCTTGACAAAAAGCAACCACATCGTATATAATTGCAAATGATTTGCAGTTGATTTAATCATATGAAACAAAAAATTATACTTGATACACTCCAGTCAGCAGGATACAAATTCACAAAAACACGCAAAAAAATCTGTGATACTATAACACAAACAAAAAAATTATTTTGCGTGGCCGACATTTCACACACTATCCCTCAGGTCAATCAGGCATCTGTATATCGCACATTTGAAATTTTGGAAACACTCAATCTCATCACACCTACTATCAAAATAGACGGCCAACAATATTATGAAAAACATGATGAATCTCACCATCATCATCATATCATATGCAAACGATGCAAAAAGACAAAGTGTGTTGACTGCAATATAACGACCAGTTCTATATCTGGTTTTACTCAAATAACTCATGCAACCGTCCTGGTTGGAGTATGTAACTCATGTTCATAATATATGACACAAACCATCATATACGCTCTTGGAAGCGTGCTGCTCGTCAGTATAATATCTCTTATTACCATATTTGCCCTCGGAATAAAGGATAGTATTCTCAAAAAATTTCTTTCGTACATGGTCAGCTTTTCGACCGGCGCGCTATTTGCCGACGCATTTGTACATTTGCTTCCCGAAATCGCAGAAGAAACAGGATTTACTCTACGCATATCTACGTACATTCTCTCTGGTATCCTTTTTTCGTTTGTCATAGAAAAGTTTATCCATTGGAGACATTGTCATCACCCTGAACATATTGATCACAAAGTCCACAGCTTTGCTTATATGAACTTATTTGGCGACAGCATACACAACTTTATTGATGGTATGATCATTGGGGCAAGCTATCTCGTAAGTATACCTGTCGGTATTGCCACAACTCTCGCTGTCGTGCTACATGAAATTCCACAAGAAATTGGTGACTTTGGTGTATTATTACATGGTGGTTTCAAAAAACGCAAAGCAATGCTATTTAACTTTTTCACTGCGCTAACCGCAATACTCGGTGCCATTATGTCTCTCCTCATTGGATCATTCTCAGGTCATCTCACTACATTTCTCATACCATTTGCTGCGGGGAGTTTCATTTATATCGCAGGATCTGACCTCATACCAGAACTCCACAAAGAAACAGACACCAAAAAATCATTACTCCAACTTGTCGCTCTCATAGCTGGTGCTCTTATCATTATGTCGCTGATTTTCTTTGAATAATATATGCTGACAAACACTATCGACCCAATCTTACTTAGTGCAGGGCCAATCACTGTCCGTTGGTATGGACTTTTTTTGGCACTCGGCGTGCTTAGCTCAATACTTGTATATCAAAAATTATTTAAAAAAGAGGGATATAAGGTAGAGCTTGTATATGATCTTTCAATTTGGATGGTCATTGGCGGTCTCATTGGTGCACGTCTTGGACATGTATTTTTTTATAATTGGGCTTATTTTAGCCAAAATATAGTTGAAATTATATTCATAAACCACGGAGGTTTATCGAGTCATGGTATGACCATTGGTCTACTTGTAACTCTTTTTTTGTATAAAAAAATAAAAAAAATAGACCTCAAAAAATATATAGACATCCTTGTTATTCCTATACCACTTCTTGCCGCGTTTATTAGATTAGGAAACTTTTTCAATTCAGAAATTATTGGTAAGCCAACTAACTTGCCCTGGGGAGTGTGGTTTCAGCGCGTGGACGCGGAAATATTACTAAGACATCCGAGTCAGATATATGAATCACTCATCGCTCTTACTGTTTGCTATTTACTGTTTACTGTTTACAAAAAATACAAAGCAAAACTCCCTCAGCTGTTCATTTTCAATCTATTCCTATTAACATACTTTTCAACAAGATTCCTTGTCGAGTTTCTGAAAGAACGCCAAGGCATTGATGACCTATGGATTTTGAGCATGGGACAACTGTTAAGTATTCCATTTGGAATATGGAGTGTGTGGTGGTTTATAGCAAAATACACACGTAAGACAACCGGAAACAATTAATTCAGTGTAATCTCCGCCCAAGGCGGACAAGCATTATAATCTGTGAAATCAATGTTTGAAATCACAACCATCATCGGCACTGGCCATGTAAACATGGACCAGTTTTTATCTATATACAAAAAAGTACGGCCACTTGTCGCGGCAGACGGTGGGGCTAACCACTTATACGATTCAGGTATTGTTCCTGATATGATCATAGGAGATCTTGATTCATTGCAAAATAAAGAAGAATGGAAACAAAAAACCAACATCATTCATGTGCCAGACCAAGACTCTACTGATCTGGAAAAAGTTTTATTACGAACTGAGGCGCCGCTCTATCTCGCCTTCGGCTTTACTGGAGATAGATTTGATCATACGCTTGAGATATTGCATGTATTATCAAAATACAGAAATAAACAAATTATTTTCTTTGTAGAAGACGATATTGTTTTTAGAATTCCTAAATTGTGGAATATAGAACTACCTATCGGGACACGAGTATCTCTTTATCCTCTTCACAAAACAAAAATACTCAAGTCATCAGGACTCAAATGGCCAGTTGATGAATTGGAAATGAGACAAGGACATATCATCGGCACGTCAAATGAAACTACCAACGAATACGTTATGATTGAACAAGACGAGCCACATCTCATAGGTGTGACTGAATGGAAATTTCATGATAAAATTATCGCGACATTATTATAATCCGTTCTTATGAACCTACACCCTATCGACCAAATCATTATCGGCGTATATATCATTGTTACGCTCGTTCTTGGTTTCAAAGTCAGCAGAAAAAAATTAGATGACTCGGGATACATGTCTGCTGGGAGAAAACTAACGTTACCAATATTTGTCATGACACTCGTCACCACGTGGTACGGCGCAATATTTGGCGTCGGTGAAATGATTTTTGGATATGGACTTGTAGGTTGGGTCACCCAAGGACTTGTGTGGTATGCAATATATTTCATTTTTGCGCTACTATTAGCCAAAAAAATACACGACCATGGGCATCCTACCGTCGCTTCTTTACTCAAAGAACGCATAGGAAAAACATCTGGTAAGATTGCAGCGATATTCACTTATATCATGACAACACCTGCCCCGTATGTATTGTCACTCGGCGTTTTTGTGCAATTGCTCTTTGGTATCTCATTATTTTATGCAATCGCTATTAGTTTTGTCATGACTACCATATACGTATGGTATGCTGGATTCTGGGCAGTTTTGAAGACTGACAAACTCCAATTCGGTTTTATGTATCTTGGATTTATATTGCTCATCATATTTACCGTACAAAAATTTGGTGGGTTTGATTTCATTGCTTCACATGTACCTGCGAGTCATCTAACACTCAAAGGAGAATTACCATTCCAGACAATTATCGTATGGGGGCTACTGGCACTATGGACTCTTGTTGATCCAAACTTTTACCAAAGATGTTTCGCGGCGCAAGATAGTAGGACAGCCCAACGAGGTATCATATATTCCATTCTATTTTGGTTTTTATTTGACATGATGACACTCATTGCAGGACTCTATGCCCGGGCTGTATTTCCTGATATATCTCCCACTGATGCGTATATGGTGCTGTCGCAAAATGTATTGCCAATTGTCGCACAAGGTATATTTATTATTGGTATTTTTTCGATCATTGTTTCCACCGTTGAATCATTCCTATTTGCCAGCGCGACGATAGTGTCAGTAGATTTCCTCCAAAACAAATTCAAACAATTTTCACTCCAACGTCTCACAAGAATCGGCATTATTGCCACATTGATTCTATCTATTATTTTAATTTTTGCATTCAAATCAATCATTGGAATTATTTATGCGGTTGGTAGCGTCGGCGTCTCGGCATTGATACTGCCTGTCTTGCTCGTACTATTCACAAACAAAAAAATAAATGATCACATCATTACTACTTCAATGCTACTGTCATCTGTTGCATCTGGCGCATGGCTCATAGAAGGATGGCTGAAACAAGAGTATGGCTGGCCTGTATATCGGCTAAATATTGAACCAATGTATATTGGGATTGCAACAAGCATGATAATTCTCCTGATAACCTGGCGATGGATTTTTAAAACAGAACAACAACATTAGATATTAGACTAGATATAGAAAAACAAAAACACCTTCTCAGGTGTTTTTTAAATAAAAAAGAGACAATGTCTTGGCGGCGACCTACTCTTGCCTTGCGACTACCATCGGCGCTGATGGGCTTAACTGCTGTGTTCGGGATGGGAACAGGTGTACCCCCATCGCAAAGACCACCAAGACACTGTCTCTTTTTAAAATTATCAACAAATTTGTAAAACAATAATACACTGTAAATGTGCTTCTTCAAAACACAACTCTATGTTTCCGTAGTGCTCGAGTAATTAGTACACCTTGGCATACACCTAGTGCCTATTAACGTCCTCGTCTCGGACGACTCTCAAAGAATATTTATCTAGGGAACGGCTTCGCACTTAGATGCTTTCAGCGCTTATCCGCACCGAACTTAGCTACCCAGCAATGCGTGGCGCACAACTGGTACACCAGAGGTTCGTCCACCCCGGTCCTCTCGTACTAGGGGTGAGTTCCCGCAATATTCAACGCCCACAGCAGATAGGAGACCGAACTGTCTCACGACGTTCTGAACCCAACTCGCGTACCGCTTTAAT
>DMXO01000003.1:134831-134997 GCA_003482855.1 Candidatus Magasanikiibacteriota bacterium
CATGTGGCGTAGACTATATCTTCTTCTTACACTGGATTTTAGCAGATCCCGATTAAATCGGGACGTGATCTACATGATCTCAGTTTGACTTTGTAAGAGTCGGCGTATTACCTGTCATATACAATTTACATTATATGTAGACAAGTCTCCCCTTTCGGGTCAGTCG
>DMXO01000003.1:135150-135372 GCA_003482855.1 Candidatus Magasanikiibacteriota bacterium
CGGGTCAGTCGTTACGGGGTCACGTGATGCGATAGCATTTTACGTGACTTCCCACGGTATTGCCGGTCTGCTTTTAACAGACTACGGGTTCACCGTTATAGCCGAATTTGTGTCTCTTATACCACGTGTTTTTTACGTGGTTTTTCACCTATCTAAAACTTATTTTTAAACGAAAAGAATTGGAATAACATTACTGTTAATGCACCCCGATATGTTAAGGTG